>JAFDKF010000106.1 GCA_019307135.1 Deltaproteobacteria bacterium
TTACCTGGACGTTCTCAAGGACAGGCTCTATACCTCGCCTGCAAGGTCAACTGTTAGACGTTCGGCTCAGACTGCGCTTAACACTATACTCGATAACCTGGTGCGCCTTATGGCCCCGATCCTGGTCTTTACGGCTGAGGAGCTATGGGCTCACATGCCCGGCACCGATGCCGGGCCGGCCAGTGTGCACCTGACTCAACTGCCGGAAGTAAACGAGGACTTTTTGGATGATGAATTGGCCGAAAGGTGGGAATCTATCCTTCTGCTCAGGGGGGAGGTTAGCAAGGCCCTTGAAGAGGCCAGGGCCCGGAAAATCATTGGCCACGCTTTGGATGCAGCAGTGACTCTATCCATACCAGAGGAACTCGGCGCAGTGGTGAAGCCGAATGCCGACGAACTGCGCACAGTCTTCATTGTTTCCAGGGTAAATATTTCGACCGAAGAAGGACTTCCCGGCCGCCCCGCAAGCCCGCCCGCCTCGCCTGAGCGAGAGCGATGGCGGGCAGGCGAGAGCGTTGCAGGCAGGTCTGATGCGTACCAGAGCACCAGGATTTCAGGGCTTGCTATCCGTATCGATCCTGCACCCGGCGAAAAATGCGAGCGCTGCTGGATACATGATCCTTCAGTTGGTGTTGACGCGACACACAAGACGATTTGTGCCCGATGCGTGAAGGTCCTTAAGGCCGGCGAGAGGGTGATGTAGGCACTGAGCAGATGATCTGAAATTGGAATTCTTACCGAGCCGGAGGCCGAAGCACGAAATCCGAAACACGAAATCCGAAACAAATACAAATGACAAAAATACAAAACAATGAAATTGAGAATTGAGGTATTATGAATAACGTTTTGGACATTTGATATTTGAAATTCGGATTTGTTTCGTATTTCGATATTCGATATTCGAATTTGATAAGCCAAGCCTTAAGGAAAAGTGATAGCTTGAAAAGAAAATACATGACTTTCCTGCTAATCGGTGTGGCCATTATCCTGGTTGATCAGGTAACCAAGGGGCTTGTCACGCAAAGGTTTTTGCTTCATGAAAACCTGGAGGTCATCCCGGGATTCTTTGACCTGACTTATGTTCGAAATACGGGCGGTGCTTTCGGTGTGCTTGCAGGTGAGGCATCCCGGTTGCGAACCGGATTGTTTCTCGCGATCTCCTTTGTGGCCCTTGGGATCATTTTCTACCTCTATACGAGACTTCCTCCTGGCAAACCATGGCTGGATGCCGGTCTTGCCATAACCTTCGGAGGGGCCCTGGGCAATCTAATCGACCGTCTCCGTTTCGGAGAGGTCGTCGATTTCCTCGATTTTCACATTGGGACCTTACACTGGCCTGCCTTCAACGTAGCTGACAGTGCCATCTCCGTGGGCGTCGGGATATTCTGTTTTTACTTCATCTTTAAGAAAATGTAAGATTATGTATCCTGTCTTGTTCCGCATAGGCCCCTTTACCCTGCATACGTACGGCGTTTTCATAGCCATGGCCTTCCTGTCAGCCATTGCTCTGGCCCTTCGGGAGGCCCGAAGAGAGGACGAAGATGCTAATAAGATCCTGGACCTGTGTTTCTATATGCTGGTTGCAGCCATAGTCGGCTCCCGGACATTATATGTCCTGATCAACTGGTCTACCTTCAGGCATGATCCTTTCGAGATTGTCCGTATATGGCAAGGCGGGCTGGTGTTTTATGGGGGATTCATCGGCGCCCTGTTAACAGCGCTCTGGTACATGAGGAGAAAAGGCCTTCCCCTTCTAAAAACCGCGGATATTATGGCCCCTTCCATAGCATTTGGACTCTTTGTGGGCCGGATTGGTTGTTTTTTTGCCGGATGTTGCTATGGCAAGACTTGCGATCTGCCGTGGGCTGTGATCTTTACACATCCTGAGTCCTTGGCGCCCAAGGGGGTGCCCCTTCATCCTACCCAGCTCTATTCCTCCCTCAACGGCCTTTTTATCTTTTTCGTGCTTGTGGGGATCAGGCGCATCAAAGGGTTTGAGGGCCAGATATTCTGGACCTATGTCCTGCTCTATAGTGTCACGCGCTCTATCATAGAGCACTTTCGCGGGGATGAGCGGGGCATGTTTGTTGAGGGCATGTTTTCTACTTCTCAACTTATCGGGCTAATCATGGCAGTAATCGCAATAGCCATGATGATCATGTTGAGGCGGCGCGAAAGTAATGACAAAAGAGATTAGTTATAAGGATCTATCCAAACTCTTAGTTGAGATCAGAAAAGGCAAGGTTGTCCCGGTTTATCTTTTTTACGGGGATGAATTCCTTTACAAATCCGCCTTCAAGTCCCTTCTGGATGTGCTCGTTTTGCCCAATCATCAAGGCCTCAACTACGAAGCAATAGATGGTACAAGCGAAAACGTCTACGAGATCATTGAACGCCTGAATACATTTCCGATGATTCCATCCGCCAAGGTGATTGCGGTTCATGGTACAAGAATATTTTACTCTGCCGTAGCTGCTGATGATCTCCTTCATAAATCAAAAGAGGCATTTGAAAGACAAGACCTCAAAGAATCTGCTCGCTATCTCCTCCACATGTTAAGTGTGGCTGGCATGTCACTTGATGATATTAAGGACGGAAACTGGACACGGGTTTCGGACAACAAGCTGAGGGAGGCTCTAAGCAAAGATGCTGCCGAGGCATGGTTGGACCAGGTCGTCGCCTATTGCGTGCAGGAGAAAATGACAGTGCCGGTCCATCAGGATGACGCTGAGGTGTTGAGCGATGCGATCCTTGGAGGATATCCGAAGACAAACCATTTGGTCCTTACAACCGACCTTGTTGACAAGCGCCGGAAGCTGTACAAAACAATCAATAAAGTGGGCGTAGCCATTGACTGCTCTGTGCCAAAAGGTGACAGGGCAGCAGACAAGCGCCAGCAGCAAGAGGCCTTGAAAGCTCACGTGAAAGAGACCTTGAGAAGGGCCGGAAAAAACATGGCACCTGGTGGGTTCGAGGCACTGTATGAAAAGATCGGCCTCGACATGCGCAGCTTCCGGAATGAGCTGGAGAAGTTGATCGCCTTTGTGGGGGACCGGAAGGAAATTTTACCTTCAGACGTTGAAAGGGTCTCAAAGAGAACCAAGCAGGACCCTATCTATGAGATGACCAATGCCATTGCTGAAAGGGACACAATCAGGGCACTATTTTTTCTGAACAGCCTTTTGAAGAACAACTTTGTCCCGCTTCAGGTGCTTGCAGCTCTAACCAACCAGATGAGGAAATTGATCCTGGCCAAAGATTTCATTCATGGCAGGCATGGCGGCGGCTGGAGGCAGGATCTAAGCTACGCGGCTTTCCAGAAAATCATATTGCCGGAGCTTGAAAAGCGCGAACCAGACTTTTTGACCAGCAAAGCACACCCCTTTGCTATTTACATGGCGCTCAAGCAATCAGGCAACTATACCTTTAAAGAGCTCATCAGGGCACTGGAGGTCCTCCTTGAGGCTGACATTCGACTGAAGAGATCCGGCCAGGATGGCAAGATGGTGCTAGAACATGCCATCCTGCGTATGTCCGGAGCCTGAGGCCCCACGGTTGGTTGAATAGTTGAGTGGTCGATTAGTTGAGTGGTTAGATTAAAAACGACTCAACGACTCAACGACTTAACGACTCAACCGCCTTCGGCATATATGTCTCTGTAACGCATCTCCCTTTCAATATCTCTAATTTTTTTGGACAACAAGTCTATCATCCCCCTGTCCAGATTCAGGAATTGAACGGCTACACTTTCCAATTTTTTTGCCATTCGCCCACTGACCGGGAAGATCCTTACGACTTGCGCCTTTACGTCAAAACTTTCTTCGTCTACTTGCAAGATTAACTTGAGTATTTTTTTTGGCTTTACCGGTTGATCTTTCCTGTGAGTGAACTTGGCCCCGCCAATTGAAATGTCAATAATGTTCACTTTCTCTTCATTTAGAAAAAGGACTATGCCGCTGTCAGTCGGTGGTTCCAACCTGTAAAACAGCCTCAGGTTGAAACGCTCACGGCTGGGTTCTTGTATTATTACAAGAGCCTCTGCAGTTCCAGATCCGGACAGCCTGTAGTCCCTGACAATCTCCGCCAGCCTTCCAGTGATGCAATATCTAGCCGGACCATCTTTTTCCCTGACAAGGTAAGTTACATTGACTCTTTTTCCAATACTATGGGTTCCGATGGGCGGGGAAGTTTGAGACAGAATTATCCTTTGGTCGTCAAGGTCATAGACAGTTGCACTCCTGACATCAATCGTTTCTTCCGACCAATCAAAATCAAGAACAATATCTACATTTGATCCCGGACTGATGTTCATCCCCCATCACCCTTTTCGTAACATACCACAAACTTCAAATAATGACACAACTCTCCTCTTCCGTATACAAGGGCCTTCTTGATACCTTCTGACAAAGGGAGTTTTTTCATATGGTGGTTTTGATTGTAATTTTATAAAGTTTGCAAAAATCATACCCTGGAACGGTTTATTGCCGCACGGCTGAATGCCCTTCCCTCAATGAGGTGATTCTGCGTCACCAGCGCGCTGTATGCCGCCTGGGGATGGCCCAGCACCCACATGAGGTTTCAGCGCAATAGTGACATTTTTTTGACGGCATGAGACAGAACACTAACTAGTGTCCATCCGGAAACTCCGGATGGACACAACGCAGTTTCCTATTCAGAAATGAGCAATTTTTCGCAAGGTCAAGGAAATCAAGGGACTGCGCGGAGGCGTACATGCGTACGCCGCACAAGCGATCCCGCAGATTGACGCCGATTCAGCCGTCGTAGCCAAGAAGGCTACTATGGCGAAGTCGGCGATTGCGGAAAAGGGCCGAAAAGGGCCATTTCTGGATGGAAACTAACTAAGATCTTCAACAGGACGTTCAGTATGTGAAGGTCAGCCTTCCCGGGGGCCTTCAAAAGTACGTGTTTGTCACGGTCGAGCTTCGATTGTTACTCTTGAACTCTGGTATGAATATTGCTGTACCCCTCATAGGGATACTACATAGTGCTTGACCGAAAGCCTCTGTTTTTTTGGTCAAAAATACGAAATCCGAAACACGAAATCCGAAACAATGACAAAAATAGAAATGCTCCAATGACAAAAACATCGAATTTTCAATGTATTAGTTTTGATCATTTTGTCATTCGGTATTCGAATTTGTTTCGGATTTCGGATTTCGATATTCGGATTTTGCCTGAACATGACTTTTCGTTATGACTTTTCGTTCAGGCACTACATAATCTTCGCTCTTCCTAAAGGATCTGGATCGTTTTACTATGGATAAGAACCAAAAAAATACGGAACCTGCTAATTCAAAGAAAGCCGCAGAGGATGGACCTCCGTTAAAAATCGGTGAACTGTTAATCAAGGAAGGACTCCTGAAAAAGGAGGATGTCGAGAAGGCATTTTCCATTCAAAAGCGGGAAGAAGAATTGCGAAAGCTCCCCCTGGGTCGGATTCTTGTGAAAATCCGAGCGTTATCAGAATCTCATTTAAAAGACCTCCTCAACCATCCTGACCTGAGAAAAAATATAGGTACATTGGCGGAAGAAAAGGGGTTGATCAACAAGGACCAATTAAGATTTTGTTTGAAAAGGAAAAAACCGAATCAACTTATCGGTGAGGTACTTATAGAAGAAGGGTTACTTGCCCATGACGACATGGGGAGGCTGCTCAAGGAACAGATTAACGCTCCAAGGCTTGGAGAACTGGCGGTAAGGCTAAAATTGATCGCTGAAAAGGATCTTGAGGTCGCCCTGCGAATTCAAAAATCCCCACGGAAACTTGGTGAAATTCTTTGCGATTTAAACCTCCTCAATCCCCTTGATCTAAACTATGTTCTGAACAGGTATAATAAACAGTTGGAGCTCGGGGAGATTGTTTTGACGCTGGGTTACATAAACAAAGAACAACTAAATATTGCCTGTCAGGAACATAGCCACAGCACAGACTCCCTGGAAGAGATACTGGTACAAAAAGAGTTTATCACTCAGGAACAGCTCCAATTTGCTCTGTCTAAGCAGTATAATATCCCTTTCAGGGATCTCAACGAATTCGTGTACAGTCCACAGGAAAAAGATGCTCTCGCCGGTATTATCAGCCAGAAATATGCTGAAAAGAACATGATTTTGCCAGTTTCATTGAAAGGGAACAATCTCACCCTGGCCCTGCTTAGACCTGAAAGTATGCACCTCATATACGAGTTAAAGGGTATGTACAGTCATCTCAATATATCGTGCGTACTTACAACAGAAGAAAAATTTGAAGAGCTTTTTGAAATCCTCTACAGCGAGCACCTCGATGGTGCTACATTATCGGATAAAAAGGAAATAAAAACCGAAGAACCTGAAATCGATTTCGTGGAGCTTGAACTTGATGAAGAGATTGAAGGAAAGGATTCAGAGGGACGTATTTACGGGTTTCGGGATATCGAAGCTGAAGAGCTGGTGAATTTTATCGTCAAATACGGCATCACAAATGGCGCAAGCGATATTCATATTGAGCAAGATCGGAAGGGAGTAAAACTTCGTTATCGATTGGACGGCGTTCTCCGAGAGTCGAACATAGGATGGTTGAAACAGAAACTCCAAGAAAAGGCCGCTGGTATTATCTCCCGCATTAAGATCATGTCAAACCTTGATATTGCTGAAAAACGTCTACCGCAAGATGGCGTTTTCCGAATAAACTATTACGACAAAGCACAAAAGGAGAAAGTCGAGCTTGATTTCAGAGTCGCCACATGCCGTGCTATTGCAGGAGAGAATGTAACGATCCGAATCCTTGACCCCCGCAAGGCTAATGCCGGCCTTGAAAATCTGAACCATTCCCCTCATGTTCTGGAACCGTTTAAGAGACTCCTAAAAAGCTCTGCTGGGATGATCCTGGTGTGTGGGCCCACAGGAAGCGGGAAGTCTTCAACACTGTACGGTGCCCTGCAATACATATATAATCCGGGTATGAAAATCATAACCGCGGAAGATCCCATCGAATATGCTTTCCCCGGTATCATGCAAACCCAGATACACCCCAAGATCAATCTCACCTTTTCAAGGCTGTTGCGCTCCTTTCTCAGGCTTGACCCTGATGTGATACTGGTAGGTGAGATGCGTGATGAGGAAACAGCAAATATCGGCTTTGACGCCGCTCAAACCGGACATCTTCTCCTGAGTACCCTCCATACGAATGATGCTGTAAGTTCTGTATCCCGTCTCCTTGATCTTGAGGTGGAATATGGCCAGATAGCCTCCTGTTTGATGTGTGTTCTTGCCCAAAGACTGGTACGGAAAATCTGTTCCTCTTGTATTCAAGAATATGTCCCGGACGATGATGAGTGGGGCATGCTCTTTGAGAGATATCCTTCCCATCTGAGATTTTTTAGGGGACAGGGTTGTAAGGCATGCAACTTTACGGGATACAAAGGGCGCACTCTCCTTTCGGAAATTTTTGTTGTAGACAAGGAAATTGCCCATGCCTTGAATAAAGGACTCGACGAGGACGGCATCAGAAATCTGGCGACAGAAAGGGGCATGAAGACCATGCTTGAAGATGGCTTGTTGAAGCTCGAACAGACAACGCTGCCAGAAATTAACAGAATGGTACCTCACGATATGATAAAGGCGTTTCGATCAAGCAGTGACGCTCAGGACACGGCCGACTTTTTCATTGAGGGCATGTCGGGCGGTGGCGGACCCTCTATACAAGACGACGCATCGCCGGCCGGCGTTCATATATCCAATCCTGAAGCACAAAGCGCAATGGTCGATATCTTGCAGGCAAAATATGAGGCACTCAAGGGTCAAAACGGGGACACCTCCGGTACCGTGGACCCGGTTCTGTTCAAAGAATTTATTACCGACAGCTTTTATCTGATCTGTGAAAAACATAGATGTAAAAGTGTGACCTTCAACATTGAAAACAAGGGAGGGAATACTCAGATTTCAGCTATCCCGAAGCAATAGGAGTTAGTTTTGTCAAGAAGCCACACAACCAGAACAATTACCATCACAAGCGGAAAGGGGGGGGTTGGAAAGACCAACATTAGTGTCAATCTGGCCCTCCACCTGGCAACATTGGGTTACCGGACATGCCTATTTGATGCGGATCTCGGATTGGCTAACATCAATATACTATTGGGACTGAATCCTGACAATGACCTTGAAGATGTGATTTCAAACCGCCACAGTCTTCAGGATATTATCATCAGAAACTATAACCAGATCGACATTATCCCCGGAAGCTCAGGTGTGGAAAAGATGGCCAACCTTGAGAGTGCGCAAGTGGAACAACTGATCCGGTCGTTTTCCGAACTCGACGGATACGACTTCTTGCTCTTTGATACATCAGCAGGTGTTTCAAGAAGCGTCATCGCCTTCTGTCTGGCTTCTTCCGAAGTCGTGCTGGTTATAACTCCCGAGCCCACCTCCCTGACTGATTCCTACGCCCTACTAAAGATACTTTCTCTCAACGGATTCAAAGGCAAAGCAAAGATTGTGGTGAATCAGTGTCAAAGTGTCTCAATTGCCAAGCTTGCCTACAATAAGTTCAAAGGGGCCGTACAGAAACATCTTGCCATGGATGTCATGCCACTTGGTATCATTATGCAAGATCAAAAAGTACCGGAAGCAGTCGCGACACAACAAGCGCTGATACTGCTCTATCCTGAATCGAACGTTTCCAAATGCATTAAAAATATTACGAAAAATCTTTTGAAAATTCCGCCGGAGGACTTAGAAATTTCCAGCATGATATCATTTTGGACAAAGTGCCTCCAGGTTATGAAAAGTCCTTTCTTGACTGTTTCCAAAAAAGGAAAAAAAGGAATTGAGCCTAAACCATCAACAGGACATCTGCAGAAAAAACCGTCGGGCCTCGCGCAAGAGACCGAACAAAAAAGTGTGCCAGAGGAATCGAAAGATCCAGGGGAGCCGGCTCAAGCCACACAAGAAGCTTCTGAGGAACACCTCACCCAGCTACAGTGCCCTGCAAAAGGAGACCCCACTGTCAGAATACTTGATCCTTCTGAACCTGGAAGCATTGCGCACGCGGAACAGGATATCTTTGTGTTAATGCGCAAACTTGTTGACAGTGTCTCATCAGTTTCACAAGAACTCCAGTTGATTAGAAAAGCCATTCAGGAACAAGGGGGAAATGGGCTTGAAGTGAACCGGTCAGTTGACCAGAGGCCCGAGGCTCTCCGGCCCAAACCAATAACCCTCGACTTGGACGCTTTTCTAAGACAGCGTGGCAAAAATGTAAGGAAAGAGGGCAATGAATAAGATCAAGAGGAATAAGAAAAAGTTAGTAAAAAGAATTCGGCAGATACCGACCCTTCCGATCATTTCCCAAAAAATCATGACAATAGTCGGAAACGAAAACGCCTCTTTTGAAGAGCTTGCAAGGGTTATCGAAAAAGACCAGGCATTGGCCATTAAGATACTAAAAGTCGCAAATTCGGCATTTTATGGTTTCCTGAGCAGTATAAGCTCTCTTGAACACGCGTTGGTCATATTGGGTATTAATGAAGTGAAGTCCATCGTACTCGGTTTTTCTGTCCAAAATTTCTTTTCCCACAGTGAAAGCGATGCCTTCGACCGCACACGATTCTGGAAACATGCGATCATTTGCAGTCAGGTTGCCAAGTTATTGGGGAGACATTATAACATACGAGATGATGACTCCCTCTTTCTTACTGGACTGATCCACGATATGGGGAAGGTAGTCCTTGATGAATATTTTCATGAAGAGTTTCTGCAAATCATCGAACATCTCTGCTCGAACAATAGTACCTTCAGTGAGGCCGAGAGGGAGATACTTGGGACAACCCACTATCAAATCGCAGCAACACTCCTTAAACAGTGGGATTTCCCTGACAAGGTTATCATGCAGGTTTTATATCATCATGCGCCATGGTATGATGAAAACTATGGGACAAATTCTATCATTATATACCTTGCAAATATTCTCACAAAATTGTCAGGTTACTCATGCCATACAGATGAGAAGCAGATCGATCCCCATGCTTTTGCGAACTCATCAGAGATCGATTTTATCATCAAAAGTGGATTCGACCTTGATTACGAAACAATCAAAAACCTCACAAGTCACATCCGGGAATCTATATCAGTGGAGGGCGATAATATCATGAGACTCTTTGAATGACCATCCGATCGATTTGTGAATTCCACGATATCGTATCCACGATCTTACTATTCCATATGATCTGCAGCAGTTGAAAGCCCTTCCTGTATCTTCTCAATAACCTAAGCTGACAGGCGGTTAAATTTGAAAACGTCTGACTGTCTGAGCGCATTAGTGAGCCTTAAGAAAAAAGAGGCGGCTTTCTGATCCTTTCGTTAGCACATATGAATTTCAAGTCTAAGGACGCGTGTTTTAACGTCATCAATACTCTTTTTTCTTTAGGCTCACTTATGAGCGAGTTTCAGACGTTTTCAAATTTAATTGCCTGTCAGCGGGCTTGATTTCAGGTAACTTCCCCGAACCCATTGAGAAGTTACCCCTTCCTTTTCTTGTAGGTGATTGGCTAAAGATATTCTTGGCCAGGCCTTTTTCCTTGACTCCCATTCCTTGATTCCATTAGTGTTTGTTGAGTTCATTGAGTTTATAGACTTTTGACACAAAAAACCCAAGAAACACAACAAACTCAAAAGACTACTTATCGCAAAGAGGCTGCTTGATAAAACTTGACATAAATTCTAAGATCTTATGAAGACGGACGGTTAAAAAGAACAATGACAATCCGACGGGTTCTCATACTTGCTCCTACTGTGCTCATCCTTTTCCTGATCCAGTCCTATCTCTGGATGCCTACCTACGAAGAGCAAACACGCGGCAACCCTGATCGCCTCAATGAATACATAACTGCTTCCATTGGTGATGCCAGCATTCTGAACCCAATTCTGTCAGCAGATTCGGCCAGTAGCGACATCCAGTCCTTAGTATTTGAGGGTCTCATCGACCGGGATGAAGAGCTGCGTTTCAGAGGGCGCTTGGCCACCTCGTGGGAGATTTATGAAGAGGCATTCTTTTATGTCAATGAGGATGCGAGTATCCCTGGTCTGGGAAAGGCAGAGGGTGAAGACGTGGCGGCCCTTCTCCGGAGGGCCAAAGCCGGGGAGATTCCGACCGATCCTGAGCTTAAGACATCTTTGGGCAATATCAGGGAGATTTCTGTAGGTCCAGCCAGAAACTTCCTGGTGACCAGGTATGAAAAGAAAAATGAGGAGGACAAGGAAACCGAAGAGGTGCGGGTCCGGGTTTCGGCCCCGGCCAGGATCAAGCTGGTCCTGGATGCCGTGGATCAGGATCTTTTTCAAAACCTCTCACATATTCTCGGGAAATATTATTTTAGCAGCTTCAACGGGCAGGGTTATCTCACTGTGGATGACGAAAGGTGGCAAGAAAAGCGTACAAAGTATGCGGAAGAAATCCTGCCAGCCACTGAACACAATCCGATCGTGGTGTTTCACCTTCGTCCTGGTGTCAAGTTTCATGATGGGCACGTATTTGATGCCCATGATGTCAAGTTTACCTTTGAGGCGATCATGAATTCAAAGAACCTATCGCCGCGCATCGCAGACTATGAACCGGTCAAACGCGTGGAGGTGGTTGATCCCCTGACGGTGAGCATTGTCTATAAACGGCTTTATTCTCCTGCCCTGGGGACCTGGGCCATGGGGATACTCCCCGAGCATCTTCTGAATGACGAGGCCCTAAAAAAAGAGGCCATCCGTCTTGGGAAAAACCCGGAAAAGTTTTCCATGCGGCAAAGCCGCTTCAATCGTCACCCCATTGGATGCGGCCCCTTTGTCTTTCGGGAGTGGAAATCGGATCAGTACATTATCCTGGATCGCTTTTATGACTATTGGGAAGGACCCCCGAACTATAAGCGGTATGTCTATCGGATCGTGCCGGATCTTCTGACCCAGGAGATGGAGTTTTATGCGGGCACCATTGATAGTTACAACGTCCAGCCCCATCAGGTAGAGCGTTTAAGAGATGATCCGAGGTACCAGAATTTCTCCGGACCTTCATTTGGCTACACCTATATCGGTTATAACATGCGCCGCGAACTGTTTAATGACCCGCGCGTACGCCGAGCCTTGAGCATGGCGATTGACGTGGACAAGATCATAGACTACGTGCTCTACAGCCAGGGAGAGCGCATCACCGGGCCTTTTGTCAAACAGACCGATTATTATAATCACAGCGTTAAACCCGTCCCATATGATCCCCAGGCCGCTTTAAGGGTCCTGGAAGAGGCGGGCTGGAGGCGAAACAAGGAGGGATGGCTTGAAAAAGATGGAAAGAGGTTTCAGTTTACGCTCATTACCAACAGCGGCAACGATCTCCGGAAAGCCGTGCTCGCCATCGCCCAGGATGCCTGGAAGCAGATAGGTATCGATGTTCGGACCGATCTCTTGGAATGGTCTGTCTTCATCCAGGAGCGGGTGGATAAGGCTGATTTTGATGCCCTGATCCTCGGCTGGGTCATGGGTATTGAACCCGACCTGTATCAGATATGGCACTCAAGCCAGACCCATCCCCATCAGCTTAATTTCGTTGCCTTTAATAACAGCGAGGCCGACGATCTGATCATCAAGATCAGGCAGGAATACGATCATGAACGCCAGGTGGCTTACTGTCACCGCCTTCACGAGATCATTGCCCATGAGCAGCCGTATACTTTTCTCTACGTGGCCAAATGGACGGCCATCCTGGATAAGCGGATCGTGATAAAGGAGACCGACCGCCAGGGCAATGTAATGTACAAAAAAATTAAACCTACAAAAACAGGAAATTTCGCGTTTTACTTTAACAAATGGATAAAACTCCCAGAGGCGCCTGGCTTCGCAAAGCAGGGATAATTGAGTTGAGTAGTTCAGGACAAGCCGGAACCAAAAAGAAGTGCCTAAAGTGCCTAAAGTGAACTAAAGTGCCTAAAGTTAAGGAATGCGCTTTCAGCGCAACTTGTTTCTAAGACTGACCACGCTGAACCTGCCCGCCATTGCCATGTGTGTGGCATTGTAGCTACTTGGCAAGCCAGGCGTTGGCAGGCGGGGGCGTGCACATTAACTTTAGCTCACTTTAGACACTTTAGGCACTTTAGCTCACTTTTTGTTGAACATGGCAAAAACCTTCTGCCAGAAAAAATACGAATTTCATCATTAAGGGACTACGCGTAAATAATGTTATCATTTATTGGCCGAAGTATCGTACAAAAGACCATCACCCTTTTTTTTGTCTCGATTGTATCTTTTTTGATTATCCACCTTGCCCCTGGCAAGCCCAGCCAGGTGGACCCTCTGAACCCTAAGTTTACACCCGAAATTGTGGAACGATTTCGCAAAGAATTCCATCTGGACAAGCCCATTTATGTCCAATACGTTTACTTCTACAGAGATCTCTTTACAGGAAAGACCGTCTCCTGGAAGGATAACCAGCCCGTACTCGGAAAGATCTGGGAGCGATTTCTCAACAGTCTTCCCCTGTTCATTGTGGGCACCATCATCACCTGGACTCTCTCTTTTCCTATTGGAATCCGGTCGGCCATTTTCAGGGGCGGATTCTATGACCGCAGCGCCACGTTTTTTTCTTACCTTTTGATTTCCGTTCCCGGTTTCTTTTTCGCCTACGTCCTAATCATCTTTGTAGTGACCCACTTCCATGTACCGGTGATCGGGCTGAAAACTTTCGGAATCGGGGATACATCCTGGCTTCGTATGATCATGGACAGGGTCTGGCACCTGCTGCTGCCCTCTGTCCTTGGTGCGACCGGTGGCATTGCGATCCTGTCGAGATATGTTCGCAGCCAGATGCTGGAGGTGGAGGGGCAGGACTATGTGCGAACTGCCAGGGCCAAAGGCGTGCCAGAAGAGCAAGTCCATTACAAGCATGCCCTGCGGAATGCACTCTTGCCGTTTGTCACTATGTTTGGCCTCATCCTGCCTGGCCTGATTGGGGGCTCTGTCATCATTGAATCGATTTTTTCCTGGCCAGGGATGGGCAGGATGGCCTATGAAGCCATCCTGGCACGAGATTACCCGATTATACTGACGGTGAACTTCATTTCCGCTGTCCTGGTGCTGGCTGGCACATTTATTTCTGATTTGCTCTATCTGGTGGTCGATCCGAGGATAAGGTTATAGGATTTCGGATTTCGGATTTTGATTCCGCAATCCGCAATCGTTTTTTGACTGAATAGGTTGCGACGTGAAAACGATAGGCAAAGATTCCCGTGTAGATGATCCTATGGCGGATAGGCGTTCTGGCATAGAGGAGTTCTGGCGGCTCCTCAAACAAAACAGGCTTGCCATGATAGGGCTTGCCATTTTCGGTCTCTTCTTCTGCATCGCCCTCCTGGGGCTTGTACTGACTACAGGGAAAAATCCGGCCTTTGATCCTGCCATGGTCAGGCTACAGGAGAAGTTGCGACCACCCCTTTCCAGGCCGAACCTGGAGACCTTACGCTCAGAAGAGGTCCCCAGACTGGGTGTGTACCTGTTTGGCACTGATGATCTGGGGCGAGATGTGTTTGCCAGGATGTTACAGGGGGCCTGGGTGTCTCTGACCGTTGGGTTTGTGGCCGTGGGGATCTCGGTCATTATTGGCATCTTTATGGGGGGGATATCAGGCTATTTTGGACAAAACCATACTTCCATGGATACCCTGATCATGCGATTTGTAGATATCATGCTGTGCTTCCCGAGCTTTTTTCTCATACTCACGGTGGTGGCCCTCCTTCCGGCAAGCATGTACAACATCATGATCGTCATTGGATTGACCAGTTGGATGGGTACCACACGCTTTGTTCGTGCCGAATTCCTCTCGTTGCGTGAACAGGATTTCGTGACGGCGGCGCGGGCCCTGGGTGTTAATCATTGGCGGATCATATTTCGCCACATGATCCCCAACGCCATGGCCCCTGTACTGGTGTCAGCCACCATTGGTATTGCCACGGCCATTTTGACCGAAGCGGGCCTTAGTTTCCTTGGCTTCGGTGTCCCTCCACCCCACGCGACCTGGGGCAGTATCCTTTCTGACGGGAAGCGCTTTATTTTCGATGCGCCGTGGCTGACATTTCTACCAGGGTTTGCCATCTTGATCGTGGTGCTGTCCTTCAACCTGTTTGGTGAGGGGCTGCGCGATATTTTGAATCCGAAATTGCGGGAAAGATACTGAGAACATCAAATGTATTATAATAAAATGCTTACGCATAAACTCCGCTCAGGAGTTGTCCTTAATTCCAATCAGGAGTTAATCCGTAAGGATTTCATAAATTCCGATAAGGAATTCGCCGAAATGCTTATTGACTTAGCTGCCAAAGATGTATATAGCCCCCGCAAAGGGGGTAAGCTATGCCCAGCCGTTATAGGGAGCGAAGCTTGCTGGACTTTCAAAAGAGCTTTGCCAC
>JAFDKF010000255.1 GCA_019307135.1 Deltaproteobacteria bacterium
CTATGGCTACGACGGCTGAAAATGAGAATGCTATGATCTCACTTGTGGCAGATGCTGGATGCTCGATCCTGGATAACAGACTGATTTCTAACATTTTATCCAGTATCCAGTATCAATAAGTTGACGCCTAAAAAGCCCCCTTGGAAAGCAGAAGATTGGTGACCCCAAAAACATTATCTTGAAATCTATAGTTACCAAAAATCTTTGCTCTTTTAAGCGCTTTTACCGCCGCCCACCCTCCGGCGCTGCGAACAAGGCCCCCTCCGGTCAGATCCGATCGTTTTCCATGAGTAATACCCTTTTCAACAAACGCTCTGTATGCGCGTCTGGCAGGACCAGCCTTGTCACCAAACATCCCCAGAACTTTGTCCGTATCCTGCCAGTCGTTTTTTCTTTTTGCCATCAAGAGGCTGTGACCGCAGTACTGATGCCCGAATATTCGCCTTTTTTCAATGCCCCTGGCAATGATGTGGCGGGCAGGCTCCTGGAGCCCTCCACCACATCATTGCCAGAGACCTGCCCGCCATTGCCAGAGATGCTAGCATATAAGATGCATGCCATACGTGGCGATGGCAGGCGGGTGCCGGCACATAAGCTCAATGCTGCCTCAGGCGTTGGCAGGCGGGTCGCGAGCTCAGGCGAGGCGGGCGGGCATCTATTCGTGATTTTCTCGGCATGCAAACCGAATAGCATAACCAATTGAGATTATCAAGTTAAATAGTTAAGAACGTCCCCCTTAGACTTTTATCCCCTTCCTCTTCCCCTCTTTTCCTGCCCACCTTGGCAGAGTTAGTTATTTACTTATGAGCGTCCCCCCTTTTTCCTTTTTGTATAGCTCCCCTTGACCCCGCACTCCCAGGCGGGGCTTGCGGGGAGCAGGCCGGTCAAGACCAGCCAGATTCTCACGGTTGACAAGAAAAGGCTTGAAAAGCGGATAGGCCGACTCAGCAAAGAAAAAATCGAAAAGGTTAACCAGGCCATCAAACTGAGCTTGGATCTTCTCTGATTGAGATTCTACAGTTGGGTTTAGCGCTATAGCAGGCCCCCCTTTTTTTCCGGACTGCTTATCGTATATATTTCCGTGCATCATCGAGACTCAAACCCAGCCATTCCGGTTTATATGCCCGATAAACTGAAAGAAGCCGCCGGGATTTCAGTTTCAAAGTCTCTATATCTATTTTAGATTTATTCAGTTTAACTTCGGATATGACTATCACTTTCCTCATATCGTTGATTGCAACAAGATCAATCTCATTTTGATTCCCTCTTTCCCAGTAGGAACCGATGCGGTTATATCTGCCGGTATCTGCAAATAATTCATGGAAGAATCTTTCCAATATTCTTCCGCAATAGGTCGCATAATCCCGCTCAAGCAAATCTTTGATGTAATCAAAATTGCATGTCTCAATCGTTGAATGGTTGCGATATATGAAGCGAAACCAGAAATTCAAAAAATTATCGTTGATCCTGTATTTTTGCAGCCGCGAATTGGGTTTGGCATTGATTGGCTTGTGCTTTGAAATGATGTCATAATCTTTTTCCAGCCGTTCCAGATAGCCGCCCGTATTTCGCTCCAGGATAGATTCAATTTCTGACCTGGCTGTTTTTCCCACTGAAATAAGTTCAAGAATAGAAAAATATGTTCCATATTCTTTACCGAATTCTTCAATGAGCAGATTTTTCCCTTCGTTTATAAAAGGAGAATTTGTTCTAAGCGCAAAATCTACAATCTTTTTATAAGAAAAGGCCGAATTCGCGGTTAAGCTATCAATATACCTGGGTATTCCACCGGTAAAGACATAATAATCAAACACCGTTTTCAGATCACTGACCCCGTAGTCGCCCAAAATCACATTGATGTTTTTTATTGCAAATGGCTTAATAAATAGGAAGCGATCGGCTCTTCCGAACAGCGGCTCCTTGGAATTCTGGAATATTTTGTACATCAGCGAATACACCGAGCCTATCAATATCAGGTTCAGCTTAGATCTGTTTTTGTTCACATCCCATAAATGTTGCATTTCAGAATAAACGGAGGGATTGATATTGTAGAACTCCTGAAACTCATCAATGATCAGGGTAAAATGTTCTTTACGGGAAATTTCCAAAAGCAGTGCAAAGATATCTTTGAATGTTCGAATTTCGCCAATGACAGGAACATTAAAGATGCGCTTGATTTCTTCGATATACTCGACACAGAGCAACTGTTCCGATTTTTTTGAGACAAAAAGATAAATAAACTTGTGGTTTCGGGTAAACTCAAGTGAAAGCAGGGTCTTACCAACGCGTCTTCTTCCGGTGAGCACGGTCATTCTTGCGCTGTCTTTTGCCTGCCGATACAGTTTCTTAAGTTCTTTCAGTTCTTCTTGTCGTCCATAGAATTTCATGTATTGCAACTCCCGTTACAGTAACCGTCATTACTATAAACCACCGCAGGATAATGTCAAGGAGAATATTCACCGCTTCCCCATCTTTTCTCCAACGCATTTCAATGGCTCAGCCAAAGGCGAAAGAACCATCTGCCGGATTCAGATATCTGGTGCTTTAGGCGTTCATGGAATAGTCAGGTCGATGCCGCTGTAGAAAGCCGCCCATGGATTCATCCTGAGCGGCTTTTTGTTTTTTGGGGGGTTTAGCGGGTTTCTAAGTGACGTAGTCACGCTTCATAAAATCGTGCGAAGCGCGATTTTATTTGAACAAGTTCTTCCTGCCAAATGCAACCATCCAACCACTGCCAAGCAGCAGCATGGTCCCAGGCTCGGCAACGGCGTCACCCTTTATCCCCTTTCTCTTCCCCTCTTTTCCTGCCCACCCTGACAGAGTTAGTTATTTACTTATGAGCGTCCCCCCCCCTTTTTTTCGTCACGGTAGGAATGCCGGTTACCCGGCACCCCCCGCACAGATCCCAGCTTATGTAGAGTAACATTTTATGTAGAGTAGATAAATCTCTCCAATCTGAAACCTATTTAATTCCAGCCTCTTAGATCAAGTCAAAGCATTACACTTCTCAACATAAGAATTCC
>JAFDKF010000107.1 GCA_019307135.1 Deltaproteobacteria bacterium
AAACAAATCCGAAATCCGAATGCTCAAATGTCCAAAACATCAACCCAAACCGGACGATACCGAAGCCCTGCATCCGATATTAACAGACTGAAGTCATTAGTGTTTTGGAATTTTGAGATTTTGGTCATTGGAATTTGTTTCGAGTTTCGATATTCGAATTTCGGATTTCCCTGTCTCTGATAAGTGGATTAAATCTAACCAAGTTGACAACATTTCATTTTGCCAATTTGGAATACGGAATTTATGAGACGGGGCACTGGGTTATCAAAAAGCCAACTCCAACTGCTCGGGGATTTTTTTCTTAATTGGCTTTTTATTACGGACTGTTTGTTGTTTTCTATTTTTTCTTCATTCTCGGATTTCTTATCCATATTGTGGCAGGATACGGGTTTGCCGGACAACTCTCTCGAAATGCACTGGATCATCTTCTCATCAACCCATCCGATATTCTTTGTTCCCTCCATCTTTTGGATATCCTCTCTTAGCGAACGCCCGATATGGTCATCCCAGTGCAAAAAACCTTTCTTGCGAATTTCCCGAATCATTGATAACAGCCGCTCATCCATTCGATCTCCAATGTGATGCATTTTTTGCCAGTTCTCCGCTGGTGAAAGCATCTCCAATATTATGAGAACTGATAGAGTCTTAACAGCCGTCGGGCTGCTGATCCGGTTTATCGCGAGCGCCTGGTTTGTGCGGAGGCAATTCATGTATCCCAATTGTTTTGCCAGGTTACCAACCGTGAAAAGATCCTGCAGCGATGACATATTTTTCCAAATATCGTCCGGAATCTGGATGCGATAGTGGTATATTCCCCATGCCTGCTTCCGAAAACGCCAAATGGTTTTCTCGTTTTCCTCAATAGGCCATTGATCCGGAACGGATAAGCATAACAAGGATTCTAACAACTTTTGATAAGACCGATGTTGATGGTAATAACGCCTGGATCCGTCGTTTTTCATGCCCAGCATCTTTCTTTCGAGCCACATACACCATTTGAACTCCATAGCCGCAGTCCAGAGAGGAAATGTGTTCATAGGCTCCCCAGCATAGCGACGAGTGACATATTTTCTACAATCACGGCTGCTTAATAATAAATCAGATGCTTCCGGGGCCTGTTTCCTCAACTTCGACTTCAGACCGTATATGGACGGTGCCAATTCCACAATATCGGGGTCGCTGTATAATACGGCGGCGACGACAGGCACGTCATACTCGCAAGCGGCATATCGATGACCGGTTTTTTCCTGAAATGACAGCAAAATATCCTTTCTACGACAGATCCCTTTGGCCTCCAGGATTTCCTTCACCAGAATCCCGGCTTTTGTTTCAGACCAGGGGCGCGTGAATATATATGGTCTCTTCTTTTCCTCCGACCCCGAGTTCTCGTTCATCTGGTCATACGGCTCGATGTCGTCAACCGACCCGGTGGCGCAGCATCTCCCGTCTCCGGTCAAGCGAAACAGATTGGTCTTTGTTTCCACTGTTGATCGAAGGATACTCAAGGTTAGTTCGTCATCCAGGTAAAGGTCGTTGTATGCGTGGATGATTTGATCGAAATCCACCGTTGTTCCGGGATGCCGATATAATAAGAGGAGGTGAATCCGTATGGCCCGCATGTCGAGACTCGAAAGAGGCCGACGGGCGATATGGCCTCGATAGAAATCGAGTTGATTTTGATCAAGAATAATCAACAAACCCAACACGTTGAAATCCAACTGGAACCGATCCAGGAAAAAACCAACGGGTATGGGGAAAAAGGGTTCCCTGTCGATTTGTTTCATTTTAGAGCAAATTTCTATTATGAAATCGTTGGAATGATCACTGCGGAACCAGGCGACATCGGTTTCACACGCGTGGCTGGAAAGCCAACTCTCGATTCCGCCGTATATGCACTGCATAACCAGTAAGATTTCCCCGGGCAATTTCCGGGCCGTTTCTGTGGAATATTTTTTTCGAAGAACCACGCTGTTGAAATCGTTAATTTTTTCCGATATGTCCATCCAGATTTTATCATTCAGGCGATCAAAGGTTTGAACCAGAGGTTTGGAGAGTCTGGGATGTCGCAGTTTCCGGATCGCCTTGCTCTCCAATTCCACGGCTTGCTCCATTGTTATATTCAGTTTCTTGGCGGTTTCATCATGATCGTGCCGCTTCGCGTTCCCCAATCCATAACGAAAGCTTAGGATTTTAGCGAGCTTCACCGGCAAGCGTGAAAGAGCCTTCGAAAGATGCTGATCCATCGACTGAAAATCCGATCCTACACCCATACGTTCAACTGTGATTCCTGTTTGGGATGTTCGCATTCCGATTTGGTCGTTTTAGACTAACGCCCGTGTTTTCTGCTGTCATGAAACTGATATAGTTATGCATAAACCGCTCGATCACCGCGCTTATCGAAAGACAGTCGTTCTTTGTCTTTTCTCTGAACGCGAGGCAAACATCCGCAGGCAACATCATTGTCACCTGGGCCTTTCTTATTCCTTTCCTGCGAGACGATTCTATCCCATCGAGAAAGGAGGAATCCAGATAATCTGTGTAGTTCATCATAAATTGAGCGATGATTTTCGGGATCGTTGTATTTTCTTTTGATACATGTTTTTTGAATTCTGTGAAAAGACTCTCGGAAACCATGATCCCGAATCGTTTTTTTTGTACATCCATTTTGCTCATCCTCTTCCGTTAATACCCTGATTTGGAAAATCTCAAAAGCTGCCGCCTGACACATCCTGGACGTCTCTTGTCCATAAATGGCTGCCTTGAAATCCCCCTACCCCTTTACAAAAGGGAGGAATTGAGTTGCATGCAAGATGGGGCCAGGGAGATAGATGACATCCTGCTATGTGGATTTGTCAAGTCTTTTTTGGAGGCCGCCTTCTTTTTTGCGAATGTGAACCGAAGGAAATACGTGGAGATGCTTCATCTGGTTCCCGGAAAGATCAGTTTTGAGGTGGCTCCTTCTTTCATTGGATTCCTCATCAACCTTTTCCTCTCTTTACTAAGCATGTGCTTTGTGTCATCATGTCTATGAAAGAATGGGTTTGGACACATTTGAGACATGCCAACACAACATGATTATGAAACGGCACGGGCGCTGGCGCTCGACACCCTGTCAAAACTTGATATAGAAACGTGCTGCACTAATGCGGGCCTTTCACCGGAGCTGGTTTCCCCCGGGATAAAACGGGTGCCAATACCATACCTGGGCCATACATACACTCTCACCGTGCACAACGACACGATTTTCTTCGATGATACCTCGGATCCTCTCAAGATCCCGGATCAGGTGCTCCTCCTCCATTATTTGATCACGGCCAGAGGAGTGCCTGTTGCGGACCAGTGGATTACCTTCCGGGAGGTGCCCTCTGGCTCTTTTTATTATGCGGCCTTTGTGAAACGAGCTATTGTGCCGCTGGGAAAATGGTTTGGAGGAAAACCCTCCCTTCTGGACGGGGTTGCCCGGGTGATCGGCCAAGTATCGGAATCGCCCGGGGACAAAGCCCTAAAGATCTTTGCACTTCCCCGCGTGCCAGTAGCGCTCTCTTTGTGGAAGGGGGACGAGGAGTTTCCGCCCGAAGCGAATCTCTATTTTGATCAATCGATTGCTTCGTATCTGCCCACAGAGGATATTGCTTACCTGGCCGGCGCAGTGGTGTACAGGGTGGTAGGAATCGCACGGAATCTGGCATTATGTTGAACAGATCTGTAGGGTGGGCACCGCCGACCGACCACAATGATACACATTTTTTGGTGGGCAATGCCCACCCTACGAGCTGTCGCGCCAAGGCGGGTAGTAACATCTCAATAATTCGGGGTGTTGACTCCTGGATTCCCGCTTTCGCGGGAATGACAGGCCCTTGCACTCGGTCGTCATTCCCGCGAAAGCGGGAATCCAGTGAATAGTCACAAAACCTGTTCCTGACAGGTTCAGGAATATGGTTTACCCCAACTTATTGAGAACTTACGGCGGGTATGCGTAACATGCTGTAGATCATGAAAATAACGATACTCGGTTCAGGAACGTGTGTGCCCTCTTTGAAGAGGAGCAGTTGCTCGGTCTTGATTGAGATAGCCCAAAGCCTGCTCCTTTTTGATTCTGGAGCAGGTACCATGAGACGACTCCTTGAGGTCGGGGTCACCATTAATAAGCTTTCCTACATCTTTTTCAGCCATCTCCACCCAGACCATACGGGAGAGCTGGTTCCTTTCTTGTTTGCCACCAAGTACCCCCACACCTACAGGCGACGGAAGGCATTTACCATTGTGGCAGCCAAGGGATTTGTGGATTTCTATGAAAAACTCAGATTTGCCTACGGAGAGTGGATCGAACTGGCACCAGGTCTGCTGAAGATTTCAGAACTTGACACCACGGGCCACGACCACCTCGACTGCGGCCTATTTGATGTAGACAGCCTTCCAATGAACCATACGGACATGAGCCTTGCCTACCGCATCACCGGACACGACGGAAGATCTGTTGTCTATTCAGGGGATACCGATCTCTGCGACAACCTGGTGGCACTGGCAAAAGGGGTGGATGTCCTGATCTGTGAATCTGCTTTTCCGGACGAGATGAAGGTTCCCGGGCATCTTACACCGTCTCTGGCCGGTCGGATCGCCACCCGGGCTGGCGTGAAAAAGCTCGTACTCACCCACTTTTACCCTGAATGCGATGCAGTCGATGTGGCCAGGCAGTGTCGAAAAACGTACCGCGGCCCACTTGTACTGGCAGAGGACCTTACGGAGATAGAGCTACCGTGAGAGGATGAAAACCGATCTGAACAGATGCAAGCGGTGCGGCCAGTGCATGAGCGTGTGCCCTGTCTATCAGACCACCTTTAGAGAAGCTGACGTGGCCCGGGGCAAGTTGGCCCTGCTGGAATCTATAGAAGCGGGAACTATAAGGTGGTCAGGCCGTCTTGAAGAAATCGTTTCGCGGTGTCTTCTCTGCGGAGCGTGCGCTCAGATTTGTGCAAGCAGGGTTGAAACCACCCTCATGATCCAATCGGGTCGCCAGCGGCTCTTTGAGGTCAAAAAGGGAGGCAAGTCCCGGAATGCTCTCCTCAGAAGCATGAGGGAAGGGCACTTGACCGCCAAGGTCCTTCTCAAGGGTGGTGCACTCCTTCAGGCCCTGGTGTGTAAAAAGATCCCTGAGACGAGTGGACTCCATCTTCGATTTCCCCTCTCCTTTTTCACCGAAAGGAGCACGGTTCCTCCCATTGCCTGGACTCCCTTTCTGGATGCCTTCCGACCCAGGGCTGTTGTCAACGGGGAAGGCCCACGGATTGGATTCTTTGTGGGTTGTGGTGCCAACTATCTCTTTCCGGATATGGCGTGGGCCCTTGTGCATATCCTGGGCTACGTGGGAGCAAGCTTGATCGTACCAGAAGACCAGGTTTGTTGCGGGTTGCCTGCCTATGTTTCGGGTGATACGAAGACTGCCCGGGAGTTAGCCCAAAAAAATATCGAGGTGTTTGAGTCACTGGAACTTGATGCCATTTTGACCGTGTGTGCCTCCTGCGGATCACACCTGAAGGCCCTTGCGTCGCTCTTTGCCGATCACCCTTCATCCCGTGATGCTGCAGCTTCAATAGCCCAAAAGCACATGGACGCCATGACCTTTCTGGTGGACCACCTTGGTTTTGACGTACACCTTAAAGCTGTTGAGCCTGCTGGGAGCCCGGAGGGGACAAGTCCTCTGCGGGTTGCCTATCATGATCCTTGTCATCTAAGGATTGGGCAGGGAATCACCCGGGCCCCCAGGAGACTCCTTGAGGCTGTACCCGGGGTGCAATTGGTGGAAGCTCCCCACCCTGGCCAATGTTGTGGCCACGGAGGAGATTTCAACCTTTCTCACTTCCCCCTATCGATGAAGATCCTGGATCGGCGGATGGAAGACTTCGAAAAGGTGAAACCTGACACAATTGTTACAGGTTGCACGGGGTGTCTTCTGCAGTTTGCAGAGGGAATAAGCCGACGCGGCCTATCAGGAAAAATCGAGGTTTGCCACCCTCTGGTGCTGGTAGAAAAAGCTATTGCACCCTGTCCGATTCCAACTCAGCGTCGAAAAGATCTTCCAGTATTTCAAGCTCTTCATACTGATGCTGGACAATAGCGCAACGAATGTTTAACTGGCACCAATTCCGGCAAATGGTGTCGTCAGGGTCATAGCGCCCAAAGCAGTCGAACCTGTTTGTTATGAGCTTTGAATCAAGAATCGTTTTTCTCATGATAAGGTCAACAGCGCTGTCATCTCCTGGTGGATAAAGCCATTTGTTGCTAAGATTTCTTTTTTTTCAATGCTGTAAGGTCCATTTGAGAAGTCAGAGATTGTTGCCCCGGCTTCCTGGGCTATAACCATGCCTGCTGCGGTATCCCACGGGGCCAGATTCTGTTCCCAGAACCCGTCAAATCTGCCGCAGGCCACATAACACAGATCCAGGGCCGCTGACCCCAGCCGGCGAACTCCCTGGGCAGCCATGAGACATCGTTCGAATCGGGAAATCAAGGGGCGGATCAAGGACCGGAGGTTATAAGGGAAACCTGTGACCAGCAAACTCTCACCGAGGGTTTTTGTGCTGGAGACACGAATGGATCGGCCGTTAAGCGTCGCCCCCTGACCTCGGGTGCCACAGAAGAGTTCTCCGGTAACCGGATTCAGGACTGCGCCAAATACAATATCCCCCTCAAAGGCAAAGGCGATGGATAGGCTAAACTCGGGTAAGTGATGGGCGTAGTTTGTAGTACCGTCTAAGGGATCTATGATCCACTCATGGGTGTCTGTCCCGGGAGTTACGCCACTTTCCTCGGCCAGGATGGTGTGGTCCGGGAACATAGCCCGGATAAGCTGGATAATGGCATTTTCAGAGGCCACGTCGGCTTCGGTCACTAAATCGATTGAGCCTTTTTTTTCTACCGTATGGGTCCTGCCCCAGTAATTGCGAAGGATTTCGCCTGCCCGAGCTGCAGCAGCCACGCCAACGTCCGTGATTCTTCCGAGATCCACAATATATATTTTTACAGGATTCTGACTATGAAGTCAATAAGAAGTTAGCTCCACTCCGATAGCCTCCGAGCACATCCTGTACGAAACGGCTCATTCGCCTAAAATGCGTCCCTTTCCAGTAAACCCGATTACAGGAGCTACACAGGAAAAATGTCTCGTAGCCGGCCCTCACCCTTGAGGGAAGTCTGTGGGCAACCTCTTGCTTTGAGATCGGTTCAATGAGCCCATTGCAGCAAAGGCATCTTGAGAAGGGGCGTGCTTCAGCATACAGATCCAGACGCTGGAAGATGGCTTTGAGCTGCATTGTGGAATCAACGTCTCTCACCAAAAGCGCACGAGTTATGACTTTGTGTTTCAAAAGACGCCTGCTGCGAGTAAGCAACACGCGAGCTTGCCGGATAGAAACCTCGATGAGGTCCCCGGGGTCGAAACTATTGCAATAGAGGGTATTAAACCCCAAAAGCCGCAGGTACCTTGTTAGCCTGCCAAGGTGGACGTCTGTAACAAATCTCAAATCTCTCAAGGGCTTGGACCCCAGATTCCTGAAGGGACGAATGTCAAATGATTCAAAGACGGGGTAAACACTAATGCGCTCACCACCTTCAAGGGGATATGTGAAATCCACAGATGCCCCATTTACAAGGACTAGATCAACCTCGGTATGGGGCACGCAGAGGGATACAATTACGTCCTTGACCGTGTTTCTTGGGCGGAAAAAGGCCTGAAAATCCCTCTTCCTTTTTTCTTCAGGGAGAAAATCATTCAGCTCTTCGTAGAATCGAAAAGTTGCGTTGTGAAAGGTGTGGTAATAATCTTTGATAGTTAATATCTTCGATAACCCCCTCTTCGTCCACCTCTGGGCGGGCGAGCTTCGTTAACTCTCAAAGTGCGTTCTTTGAACTCGGAAGCGTTCAATGCTTGTTTTGCTCTGTCAGCTTCCGATCGGCTATACATCTCAACAAATCCAAAACCTTTCCCTTCAATTATATTGACTTTCTCAACGTCACCATAATTGGCAAACAATTCTTTCAACTCATCATTAGTTACAGACTGGCTGAGATTTCCAACATAAAGCTTCCTGCCTTTCATAGAATCTCCTTTCTTGCTCGTATTAGTTTGCCATTGGAGACATCACACGATGATCGGAATTGGGCCGTTTATTTCTCATCTCGCTGAAGTGCCCATCATGTAAACGAATCCTGGCTCAGATCCCGCTCACATAACAAGGCCGCTATGCCTCGACGGCTCTGTTTAATCCGCAGATTTCGCGGATTACACGGATTACTCTAATCATTATGAAGGATGATGCGAAATCTATAGGGCTTAATTCCCCGCAGCTTGCCGCGATAGAAAAGATAACACACTCATTTTGATACCCCGTGGCTTGCCACGGGGTAGTTCATTCTCGAATCTCGCAACAATTTCCCGGTGAAACACAATCTGGCTCGACGTGCTGGCAAAGCACACAATGTCCCCATTTAAGTGATATTAGGCGGCAAAATGCTGAAAACTTCCTTTTGGGTGAGGATAGCTTAGTGCAAAGACGCTCCCGTGTCAATGCCTGAAAGGCAAAGGCCCAGGACCGCGGGACATCCTTATCCTGGGCATAAACAGATCAAAGAAACGCCTCAACCATTACAATATCATTATGTTACCTGGGTTGAGCGGTTCAACGTTCACGGTTCCCGGTTGAAGAGCCCTAACTGCCTGTTAGCAAGCCGACTTCGCCAAAGTAGCTTTAGCTACGACGGCTGAAAAGGATAACCCGTCAATAAAGAAAGTTCACCGTTCAAAGTTCATAGGTTCAAAGGTTGTCAACCCTGAACCGTGAACCCTGGACCCTGAACCCTTGTAAAGTATACTATAACCTTTGAACCTGGAACCCTGAACCTGGAACCGATCACTTTAGATGTTAGAGAAGATTTTGAGGTGGTCCTACCTTGCGTGGGAGTTTTATTGACTGACCAGAGCCTAAATGATAACTTCGACAGGGTTGCAAGGTCCTCTGGGACCGAGCTAGCCCTTGATGCTATCAAAACAAGGAGGCTATCGTTGATGGTTGTTTATTACGAGGATCAGGATGTGAAAGCCGAGACGAGTCCCAAGAAAGTCTACATGATCATAAATGGTGAAAAAGTCTACATCCATCCTGAGATCGTCAAGAAGTATGACTTGGATAAGCAAAAAGTCAGCCCGTTTACAGGCAGAACACTCTATACAGAGGAAGATTGAAACATTACATTACATTGAATTAGCAGTTTTTTCAGCCGAAAGTCAGTCGGAGTACGGGTGATGTTGTTGGGTCATATTAGCGTATATGTTCCACAGAATACTCTTCGGCATCAACTTGCTCATACTGGATACTGGTTACTTGATGCTGGATAAACGAAATGATTTCAACCACATCATCCAGTATCCAGTATCTGACTGGAATAAAGCATTTTGTCTCTGAAGTCTGCCTGTGAATTATTCGATGGATTCTTTCTTTTTATCCGTGGAAGGCATCATGTTCTGAGGACCAAAACATTGTGAGATGGGATATTTCCTGTCGCAATCCCAGCAATAGACATCCCCTTCACCTTCAGACCATGAGATGTGTTTGTGCCCGTACGGGCACTGCTTGGGGTTATCGAATCGTAATTCTCTTTTCATGGCTCTTCGTATTTTTCGTAGAATTTCCACAGTAACGCCAACACCTAATGTCGTCTATCAGTGACATTTCGTGGTGCCAGCATTATTGATTCCCCGGCCACGGTTGCCGTTGATCATGGTCACCACGGTCTCGCCTTCCTTGATTTCTGCCTGCATGGCAGAGCGGATCACGCGCTCAATGAGCGGTACTCCCAGGATGGAGATGAGGGGTTTGCTATCACCCCTACGCCACAGCCTGCTGCCTTTGCTGGCGGCGATAATCAAGCATTTCATGCGGCTTCTTTTTCCAGGTTTCGTTAATAAAGGCCTCGGTCATCCGATAGGCTTCATCATCGGTGTATTGCCGGTCCAGCGCCAGCTTGCCACAGCGGATGGCGTCAATGACAATACCGGCGGAATTGGGGGAATCCTCCACTGAAAGGCGCAACTCCAGGTTCATGGGCACGTCACCGAACAGTTTTCGTCATCCAGCCGTTTGGCCGCAACCGACTGGACAGCCTCTGTTTTCGACTCTTTCTTGGAAAGGAGGCAGATGCGATTGAGCATGTTTAGGAAGTCGGTGTTGCCGCCAGTATTGAGCTGATAGGTGCGCTCCAGCGAGAGGAGAGCCACGGTTAACATCTGGAAAGCAATAACAGGTAGTTAGCAATCCATTAGGGGCATGGCCATCAATTGGCAGGCAGATCGCAACACTCCAGATACCGCATGGACCAATTTCTTATCTGTTTCTATCCTGTTTGTCAAGCCGCTACAACAGTTCTGCTACAAAAGTTCCGTTTCTTTGCTTGTGATGTGTGGCAGACATAGTTGGCGGGGATGCTTCCTGGCCACGAGCCTCATTACTGTCATATTCCTTGGATAAGCTGTTTGCCACAATCTAAACAATACTTGTTTCTTTCACGTCGGTTTTTTGCGTGTTCCTCTTCAGTACACTTTTTGATAATCAGCTCTTACTTGGCCTCATCTCTAATCATCGACCCTTGACTGCTTAAACAAGCTGAAGAGCAATGTCTATGTTTTCAATAATCCCGGATTGGACAAGCCTCACGACCGTAGCAACCTGTCTTGCCGACTCAACTGTTCGCGAAAATTCCAGTAGGTCACAGGCTGTCTCCTTTGCTGATGGCGGGTGGGCTGCTGCAATTTCCCCATTTGTAACAAAGTCTTACTCGGCAGGCAACCGGGTGTTGTCCAAAGAGGCGTATTTGGCTGGCCCGAGAGTCCCGGATGTTTGTTGAGCCAGCTCCCTGCAAGACGTTCCATATGAGGATAGGTCACCCATTTTGGAATGAACAAAATAACTGTCTCTGAAACTCTGCAAATATAACCTGGAGGATTGCCGTTGCTATGAATTTCTGCAACAGGTAAGGATTCCCTGTAATAGGGGTGGTGGGGATAATAGACGGTTATTGATTCTTGTTTTACTACTGCATCTTGCCTTCTTTGGTAAAGCTGATGATGCGCATTCGCCCCCCGACATTCCTAAATTTTTCCACGGTGAGTACTATGTTTGCTTTGGCGCAATTCTCTATGTACTTATCAAATCGATCCAGCTTCTCACACGCATATGCCTTCAGAGCTTCTGAGGAATCAAGGTTTATGAAAGTCACCGACGTTTGCATGCTCATTACGTGTGTTTTGGGTCTGTTTTGGGGTCACCAATTAAAGGGCTTGTCAAGAAAAAAACACCTCTCCCGTCGAAAAAATGCCCCCATTTTTTCCATTGACCCCAACGCCTGCACCAGTACGATGTCGTTTTCGCCTACCCGCTCCGCGCCCGTCTCTTCTGTCTCGTTGGTTCTAGGTCAGCCTGCCTGCGTCCACGCGCAGACGCTGATCCGCACCAGTCACCCATCAGGATCAAGGCCTTTGTGCTTTATGCGCAAGGCCTAAAACACGGCCCCTGTCCGCCCCGCTTATACGGACCCAGAAAATCGTCGTTACCATGCCGTGTCCAAGCAGACTTCGCCATAGTAGCCTATGGCTACGACGGCTGAATTGGATGTATTACAAATCTTATGGTTTTTAACCAACCCCTTTGTGGCTCACGACATAGGCGAATCAGTAAGAAAAAATGACTGCCGCCCGAAGCAACGTCTCTTATGTGGGTGCAGCAGCTACCAATCAAACCTTGTGGCTTAATACCAACCCCAATGCCGGCTCACTGCTGCACCCAAACTGATTAACCAAAAATCTTACTTGCATCATAGGGCACCTGATCACGCATAACGTAATAGGATGCCCTGGACATCTTGTTAGCCAGCGCCTTGATGGCAACTATCCCATTAGTCTTGGCCTTTTTGCGTTGATAGAATCTTTGGGCCTTTGGACAGAATCTGATGGCAAAATTTGCTGCTTCCACATATGCCCATGATAAAGTATCTGTTGCCATTCTTCCTGTTGTTTTCCAATATCGTTCGGCATAATAATTGCTGGGGCAAGGCCGCAAAATTAGAAGATTTTGTGGCGGGGGCGTAACCTATGGAAATTGCAGGAGATCTTTTTTATAGACAAAAAATG
>JAFDKF010000108.1 GCA_019307135.1 Deltaproteobacteria bacterium
AATCTGCGAAATCTGCGGACCTCAATCCTTACCCCGCCCGCCCTGCAGGGAGGAACCGACCGTATCGGGGTGAAGTGGTGTAAGCTACTTCACTGGGGCCCCAATCCCTCAATCCCTTTCGCTTTGAGCCTCCAGCTTTGATCTCTATGCTCTATGCTCTATGCTCTATGCCCCATGCCCCATGCCGATACTCCCAATCCCTCAATCCCTCAATCCTTCAATTTGTTTATTATCTGTGTAATCTGCGTAATCTGCGGACTTCAATTCCTCAATTTGTCTCAATCCCTCAATTTTTACCCCGTTGAATGCATTTGCAGTGTTATTTAACTGGGGCCTCAATCCCTGAATTTGTCTTAATCCCTGAATCCCCATTTCCTGAATTCCTCAATTTTTACCCCGTTAAATGCATTTGTGGTATTTACTTTCATTCAAGTAACCAAAATCTTTTGAAAAATCCAGCCAAACTTCCGTTTCGCCTCCTTCGCCTGCCGCATCAATTACTGTTTACTCCCTACCCCTTACTATCACCAATCCTCTGCCCTTCGACCTCCGTCCTCTGACCTCCGACATCTGATCTCCGACCTCCGACATCTGATCTCCGACCTCTGACTTCTGACCTCTGATCTCCGACCTCTGTCTTCTGACCTCTGTCTTTAATACGTAACACCTGCCCTCCTCACAACCTTTACAATCCGTGTAATCTGCGCCTGCCCCGCCTGCCCCGTAGCTCCGGCAGATGGTACTGAGGTAAGTCCGGAAGATCGTACCGGGGTAATCTGCGGATCAAAGAAAAACGACCTGTTTTTCAGACAATATTCATCAAACCCAGGCTTTAAGTTTACAAGTTGCCAACATCCCCCATTATACTCATTTTCCTCTAAACCGCTCTGATTTTTTTATTGACAAGTGTCACGTGACAAGCTAGTATTATATTGTGATAAAAACCTTTGCCGATAAACATACACGGGAATTCTTTGCAACCGGCAAGTCAAGAAGGTTTCAGTCTGACCTAGCAAGAAGAGCCATGCGCCGCCTGGAATACGTTGACCTTGCTACCTGTCTTGATGACCTTAAGGTTCCGCCAAGCAATCGTTTACATGCATTGAAAGGTAAACGAAAGGGACAATGCTCAATTTCCATAACTGATCAATGGCGAATCTGCTTTTGTTTCATTGATGGCGACGCATATGATGTTGAAATAACGGATTATCATTGAAAGGAGAGTCATGAGTATCAAAAATCCTGGAACGCGTAAAATACAGCCCACCCATCCTGGCGAAATGCTGCGAGAGGACTTTATGCCTGATTTCGGGCTCACCACGAGAACGCTTGCTAAAACGTTGCGGGTATCACGCCAAACAGTAAATGAGCTTTTGCATGAGCGACGGGCAATTACCCCGGCAATGGCATTGCGTTTGTCTAGATTATTCGGCAATACGCCTGAGTTTTGGCTAAATGCACAGCGTGCCGTAGACCTGTGGAAAACGCGAAACATTCATAAAAATGAGCTTGAGCGCATACGGCCACTTCATGCTGCCTAATTTTCTATCGCAATGGCTGTGCTTACCGAAAGCAGCCCTTGGCTGAAATCAAATGCAATGATTGACAAGCGCTTTTTGCTCTGATCTCCGCCCTCTGCCCTCTGACCTCCGCCCTCTGCCCTCTGCCCTCCGACATCCGTCCTCCGACTTCTGACCTCTGACCTCCGACCTCTGTCTTTTCCTGCCCTCTGACCTCCGACCTCTGTCTTTTCCTGACCTCTGACCTCCGACCTCTGTCTTTTCCTGCCCTCCGACCTCTGCCCCCAATCCGCGTAATCTGCGCCTGCCCTGTTAAATGTTTACCCCGTTAAATGTTTTTGTTGTTCTATTTAACTGGGGTGGAATCTATCCGCATCTGTTATTCCACCGGGGTGGAGCTTATTTCACTGGGGTCAATTCCCAAATTCCTCAATTCGGAATTCGTAGATTCTAATTTCCTCCTCTCCATCACATTCAGGATATCAACAAACCAGAACATAAGCTGAGGTGGCAATTCGGAATCCATTACAGCCTAAAGTTAATTGTAATCCGCTTGGACGGTACGAATTCAATCAATTCTATGTTTTCGGACAAAAAATCTATATACTCGTCTATGCTTCCTTCCTGGCTTTTCGATCGAGCGGCAAAGAAACCTTTCCCACGCTCAGTATCTCTTGCATCCTGAAGCATCTCCCGCTTTTCCTCTTCACTCAGTACTACTGACCCACTCATCCAGTAGCGCCTCCTTATCAAATAACCTGAAATATTCCCTGACAAGGTCCATGTCCATCTTGTCCCGGTGCAAACCAAGAAGTCTTTGAATGTCTGGAGCATCCACTACATAACGATTTTGGGGATCATTGGAAATAGCCTGAACTTTAAGACCAATCAAATCTTCCGGCAACAAAGTTTTCACCTCAAATTCACCATCAAAAATCGGGATTTTCCTCGCACGTCTCATCATGGCCCTGGCATATTTCCTCCTTGCCAACAGGAAATCCACTTGGCCAAATACCTTCAGCGGTGACACATAAGAGACGATTTCCTCCGTGCTAAAGTCCTGTTTCTCATAACCAAGCTCTTTCATAGTGTGATCGATCGCCTCCCTGGATTCTTCGTAAACCACAAAGTCAATATCTTTTGTAAACCTAAATATCCCCATGGTACTTAGGGCCAACCCTCCCGACAATGCGAAGTCTACTTTCTGCCGATGAAAACGATCAACCAGAATCCTAAGAACTTCTTTTAGATTCATCGTTCCGATATCGCTTCTCCCCAGGCCTCTAAGTTCTAAATCCCTTAATCCCTCAATCCCTTAATCTCTTTCGCTTTGAGCCTTCAGCTTTGATCTCTACGCCCTATGCCCCATGCCCCATGCCGATACTCTCAATCCCTAAATTCCTGAATTCCTCAATCCCTTAATCCCTCAATTTGTTTATTATCTGTGTAATCTGCGTAATCTGCGGACTTCAATTCCTCAATTCCTCAATTCCTCAATTTGTCTTAATCCCTCAATTTTTACCCCGCCTGCCCTGCCTGCCCCATAGGTGGGAACCATCGTACTGGGGTGGAATCCAACGGCTATTCCTCTGGGGTAGGTCAGAATGATCGTACCGGGGTGCGCCTGCGGCTAATCCTCAATTCCTGAATTCCTCAATCCCTTAATCCCTCAATTTGTTTATTATCTGTGTAATCTGCGTAATCTGCGGACTTCAATTCCTCAATTTGTCTCAATCCCTCAATTTTTACCCCGTTAAATGCATTTGCAGTATTATTTAACCGGGGCCGCAATCCTCAAATTCCTAAACCCCCCAATCCTCTCTTTGCCTAAATCTCACTCCTGAGTTTGGCCCAGACCAGACCCAAATATTCACGAAAGGCCCTTTCAGCCTTGCAGGGTCCATCAGCGCTAAGAGAAAACATGCCGGAATCTATTGCCTTTTATTCACAAAGCAATCAGCCGGTGGGAAACGGGCTGCATGCCTATTTCTTATTCGCCGCACCTCCAGACCTGGTGACGCTTTCTCCCGGATGCCATGCTTATCCCCCTCGCTATACTCTGTAAGTGCAAAAGGATGCGAATTTTTTCTTCAAACGAAAGTTTTGCCAATTGTCGACGTCTCTCCATTTTTGCCAGGCTCATCTTCTCGACTCCTTCCCATGCCTTTGCCTTACTCTTCATCGTATCGCCTCCTGAACTCACGCCACTTTTTCTGCAATCCGTGGCGTTCCAGGATGTTTTCCAGACAAAGCATATCTACTTGCGCTTCATCAAGAAGGAGGAGCATTCTCTCCCTGTCTTTCGGTCGGTATGTTTGGAGCATAATCGCCAACAAATATTCTGCGCGAACTATTCTTGTTTTGACCCGCTCGTACTTTATTTCTACCGCCTTATTTACGGCTTCTTCCACAAGTTCATTGTACGCGGGAATAAACTGGACCGGTATTCCTTCTATAGCCACATGTTCTCCTTGCACACTATAACCCTTCTTTCCCAGATATTCATAGATAGGCGAAAGCGTGATGAGTCCCTCTCTTTCTGTGGGCAGGAAGCAGAAGACATCCAGATCGTAGGTGAGGACAGGCTCTGCATAGTAAATAACCGCAATTCCGCCCCCTATGACATACCGTTCAATTAGTCCCTTTTTCGCCAGGTCGTTCAAGACCTTTAGAGTCTTTTCCACTCCCAAACCCCTAAATCTTCCTCAATCGTCAATCTGGTCTTAATCTTTTGCATCTCAGAATCACAGATGGGTAACCCTATCCACATATTCCTGCGTCATCGCGGTACCGGACGGCAGACACAGCCCCCTCTCAAACAAATCCTCACTGACCTCGCCACCAACCACCCGGCAAGGATATCTTTCTATAATCTGCGTCAATCTGCGTAATCTGTGGATCAAACAAATCCTCCGCCAGCTCGCCTCCAACCACCCTCGCCCTGCCTGTCCCGTAGCTCCGGGAGATGGTACTGGGGTGAAATTTCAGCCAGGGTAATGGTTGATAGAGATAAATCTGACGGAGAGTGTTTTTTAATCCGGTCGATCACTCTCTTGTCACCACGCATCCAATAACTGATGATATTCGTATCGAGCAGGTACATATCTCCCTAATCCAAAGTAAAGTTTTTTGATGGCAACGCTTCAGGTGTTTTGAAATCCAGATCCACAGGGAAAGCATCCCAGAAACCCTCCGGCCACCTGCTTCTTTCAAGCGGTTCAAGGATTACCTTATCACCCTTTTTGCTAATTTTTACTTCATTTCCCTTAAAACGAAACTCTTTGGGTAACCGAACCGCTTGCGATCGACCGTTTTGAAATACCTTTGCTATTGATTCCATAACCTACCCCCTTTTCATGGTATTTGATTTTTTGAATCTGTGTAATCCGCTCCCCGTTCAATTGTTCCTGACCTTATTTAACTGGGGTAATTATCACATCCAATCACGGTGCCGCGTCACTAAAAGGGGGTCCCCTATCGCGTCAGCGATGGCATTCTTTCTGCGCCCAAAGTCGGGCGAAGAAAAGTCCGTGTGTGTCTATGGCTAATTCTTCTATCTCTGTAATACGTAAACCCGATGTGTACACAAGAAGGGGAAAAAAATCTCCAAGGCATGAGCCAGCCAAAAGAAATTTTGAGGAAAGATGCGTAACAAGAGAGGAGCGAGAATCAGTTGGTAGGTTTAGTTACCAACGCCACCCATTATCCCTATTCCCCCCTTTCGTACGCAAATTTCATGCAAGCCAATTTTCCAATGCCAAACCTGGAACACGCGAAAATTCATTAACATTGGCAGTCACCAGGATCAAACCTAGGGCCAAAGCATGGGCAGCTATGAGCATGTCATTGGGACCAATAGGTGTGCCCGCTTGCTCCAGGGCTGTACGCAACTTGGCATACCAATCATCAGTCGGTTGCTCTAAAGGGAGGACGTCCAAGGCGGATAATACGACTTCCAATTGATTCGTTAATCGCACTGATCCCTTCTTGTAAGCGCCATAACGCAGCTCTGCGGCAACCACAAGACTCGTGCAAACCCGCTCTTCGCCCACGGCCTCAATCCGTTGCGCGATCTTCCCTGCAGGATGCCGGACAAGATCAGACAGGATGTTAGTATCAAGCAGATAAGTAAAGCTGCTCATGGTCACAGTTCTATGTCATCGGGCGGCAGCAGGCCTTTATCCACATCCGGAAAATCCTCATCCAAAGTCTCCAATCTGGCTAGTAAGGCCAGAAGAGAGGGGTGTTTTAAAGGCTTCACTATCAACCGCGCACCTTCCTTGCGAATAATGGCCTCATCCCCCGGCAATTCGAAATCTTTTGGAATACGTAGGGCTTGATTTCGTCCATTCTTGAATAGACGGACACGACGTTCTGTTTGCATGGCATTCTCCTGAAGCTGATTTAACATATGCCTAAACATATGCCTTGTTAACACAAGAAGCAAGTTAAAACTGACAAACTTCTTTAAAACCGAGGACAGGGACGCTAATGCCTAAAATCGGACCATCCATTTTTTCACACACCCTAAAAAATACATTCTTTCACATTTCCCCGTGCCACCCCGTATTCCCCGTGGTAGAAAGGCATTAAGTTCATTCAGAAACAGCGTTCCCCTTCCTTACTCCCTAACGTTCCCCGCACTACACAGCAGCGCCTGCTTCAAAGGCCAAAATATCAACAGCCATCTTGCCCATTAAGTAGCTTTTATTTTTTACCAACCTTTCCAGTACCTTATAAACAGCACTTGCCAGGTATTTCTCTCCGCACTGCTGGCAAACCCCTGCTGGAACGTTTCTAATGACCACCAGAGTATCCCCCCAGCGATAGTCGATCGTAACAAGTTGTTCAACTACCCTGGCCTTGCAAAAGTAACATCTATCAAGCATCCATAGCCCCCTTCTTTCTCGTTTTCCAATCCTCCTCCCACTCTTCGGGATCGGGTTCATAGGCAGTTATGATTCGGAATGCCTTAATCCCTCAATCATTAATTCCCTTAATCCCTATTTCCTACAGTCTCTTATCACCTCGATGACGCAATCCAAATCCTCCTCCGTCATCTGTGTCCCTGAGGGCCTGCCCAGTGCAGTGCGTAGCCCTACTTCACCGGGGCAAACATAGCCCCCTCTCAAACAGATCCTCCGCCACCTCTCCCCCAACCACCCGGCAAGGATATCTTTTATAATCTGCGTTAATCTGCGTAATCTGCGGATAATTTTGCGTGTTTTGCCTGCCCTGTGGAATACGAAGTCCATTCCTCCAGGGCGCCTTTTTGCGGCCATTAATCCGTGTAATCTGCGCCTGCCCCGCCTGCCCTGTGGAATGCGAAGCATATTTAACCGGGGTGGCTAATTCTTCTTCACTTTTAATTCCCAATTCCTGAATTCCTTAATCCCTCAATACAACCTTATGCTGATGTAGCCAAGTTCCTGCGGATAGCAGAACTGACCACAACAAATCCACAAAAATACGCAGCCAAAAGGCATAATACCATAACGCTTCCAAAGTCTCTCAGCAGCAGAACACTAACGCCCGCAGCCAAATGAAGACCCCAATGTTTTGCCAATGTTTTGAAGTAAATTTATGCAGCGGCGGAAGGCATTGTCGGTAACCTTACTAAGGGAACTTCAATAACTTTCTCCCTCTTCCCTTCGATAGCAATCTTATCCATTTCCCTTGAAATCTCAGCAGAATAATACCTTTCACCACATTCATTACAGACTTTTGCAGGTACTTCTTCGATCACAATCAATTTGCTCCCCCATCTAAAATCTACTGTCACCCTTTTGTCTTCTAAGATACCTTTACGGCAAAAATAACACGTTTCCATCTCTCTATACCCTCCTTGTGAAAGGATCCTCCCATTTTGGGAGTCAAGGTTCCAATTCCTGGCCATTAGAAATTGCAGCTACAATATCATCTATTGTGATTTTTTCTTCACCACGTTCCAATTGAGCGTGATGTGATAAATAAAAACTTCCCTTTGCTACTTTCTCTCTGGCTATTTCAATATATGATTTCTTTTCCATATCCCTCGATTGCTGAATCCCTCAATCTTTACCCCGCCTGCCCTGTGGAATAACCTTTTGTTTCCGATTCCTTCAGGGTTAAATTGCTATAGCATCTACTTCACTGGGGCCCAGATTGCTGAATTATGCTCCATGTGTCAAGAGTGTAGACGCGACCCCTCCGATTTTCAAGACGCGCAAATTTGTTATAAGAATCTTTTGTTGACAGGATAGACAGGATCGTCCGGATATAAAGAATAAGAACTAATCAGGTAGATCATGTTATTCCTGTCTAAGTATTTATTCTTGCGTCTTTTGCCTGCCCCGTTAAATGATCCTTGTCAATATTTAACCGGGGTGCTTTTTTGCGGCTATATCTATCTGCATGTTGCTGAATATCCAACAACTCTTGAGGAATTTCCTCCATGTTTTCCCAATATTCAGTTGGGAAACCGGCTTTTTGAACCAGGTCGTCTGGGGTATTATAACTCTGTTGGCGCTGTGCTACATAAGCCCTTCGATCGTCGAGAGGCATGGCGTTTAATTTTGCGAGTTCCTCGCCAAGTACTTCGATTTCAAATGGATCAGGCCTTAACATCGAAAATACCTATTACGGAGAGCATATTATTGTTTGCATTTTTTTGTGAATTTACCGGTTATTTAGCCATTCTTCTGGCATTTAGGGGCTTTAACTATTTCATTAGACAGGATTAACATGATTTCTTGGATATTTCATTCTTGGCTTTCCGGATGAAAGCCAAGAAATTGCAATCGCCTTCGGCGAATATATATGAAAATTAAATTTCATCAGAACGCTAACAGCGCAATGATACAGCTTTCAAAGGCCAGATTGACAATTATCATTCCGCTGCAAGCGGATTGGGTTTCATCACTTTCATCAGGAAAGTGATGAAGATAAAGAAAATCATGATGATCCTGTTAATCCTGTCTGACATAAATTGTCTGCAAAAGCGGACGATGAATTCTTAAAATAAACAACCAAGATGCAATCTATTTTATGCACCCATTAGTAACTCCCTGTTTTTTGTGATGAGACCTGTTCCAAATGTCTCTCCAGGGAAGAAGTATCAGGAAGATATTGAACAAGTTCTCTGGAGAGGCCGGCCATGACAAATTCCCTTACTTCATCGAATAAGCGCCGGATGCCATAAATCTGTAGCGGAAATGGAGGAAGGAATTTCTCAGCAATATCCATTTGCACCGTATGCTGTTTTCTCAAGCTCTCCGACTCAAGGCCAGGTATTTTGCGTACTTCTTTGAAATAAGCTACCCAGGCATTTTTGTAAATTCCCAGTCGCTTTTTGTCCAACTTCGACCAAAAATCTATTTCCGTCTGAACAGCCCGAAAAAAAAGAGGATGTTTTTGTCTTGCCAGGGCAAGAACAGGCCTTCTGGATAAAAGATCATCACTGATATCGTAAATTTCTACAAACTCAGCCAGAAGATCAACATCAAAAATATGGAGCAACCCCTGAGGATCGCCATCCTTGAGCATTTTTGCTCCCAAACTCGTTACGTAACTCCAATCTTTTGGGCGTCTGGTCTTTTTCATTTCCGCTATGGTGTTCAGACTTGCAAGCAACCCGGGAGGTTCTTCTTCTATCGGAGTTAGCACCCTTGGAGGGTTGGCAAAAACATCAATTGAAGGTTCAAGGAAAGGATCTCCGGTAGGGAATACAAAATGGGAGGTCCATCCCCCATCCAACCACGGTGAGGCCAATGGGCAACCGTGACCAATCCGGTAAGAGCAAGAGACGCCCTGGAACTGCCTCGTTTCTAAAAGGCTCAGCAGTCGATTTGCATCATCTACTGAAACAATCAAGTCCAGGTCTTTGGTGAACTCCGCGATACCATAATCAAGACAAGCCTGACCTCCCGTAAACCGGGCTACAAGACCAAGCCGCTGCCCATGAGAGACTAGCTCTCGATAAAAAGCATTAATGGATTCATCAATGCTCGTGCCCGAAATCTTTTCTGCGATTCCCGCGCTTTTTTGCGGCTGTTCAGGTCTCAAGGGATCATGCATCTTTTTGCCCTACTGCAAAAATAACCTTGTGGCACGTGTCAGGTTTGGATGACTCTATGACACAAGGATACTGGCTGGTCGGATTTTCCTCGGTAAGTTCTCGGGGAAGGGGACAAGCAGTGACGTTCCAAAACTTCGAGCCCTTCGATCCGAATCTGCTCAAGAGTCATGGTTTCGATATTCATTTTCTGTGACCTCCCTAAGCCATATCTTCTATGCGATCCAACGTAGCACACACTTGAACCTTACCCCAAAAGGGCTGGAGCCTTCCAAAACCCTAACTCGTCTATGCTTGCCCCGCTAAATCTTGCGATGACGAGCAGGCCTTAATCGCTCAATTCCTGAATTCGGTTTAATCCCTCAATCCCTCAATCCTTCAATTTGTTTATTATCTGTGTAATCTGCGTAATCTGCGGACCTCAATGTTTACCCCGCCCCGTTAATCCTGGACCTGTTTAACCGGGCTGAAATGCTTTTTTTATTGCAACCGTTCACGGATTCAGAGGTTCAGGATGTGTATGATTATGCCGGACGCACCC
>JAFDKF010000109.1 GCA_019307135.1 Deltaproteobacteria bacterium
ACATTTTATCCAGTATCCAGTATCCAGTATCCAGTATCAATAAGTTGACGCCTAAAAAGCCCCCTTGGAAAGCAGAAGATTGGTGACCCCAAAAACATTATCTTGAAATCTATAGCGAGGGGCTTTAGCCCTGCATGGCAACTCGGGGGGCGCCGACTGGCTGCCACATATTGCATAATATGGCGGTATTTAAAAGTCTTTATATCAGACCTCGAAAATTTTAGCTGATTTTGGGGTAATATTTTGGACAAAAGGGTGCGTTTCTAACTCAAGATTTGGGTTCAAGGTTCAGGGTTCACCGTTCAGGGTTTAAAACCTCGACCTGATGTCCAATTTTTGAGCAAGGCCCTAAAAACTATGGGGATTGCAGTCACTAAATAAATAGTTTTTACGAGGTCTGTATATGAAATCGCGGAGCGATTTCATGAGAGGAAGCGGGCAGGAGAATCATTTTCGGAAATTGACAATGCCCGTATCATAGTATAAGTATGCAACCTTACCAGTGTACTTTCATCCCCCAGGCAAAGCTTCGTTTTGCGGGAGGCTCACCTTGAAGTCATATAAAGACGGGATTGCCTATCAATACCTGAGGGAAACGAAATATGACCGTGAGTCGATTCTTCGCAGACATGACCTCGGGCAGATCCCAAGACCTCCGGCCTATAAGACGTACCCGGAGGCCGCTAAGATCCCTCTGCCAAGGTCTGTCTTTGGAAAAACAAAAAGCCTGTGGGACATTCTGGATCAGCGACGTTCCAGGAGACGATATGCCCCTGGCCCCATCAGCATGACAACCCTGTCAACCCTGCTGTGGGCCATCCAGGGTATCACCCTTTCGGCCCGTGACTATCAGTTTAGAACGGCCCCTTCGGCCGGCGCCCTCTACCCTGTGGAGACCTACCTGAGCATCCACCGTGTTTCAGACGTGAAACAGGGCATGTATCACTTCAATGTGCTCGATTTTGCCTTAGAGGAAATCGTGCAGGGCAACTTTGGCGAGCATCTGACCCGCGCAGCACTGGACCAGGCCATGGTGAGGCGGGGAGCCGTGCTTTTCATATGGACGGCCATTGTGCTACGCTCCATGTCGAAATATCGAAACCGGTGCATCCGATACATCTTTATGGACGCCGGCCACATTGGTCAGAATCTCCAGCTTGCTGCTACAGCCATGGGCCTGGGGTGCTGCCCGATCGGGGCCTTTTATGATGAGGAGATCAACCAAGTACTGAGAGTTGACGGGGAGGAAGAGACTGCCATTTACCTGGCAGCAGTGGGCAAGCTGTAGGATTTCGGAATGCGGATTTCGGAATGCGGATGAACGTCAACTTATTTAAGACATTTGCTATAACCTGGGTTGAGCGGTTCAACGTTCACGGTTCCCGGTTGAAGAGCCCTAACTGGCTGTTAGCAAAAGGATGACGCGTCAATAAAGAAAGTTCACCGTTCAAAGTTCATAGGTTCAAAGGTTGTCAACCCTGAACCGTGAACCCTGAACCCTTGTAAAGTAGACTATAACCTTTGAACCTTGAACCCTGAACCTAGAACCGATCACTTTAGATATAAGTTCCATGAAAATGATGTGCAAGCTAAATCCGCAATCCGCAATCCGCAATCCGCAATCGAGAGATTTTGCCCAAATGCGAAAGGATGCGATCGATATCTTCCGGGCAGGCGTTGAGGCCGTGGAACCTGAAGCAGCCGTTAAACAGTATTGCAGGCGTGAAGGCAACCGGCTCCTGGTTGACCAGGAGGTCTATGACCTTAGCGAATTTGAGAACATCTTCGTGATCGGGGCAGGAAAGGCCGGGGCACCCATGGCCAGGGCCGTGGAGGAGGCCCTGGGGGACAGGATCACCGAGGGTATCATTAACGTGAAATATGGTCACCTGGCTAAACTGAGTCGCGTAAAAGTCATCGAGGCAGGCCATCCGGTGCCGGATGAGGCAGGCTTGGAAGGGGCTCGTGCCATCCTGGACCTGGCCTCCAGGGCAGAAAAAGGAGACATGGTTCTATGTCTGATCTCAGGTGGCGGGTCGGCCCTCCTTCCCCTTCCTGCCGAAGGCCTCAGCCTTCAGGACAAGCAGGATACCACAAAAGTCCTCCTTGCCTGTGGGGCTACAATTCATGAGATTAATTCTGTGCGCAAACACATATCCAGGGTCAAAGGAGGCGGCCTGGCACGGGCGGCGTACCCTGCAACCCTGATCTCCCTGATACTGTCAGACGTGGTCGGAGACGACCTGGATGTGATCGCCTCAGGCCCGACAGTGCCGGATTCGAGTAGCTTTCAGGATTGCATGAGCATCTTTGACAAATACGGCATCCGCGAAAAGGTGCCTGAAACTGTTTTGAATCATGTCCGGAAAGGGATTGAGGGCAAGGTTCCTGAGACCCCAAAGCCGGCAGACCCTGTCTTTACGCCCACACAGAGCGTAATCGTGGGAAGCAACCTAACGTGCGTGCTGGCTGCTGAAAAAAAGGCCCGTAGTCTGGGGTATCATACGCTGGTGCTTTCAACCATGATTGAAGGGGAGACCAGAGAGGTTGCCCGCGTCCACGCCGGCATAGCCAAAGAGATCTTGAAAAGCGGCCACCCCCTTTCTCCTCCTGCCTGCGTCCTGTCAGGGGGTGAGACCACGGTAACGATCACGGGCCAGGGGCTGGGGGGACGCAACCAGGAATTTGTCCTTGCTGCTGCCATGGGCCTTCATGGGCAGAAGGGGATCGTGGTACTGAGCGCCGGCACAGATGGGACCGACGGCCCGACTGATGCGGCCGGTGCTGTTGCTGACAGCCAGAGCGTTCAAAGGGCTGAAGCCCTGGGGCTGAACCCTGCGGATTTTCTGTTCAACAATGATGCCTATCACTTTTTTGAAAGGCTCGGAGACCTTGTCAAGACCGGACCAACCAACACAAACGTCATGGATTTGCGCATCATGTTGGTGGCTTAGCGTCGCAGCATCGATAAAGGATTGTGGATATGACATAAGCCTCTGTATTTGTAGCACATAAAATTCGAATATCGAAATCCGTACTGTTTTCAAGGCGTGAGCCGCAAACCCGAAACAATATCGAACCACAAAAATTCAAAATTAAAAAGGATAAGGAATCCTGTCATTTGTAATACGACTGAAATCCTCTCTGTGTGTGACCACGGACAGGCAGCCACACATACAGTTTAGAACATTCGGACATTTGATATTCGGATTTGTTTCGAGTTTCGATATTCGGATTTCGGATTTCGGATTTTTGCAATTATTACTGCTCTGAAAAAGCCTCTTTTTTCAAGCTCGATTTGAAAAATGCGTAGGTGTTTAGAGCGATAAGCGACAAAGGAGGTGTTGTTGTGAGTGAATTTCATCAGGAAGGTTTTATTACTACTATACATGGATTTTACGATCTTTTTGATCCTGAAGAATACCTGATGCGGCTGGAGAAAAAGCTAGAGAAATTCTCCAAACACATGTGTATCGGTCTTCTCCTTCCCTCCCTTTACGAGGAAATCCATGTGCCGGGGGTCCTGGATAACATCATCGATCAGATAAACAAGGTGAACTATCTGTGTTCGATTGTAGTCGCCCTTGGAGGAGCCAGGGAAGAAAAAGACTTCAGGGAAGCCAGAGACTATTTTTGCAGGCTAAAAAAGCAAGACCGGGACGTCAAGGTAGTCTGGGTGGAGGGGCCGAGGATTCAGACGATCTTCAAGAAGCTCCAGGAACAGAAAATCCCTGTCGGTGTCCCAGGAAAGGGCCAGTCCGTGTGGATGGCCCTCGGGTATCTCTTTGCCAGTGAGGTCTGTGATGTGATTTCTCTGCACGACTGTGATATCGTCACCTATGACCGTCTTCTCCTTGGCCGGCTCATTGAGCCTGCGGCCAATCCGAACAACGATTTTGAGTTCTGTAAGGGCTATTATGCGCGTATCTCGCCAAGGGAAATGGAGATGAAGGGGAGAACCACACGGCTTTTTGTTGCACCCTTTGTGGATGCCCTGGCCTCCATCATGCATCACCGTGGCCACCATACGCTGGAACAATTCTTCCGGTATCACCGCACGTTTCGGTATCCACTGGCAGGGGAATTCAGCTTTTTGACGCGCATTGCCCGGGCCATAAACATAGCTTATGATTGGGGGCTTGAGGTCAGCACCCTGTCTGAAGTCTACAATCGTCTTACGCCAAAAAAGATTGCCCAGATCGATTTGTGCAAAAACTACGAGCATAAGCATCAGGCACTTTCCGAAAAGGATGCCAGGGGTGGCCTTCATCGGATGGTGGTGGACATTGCCAAGTTTTATCTCAACTACATGCGATCAAGCGGCATGCCCATTGATGATGCATTTATTGATATGCTCCAGCATACGTATTACAGTGCAGGTTTAGGTTTTGTAAAAAGCTATAGTGACGATGCAGAGTCGAATGATCTGGTCTATGACCGGCACCGTGAAGAACTGACCGTGCGGCACTTTAGAGATTTTATTGCTACGGCCTGGGACCAGGCGAGGCAGGAGAAGGAAGGCACCCAGATTCCATCATGGAACCGGGTGACCTATTCTGTGCCTGACATATATGATGACCTGCTGCAAGCTGTGGAAAAAGACAATGCATAAGGACATCCTTCATTCCTCGGTTTACACTTTTCAAGAATGCGGGCGACAAGAGATAAATTCTTTTGTTCGTACTTTTTAGTGTCAGGTGCACTTTTTGGTATCAGGTGTCGGGTGTCGGGTGTCAGGTGTCAGGTGCAAGAAACCCTGAACCCTGAACCCTGAACCCTGGTCAATAGGTGTAAACTACTTTGTGGGGAAAATGAAGGATGCCGATTATTTCATGACTGAATCCTTGAAAGTCTGGTTTCTCGCGTCCGAGGTGGCGCCGTTTGCCAAGACCGGCGGCCTGGCCGATGTAGCAGGTTCCCTCCCTGCTTATCTCAAGAGCCTGGGAGTGGATGTGAGGGTGGGCCTCCCGTTTTATCGGATGGCGAAGGATAGGGATTTAAAGGCCCAAAAGGTCCTTGAAGGGCTTGAAGTCCCCCTGGGAAATACCAGACTCAGGGGTGACGTCCTTGAAACCTCAACCAGGGAAGGGGTTCCTGTTTACCTGTTTGACAGGGAAGACCTCTTTGACCGGCCAAACCTTTATGGCACCCCTGAGGGGGATTACTATGACAATCTGGAACGCTTTACATATTTCTGCCGGGCTGCCCTCCTTTTTGCCAGCAAGGTGGGGTTTCAGTTCGATCTCGTTCATTGCCACGACTGGCAAACCGGTCTGATTCCAGCCTACGTAAAGACCCTTTACCGGGCAAATCCCTTCTTTTCAAACGTAGCATCAGTCTTCACTATTCACAATATCGGCTATCAGGGTCTTTTTCCGCCGGACAGGCTCCGCATCTGCGGCCTTCCCGGCGCTGAGTATAATCCGGAAGGCCTTGAATACTGGGGCAAGATCAGTTTTCTGAAGGCAGGTATTGTGTATGCAGATGCTATCACCACGGTGAGTCCCCGATACAGCCAGGAGATCCAGACCCCTGAGTACGGCATGGGCATGGATGGTATCCTTAGAAAAAGATCGGCTGATCTTTACGGTATCCTTAACGGGGCGGACTACACTTCCTGGAACCCTGCCATGGATCGGCATATCACGAACCATTACAGCCTCGGCAATATGAGGGGTAAACGGAAGTGCAAAGCAGACCTTGTGAAGGAGTTGGGTCTCCATGAGCGCTTTGTAGATCGGCCGGTCCTCGGGATGGTGTCTCGCCTTGCGCCACAAAAAGGGTCTGATTTGCTGGCCCAGATCGTAGAAGATATCGTAGGGTTGGATGCAGGGCTGGTGATCCTGGGCGCGGGTGAGGAGGCATATCAGGCCCTTTTCCTGGAGCTGGGCAGGAAATACCCTGAAAGCGTGGCTGTCACGATAGGGTTTGATGAAGGCCTCGCCCACCGTATCATGGCGGGGGTTGATATGCTTTTGGTCCCTTCTCACTATGAGCCATGCGGATTGACTCAGATCTATGCCCTAAAATACGGAACAGTCCCTATTGTTCGTGCCACGGGAGGCCTTGATGATACGATTAATCCTTTTGACCCCGGCTCAGGTGAGGGCACGGGGTTCAAGTTTTCCGACTATCAAGCAAAGGCATTTCTGGATCAGATCAGGGAGGCCCTGAAGGTCTTTGAAGATAGACCGGGCTGGATGAAACTGGTAGAGAACGGGATGCAGGCGGACTTTTCATGGGAAAAATCGGCCCGGGAATATGTTTCCTTATACGAGAAGGTAAAAGAAGAAGCGTAACATTTCGGTTCCTTAGTCCGTTAGTTGTAAAGTTCATGTTTGTTTTGGCAGAAAATCTCTTTGTGCCTAGAAAACTACATGAAAATCAGAATGTTAAATTCGAAATCCGAATATCGAAATCCGAAACAATGGCCAAATTTTCAAAATTCAAATGACATAAACCCAAGGACCATATCTAAGAGAAAATTATTGTTTTGAACATTTGGAAATTTAGGATTTTGGATTTGTTTCGAGTTTCGAATTTCGTGCTTCGGATTTCCGGTTTATCCAGGTTGGGGGGAAGCAATGGCCAAAAAATTTAAAGAGTTGGCTGCAAAAAACCTGCGGTTCCGGTTTGATCCAGAGAGCGTCGAGGTTGATTCAACCGAAAAGCTACATCCAGTCAAACATGGGGTGGTGGGCCAAAAACGGGCCATTGAAGCCATAAAGTTTGGCATTGGGATGACCGATCCGGAATACAACATCTATGTAGCAGGAACCACTGATACGGGCGCCACATACATGTCCCGGGCGTTCCTGGAAGAAGTGGCAAAAGAACAGCCTGCACCGCCCGACTGGTGCTATGTGTATAACTTCAAAGAACCTGATAAACCTCGTGCCCTGAAATTGCCTACTGGTTGCGGGAAAAACCTGAAAAAAGCGATGGATAAGCTGATAGAGGCCCTGAAGAGCGCCATCCCAACAGCGTTTAACACCGATGACTATCACTACAAGGAGCAGGTCCTCCGACAGGAATTTGAAAACAAACGGCGCAAGGGCATCGATGCCCTGAGGGAAAAGGTGGAGGCAGAAGGCTTCTTATTGCAGCTCGACCCTCAAGGGGTTTCCATCATACCAGGAAAGGATGGCAATATCATCCCCCCGGAGGAGCTTGCCAGGTATTCCCCGGAGGAAAAGAAGGCCCTGCGGGACAGAGGCGACAAGTTGTCGCTGGAGATGAACCAGGCTATGACAGAAATAGCGAGGCTTGAGTCCGAGTACGTGGAACTCCGCAGGGAGCTGGATCATAAAGTGGCCCTTGCTGTGGTCGAGAAAAAGATGAAACCCATCGTGGGAAGATTCAAAAATCATGGCCCTGTGCTTGAGTACCTTGAGGCCGTAAAACAAGACATCCTGGAGCATATTAATGATTTCCGAAAAAAACCTGAGGCACAGGCATCTCAGGGGCCTTTTGTCGGAATGGCCACGCCCCCGGTCATGAACAAATACAGCGTTAATGTCCTTATTGACAATTCTGAAGCAAAGGGAGCCCCTGTTGTTTACACCTCGAACCCTACTTACCCCGCTCTTTTTGGCAAGATTGAACGGGAGGCCGTCTTTGGTGCCCTTGTTACAGACTTCACCATGATCAAGCCCGGGGCACTGCACGAGGCCAATGGGGGATACCTGGTCCTAAAGGCGACCGATATCCTGAAATGGTACTTGTCCTGGGAGGCCCTGAAACGGGCGGTTAGAAACAAAGAGGTAAAGATAGAAGATATAGGCGAGATGTACGGGTTTATAACCACCAGGACCCTGAAGCCCGAACCAGTGCCCCTGGAGGTTAAACTGGTGATAACGGGGGACCCCTATATCTATGAACTTCTCTACATCTATGATGATCGCTTCAAGCAGATGTTCAAGATCAAGGCGCACCTGGATGACCGGGCGGATCGGAACAAAACAAGGATCCGGGAATGCCTTGACTGTCTGGCCAGGTTCTGTGAGGAAGAGGGTCTCAAACATATTGACCGCACGGGGATTGCCAGAATCCTGGAATACAGCCTGGAGGTAACCGGCACCAGAGACAAGATGACGCTCAAGTTGGGGGCGATTGCCGATATTATCAGGGAAGCCAATTACTGGGCCGTGCAGGAGAAAAGGAGGTATATTGCCGCGTCCCATGTAGAAAAGGCCATAGAGAAAAAGATCTATCGTTCAAACCTGATTGAAGAACGTGTCCAGGAACTGATCAAGAAAGACATCTTCTGGATCGAGGCCGATGGTTGCAAGGTGGGCCAGATTAACGGTCTGAGCATTTTGCAAACCGGTGACCACACATTTGGCAAACCCGGCCGGATCACGGCCAATGTCTCCATGGGAAAAGAAGGTGTCATCACGATTGATCGAGAATCCCGGTTGAGTGGAAAAATCCACACCAAGGGCGTCATTATCCTGAGTAGTTACTTGCGAGAGCACTTTGCCCAGGACAAGCCTCTGGCGCTCACGGCCAGCCTTTGCTTTGAGCAAACTTACGGCATGGTGGAGGGTGACAGTGCGTCCAGTACAGAGCTGTTCGCCCTGCTTTCTGCCGTTGCCAATGTGCCAATCTTTCAAGGCATTGCCGCGACCGGCTCGGTCAGCCAGAAGGGGGAGATTCAACCTGTTGGCGGACTGACCCGCAAGATTGAGGGGTTCTTTGACATCTGTAAACACAAGGGGCTCACAGACAAGCAAGGTGTGATCATACCCTCGAAAAGCGTTAAGGACCTCATGCTAAGAAAAGACGTGGTAGAAGCGGTCAAAGACGGCAAGTTTCACATCTATCCCATAAAGACCATTGAGCAGGGGATTGAAATACTCACTGGCATGAAGGCGGGCAAAATGCGCAAGGATGGAACCTATCCCAAGAAGACCCTCTTCCGTTTGGTAGATGACCGTTTAAGGGACCTGGCTGAAAAGGCCAGGGCATTTGCCAAAGAAAAACAGGGAAAGTAGTATTTTCCCTTGACACACAACGCCTTTTCGCCTATAGTCCCCCGACTAAAATCAGTTCTTACCAACATTTCTTAGTAGCAAAAAACCAATCTAATGAGGGAGGGCAGAAGAAAATGGGAGACGATGTATACGTAGTAGGTCACAAGAGTCCGGATACGGATACCGTAGCTTCAGCGATCGTTTATGCCAAGATCAAGGGCTATATCCCTGTCACCCAGGGAGCGATCAACGAAGAAACCGCCTTTGTGCTCGACAAATTTGGGGTGCCTGTGCCTGGGGACCTGGGCAGCGCCGAGGGCAAAAAGCTTGTACTGGTGGATCATAATGAGGCCAGCCAGGCCCCGGATAACCTCGACAAGGCGGAGGTTATTGAAATTATTGACCATCACAAAATGAATTTTAACTGGCCCGATCCCATCTACATTCATGTAGAGCCGATAGGCAGCACGGCTACCATTTTGGCCAAGAAATACAAAGATGAAGTGGCCAAGGATAAAGCCATGGCCGGCCTTTTGCTCGGTGCGCTCCTTTCTGACACGGTCATTTTCAAGTCGCCAACCACGACCGAAGAAGACAAGGTGGTAGCGGCAGAACTGGCCAAGATAGCGGGCATTGACGACATTGAAAAATTCGGCATTGATGTGAAGAAGGCGAAGGCCGATATATCGAGCAAGCCGATCGGAGACGTTGTCTTAGCTGACTTCAAGAATTTCGACTTTGCTGGCAAGAAGGTTGGCATCGGCCAGACTGAGCTAGTAGACATCAATGATGTTTACAGCCGGGCGTCTGAGGTCATGGATTTCCTTAATGACCTAAAAGGGAAAGAAGCCTACGAGATGCTCATCTTTGTCGCCACGGATATCATCAAGGAAGGCTCTGAGCTGTATTATGTTGGTGACAAGGCCAAGATGGAGAAGGCATTCAATACCACGGTTGGCGACCAGTCGGTGTGGATTCCCGGCCTTATGTCACGAAAAAAACAGGTTGTACCGGTCATAGACAAAACGTTCTAGGTTTTCCGCAAGAATCATCAAGTGAAGGGGTACCCGCGCCGGGACCCCTTTTATTTTTACCTAAAGTGATCGGTTCCAGGTTCAGGGTTCAAGGTTCAAAGGTTCAAAAGTTATAGTCTACTTTACAAGGGTTCAGGGTTCAGGGTTCAGGGTTCAGGGTTGACAACCTTTGAACCTATGAACTTTGAACGGTGAACTTTCTTTATTGACGCGTCATCCTTTTGCTAACAGCCAGTTAGGCCTGCCCTGGCGCGACATCCCAAGATGATTTTGGTGCCCATGTAGTCCCGGTCTGGGCCAGGGGCTCTTCAACCGGGAACCGTGAACGTTGAACCCGGGAACCGTGAACGTTGAACCGCTCAACCCAGGTTTTAGTCAGTGTCCCCGTAGGCGTTCACAGGTTTAGAGTTCACCGAGAATCTGAACCGTTGATTGGGCAATGATGCTGAAGTTCCGAATAAGTTTCACAGCGTTGCAAATCCCAGCTCAAAGGCCCGTAAATTGGTCTCCACAAACCTTGCCTTTGTCCTGGTGCGGATGGTCCCCTCAAAGGCTTCCTTTGGAATGGGGAGTGCACCGCTTCTGGCAAGGGCGCCAAGCATGACGATATTCGCAGCCAGCAAAGCCCCGGCTTGCTTTGCCAGCGTCTGGGCACCCAAGATGACAAGCTGTTTAACACGGCACCGGATGAAGTCGAATAGCTTCTCGACATCCGGATAGGATCCTCGGCCGATGGCCACGTCATAGTGGATAATAGGGACAGCATTTGATACCACTACAGAGACTGCTGAGCATTTCCTCATGGCCCGATAGGTCTCGACCGGTTCGAATCCGAGAAGGACATCTGCCTCGCCGTCTGAGATTATGGGGCTTTTGATATCTCCTATCATGACGGAGGATTCCACCACCCCACCGCGCTGCGCCATGCCATGTACCTCACTGGCCACCGCGTTGTGACCTGCCAGGATAGCGGCCTCGGCCAAAACCGTGGTGGCCAAAAGCGTGCCCTGCCCGCCAACACCTGTAAGATATACACGATAGTTATCCATGTGGTCTCTCTCCATTTGGTAAGCGTTCTCTCACCCGCTCCTTATACTACACCTTCTTGGGCCTGATCTTTTTGCAAAACTGTATACATACCCCGCAACCGATGCACAGGCTCTGATCAATTATCATGGTTGTCTTAGCATCAGGAGACGTGTTTTTGTAAAGGGCCGGGCATCCAAAGGTATCGATGCATTCAGTACAATCCGTATTGCAATCAGGACCCACCACAAAAACTCGCTTTTTCTTCTTGCCGAGGATACTTGCCTCATACAGAGGGCAGGGGGCCTTGGCTACAATGACCGACAGCCTGTTTGACTCAAGGGCCTCCGTGATAGCTGCCTTGGTCTTGCCCAGATTGATCGGGTTGACAACTGCCACCTGCTCCACTCCGCAGGCCCTTGTGATGGCCTCGATGGAAACATATGGCTTGTCCCACCCGGGAGGCGTGATTTCTACGCCGGGATGAGGCTGGTAGCCTGTCATGGCTGTTGTGCCATTGTCAAGTATCACCAACATAAAGTTGTGCTTGTTGTGGACAGCATTGATCAAGCCTGTAATGCCAGAGTGAAAGAATGTGGAATCGCCGATAAAGGCAATGACCTTCTTGTCTGTGGCCCTGGAAATGCCGGCTGCCGATGTTACACTCGAACCCATGCATATGACAAAATCCGCCGTCTGCAGCGGTGGCAGGAGTCCCAGGATGTAACACCCAATGTCCGAGGGAAACACAGCTTCTGTCTCGGTTTCTCTCAGAACGCTGGTTACTGCATAATAGGTGGCACGGTGGGGACAGCCTGCACACAGGTTTGGGGGCCTCATAGGAAGCCGGACCGCCTCAGGGTCTTCCTTGATGTCAACCGGCCTTGGCGGTGTGTAGTCAAGTTCAAAGAATCCTGCGATCACCTCTCGCACCATGCCAGGATCGTATTCATAGAGCCGTGAGAACAGTTCAGGACCTTTTCCCGCAATCGGTACGGCAAGGCCGTTGGTCTGGGCCGTCACCTTGAGGTTGTCCTCCAGGATAGGCTCCAGTTCTTCTACGACCAGGATCTTGTCAACCGATCTGATAAACCCTGCTGCGAGCTTCACCGGAAACGGGGAAGTAAAACCAAGCTTTAGTACCGTCACGCGGTCCTGGATGCCTAGATCATTGATGGCATCGGCCACGTAGTTATATGCGACACCACTTGTGGCAATGCCCCATCTACCCGTTCCGGTGATGGTATTGAATGGGGACGCGCACGCCATGTCTCTTGCTTTTTCGCCTTGCGAAAGCAACACCCTATGGCGCACCCGGGCATTGGCAGGCACGGTGACGAAGCGGGAACTCTCTTTTTCAAAGGTCCCCCTGGTCTCAGGAGGCGTCAGGGATTCAGTGGTCACAATGCCACGACAGTGGCTCAGGCGGGTGGTTGTCCTGAGGAGTACAGGGAGTTCCAGGGCCTCGGAGATCCCAAAGGCTGTCCCGGTCATCTCTTTGGCCTCCTGGGGTGATGCGGGCTCGAGCATGGGAAGGTTGGACAATTTCGCATAGAAGCGATTGTCCTGTTCGTTCTGGCTTGAGAACATGGACGGATCATCGGCTGTCACAATCACCATGCCACCGCGCACGCCCACATAAGCGAGGGTCATCAGCGGATCAGCAGCAACATTGAGGCCTACGTGCTTCATGCTGCACATAACACGAACACCGGATACAGCAGCGCCCGCGGCTGTTTCCAGAGCCACCTTTTCATTAGTGGAGTACTCAAAATAGAGTTTTGATTCTGCGGCTATCCGAAAAAAGTTGTCACCTATTTCAGATGCCGGGGTGCCGGGATACGTTGTGGCAAATGCTACCCCTGCCTCCAGGGCGCCCCTAACAATCGCTTCGTTTCCCAAAAGGAGAAGTTTTTTGCCCACCTCTTCGGTTAACAGGGGATGCATGATAGCCCTCCATGTTCATACAAAACGGCCAAGATCTCGACTGGCAAATGGCAAAAGCACGCTCAGCGGTTTGTTATTTGGCTGTGGCGATGTCAATATTGCTCAGTCTTCTTTGAATAAGGTTTTCAGATAAGGGTGGCTGGAACCTTTCTCAAACATCATCTGACGAAGGATACTGTCTGGGGTGAAAAGGAGCCAGAGGCGGTCGTAGCGCACAAGAGTTCCATAACCGCTCAAATCGACGTTTGCTCCTGAGATATCGAGTAGCGGAATACTCAGAGAAAGCCTGCTATCTTGAAGCACTGCCCTCTCGTAAAGCAAAAGGTCTTTTCCTTTTAGTTCCGCCACCTTGTCCGGTGCCCCAAGCACAGAGAGCACCTCTCCTAAGTTTGTCTTGCCCAACTCGAACGCATCGCCGGGTGGCACCACTTCGTCTCCTTGCACCGCCCTTACAAACCGATAAGAGATGCAGGCGGAAAGAAGCGTGCCTGAAAGCAAGAAGGTTACGAGAACAAGGGGAATACTAAAACGGGAGCCCATAGGATGCCTTTCGGGCGTTCAGGCTGACGCCATAGTGTCTCAGAACATCATTTTGATCAAAAAAGAAAACCAATTGATCGTAGTCTTTATCATAATTTCCAAAACTCACGATTACCAACCAAAGCCCGGTCCCCTTGCTCAGGGAACGCTTGTAGATGTAGGCATTCCCATTGGACAGCTTCACCACCTGGGTTGGCGCACCCAACATTGCAGTCACTTCTGACGCCGTTGTCCGGCCCGGAGTGAGCTGGTCAAGTCCGCTCGTTTCAAACGGTTGGTATTCCTTGTTCTTTCCCAGCAAGAGGCAACCGCTGATAAGGGTTATCATTGTGAGGATAAGGAAGAGAGAAATGAATGACTTCATATCGTTTGCTCCAACACTCCAACTGGGGCGAAGCCCTACGGTTCTGGCTTGTGGTTGGTCACCTGTCAACGACCAGTGGCGCTGTACCACGTACTGTCAGGATACTTGGCAAGACGGGCGCCCTTTGCATCCTGAATGAGCTGGATAGCAGCGGCCGCATTGGCATTGCCCATGCTGGCCGCCTCACGCAACATGGGCAGGGCCGGATCCTCAATGAGCCCCAGGCAGGCAGAGGCCCCGCCCATAACCTTCTTACGGGCAAAGGCCGGCATTTTGGACATGAAACCGGCGATAGGGCTGACAGACTCTCCGGTTTTTTTGACCAGAAGCTGCAACAGGCGAGGATCACTCATCCATGCCCGGTCAGCGCTGCTCAAAGCGCTACCATTTAAGACAATGTCACGCTTGCGTTGCAAAATGGCACGCAGCCCCTTGATTGCTCCTTTGGCAACGTCCGGCTCATGACTCTCAAGATAGAAAAGGATTGCACCAATGTGCTTCTCGTTGCCCGCCTTTTGAAAGGCGGCATCCAGGAACTTCTGATTGATCTTCTTATTCCAGGACATATGCGGCATGACCACCAGCCGCGAAAGCACTGCCAGGTTCGCGCCTGACAGGCGATTAAAAATGACGCCGTACTGTTGCTTGTAGTAAATGGCAGACGCCCGGTCACGCTCCAAGTAGTACTTCTGGGCATGGCCGTAATATATGAATAAAGGCGCATTTCCGCTTGGGTCGCTATCTTGCTCCCGGGCCAGATCAATGACTTTGTTGTAATCGTTCCTGTCAAACAGCTTCAAAGCATTTTTTTCCCAGGCCAGCAAGGGGTGCTCCACCCAGGTCACGGCTTCGGCTGCAACGATTGAAGCCCATCCCGTAAGCAGGGTTGCCAGAATAAGAACCGACAGCCGTCGTGGTATCTGCGTCTTCATGAGTCATCCTCCTCTTTTGTGATCATTGCGCCACCAGTAGGTCGATTACCTGTCGTAATATGGACAAAGGATTTTAAGAAACGAGAGCCTTATTGTCAAATTCGAACTTACTCGTCAAAAATGGGACCGATCGCAGTCTTCAGTGGAGGATACTGCTGTCTGGGTCACCTGGGACCGCTCTTCTAGGCCCGGTAAGCTTGCCCTGCAGATTTGCCAGAGGGTTTGCTCCGTCAAGCCCACCGGGCTCAGGCACATCCAGGAGGTAGGTCACCATGGAAACCAGATCCAGGGTTGAAGCAGTACGATCAAGGGTATGGCGACCGGGGATGATCCGAGCCAGGCCGGGGCCGGCCACCCAGAAGGA
>JAFDKF010000110.1 GCA_019307135.1 Deltaproteobacteria bacterium
CTAGTTCACATCCAAGCGTCTCACACGTAGATCAACGGCGATAGATAGACAAAGGGAGGATTTTTCCTGTTAAGTGAAAAATCTTCTTCGCTATCAATGTGGAACGAATCCGTGCTGTGTTGAACGCATCTTGAACAGCTACGGATGATGTGTTGGGTCTTTCCGACAGTTCAAGGCAGGTTGGCTTACTAGGGGGAGGAACAGAGCCGGACCAAACAACACACGAATGGAGGGAGGTCGCTGCTGGCTGGTGACCATCGATACCACATCTCGTACGTTTACCGTCTTTCCCAGTGCTTGGTGCTGTCATTCTTTAAGGTTGGGATGACCTTGTCAACGCAAGCTAAAATTCGGTTAAGGAAGCTCATTGGATGTAAAGGATGGTCATATGTCAAGGACCCCATGTCTTCTTCCTGGTTATGTGCAAAACTATGTTTATTAACTCAGCTTCGAACTGGCAAGCCGATTCAGGCTGACCCCGGATTCTGCTGCTTTGATTGAAAGCTTTCGATGAACTTCTGGGGGCACACGGACCATGAACTTGCCGCTATAACGCCTGCAAGCAAAAGGTTCAGGTACGGTCTCACCATTATCCTGCATATCTTTTACAACACCCTCAACCACTTTCCTGATCCCTTTTAAGGCTGCCTCTGGCGTCCTTGCAAGCCAGCTCAAGCTGGGAAATTCAGCACACAAGCCCACGTACTCGTTATCGTCTTCAGACCAGGTTACCCGGTAGGTATATCGATCATTCTTCAGCGCCATGTTCTACCTCCAACTTTTCAATAGCCAATAGCACCTGTTTCACTTGGTATGCTTTGGCCTTTCCTTTATGATTCTGGATATTTATTCTTGGGTCACCTCGCCATGGTGTTTTGTATATTCGGTGGCTGCTACTCCTTTGACGAGGTTCTCCAAAATAATTATCGCATACCTTGCACAAATCGTTGAATCGAACATCTCGGGGATTTTGTTTCATTTGTGCAAGGACATCTCTTATCTTAGCCATATTAATATAGTATCACTATTGATATCGCCGTCAAGTGTTATTTTTAAGCTGGAAAAAGATTTTCAAAGGAAGCATATTTTCTTGACATTTCACATCCTTATGGTATTATTTTTTGAGTTGCAAATGAAGCCTCCCATTGACCCACCCGAAACAAACATTCCTAAAGAGGTGATTCATGACAAAGGCAGGACTCATAGAGGCTCTGAGAAAGGAAACCGGGCTTTCAGCAACCAAGTCCAAGCAGGTGGTTGAGCTGTTCTTTGATAGAATGTCAGATGCCCTCGCGAAGGGCGACAGGGTGGAGATCCGTGGTTTTTGCAGCATCTATGTCAAGCAGTACAAGGGATACAGTGGCAGGAACCCGAAGACCGGAGAACATAGGCACGTACCACCAAAGAAGCTACCCTTTTTCAAGTGCGGCAAGGAACTGAAAGAGGGCGTTGATGTTCCCACGCTGATGAAAAAGACCGGGTTTGAAGACAAGAAGATCAGGAATATCGTCTTCAAGGCGTCTAAGGCGGGCGAAATCAAGCGAGCTGGCAGGGGGATTTACGTAGCGGCGTAGCCGTGAGGCTTGGCAGTTAGTGTTACGGAGAGCCGCCTGGATTTCTGGGCAGTTCAATACAGGTTTTTCCCGTGGCATGGCATATTCTGCCCCCTAAAAGTTTCCTTGAAAACTTTTCAAGAACTCGCTGATCGCATCGGCCCGGAAAAGGTAATCTGGAGGTATGACCCTGTGGTGTTTAGCACGGCTACGCCAGCAGATTTCCACAAAGAAACATACCAACGCATTGCCCGGGCACTGCAAGGGCACACGCGTCGTTGCGTCATCAGCATTTTAGACCTTTACCGCAAGGTGCAGAAACGCTTACGTGAGTTGCAAACGCGTGGGATTGAATTGCTGGCTTGCGAGGGCGAAGCATTTGGCGATCTTATGCGAACCTTCGTTCGTGCTGCCAATGAGAATGACATGAAGGTTTTCAGTTGTGCCGAAGAAATTGATCTGCAACCTTTCGGCATTCAACCCGGCAAATGCGTTGATGCCGAGTACATCTCCAATGTTTTTGGAATCAATGTGACCAACAAAAAGGACCCGTCTCAACGAAAAGCCTGTGGTTGTGTGATTAGCAAAGACATTGGCATGTATGATACGTGCTTATTTGGCTGCCAGTACTGCTACGCCACCACCAGCCTTGAGCGAGCCAAGATCAACCACAAAAAACACGACCCTGACTCGCCCTCGCTGGTCGGCTGGCACGATGCAGAGCCAGAACCAAAACGCTTTCAACAGCGCACACTATGGAAAGGCTCAAGAATGTCAATATGAGTCTCTTGCCAGGAGGGCGAGGCGGGGTCGTGTTTCTTAAAGAGAATTTCAGGTTATCGTGATCCCCCGTTTTATCCGGGTTCCCTCAGCAAGACTCGCACGCACCACGGGCAGGGTAATACTCCGGCCAAAGCTCTCCACCCCGTTGACATCTACCGCAATCCGAACAGGAACTGGGTTCTATCGTTGACTACATTGATTTTGTGAGGCACAAAAAACGGCTTGAAGAAAAAAATATCATTAAGCTGGAAGGAATCCTGAAGGGCTACGATATTAATTTTTCTGATTTGAAAAAATTGAAGGAAGAGACCTGGAAACACGTGGAAGAGGAATCCACCAGTGGATAGCTATGTTACCGATACCCAGGCATTGGTTAAATTTATGATGGGACAAAAGGTTATTAACGAACAATGTCACCAGGCTTTTCTATCCGCTGACCGAGGTGAAAATACCATCATCATTTCTGCCGTAGTTTTGATGGAGGTTCTTTATCTTTAACCGCCTGAGATTTGGATTCAAGAGAAACTTATATTTTATGGACGTCCCGGTCGGTCGGTCCTTGATTTATGGACCTTGATGAAGAAATAGGATGTCCCTTATTTCTTTATCGTTTCAGATCCTCCTTTTCAGCAGTGTATAGAAGCCTTCCCGTTTTCCAATCATCAGAACAAAAACCTTCATTTCCTCCTCAGAGACAACATAGGCAATGCGGAATTGCTGATTGGCGATCTTGCAATGATAAGAACGGGTTCCAGCCAGATCTCCTACGAGAGCTTCACCAAGGCCCGGATTGGCTAAAATGGCCGGAATATGGGTCGTTTTGATCTCTTTACGAATGCGGACATCAACCCTTTTAAGATCTTTTTTGACCCCAGGATGGTATTCGTCTTTATACATCATACATCGAAGGCTTCGTCTCTGGTCAAGAACTGTACCCTGTTCAGTTCAAGGTCCTTCTTCCGCTCCAAAAGCTCAGCGCCTTCCTCTGTCAAAAGCAGGGCCAGAGTTTCTATCTCCTGTTCAGTCATGACCTTAATTATTTTGGCCACCTCTTTGACCGGGATATCAATCATCATTTCTGGCATGAGAGCCCTCCTTTACGCAACAATATTACTGAATTACTGAGGGAACCTTCCTCCATTTTCTTTTCAGTTTCTGGCGGGTTAATGATAGCCTAATATGGAACCTGAATCAAATTATTCCTACCGAACTCCAAAACATTACAGTCACAGTGCATAAAACATCCATCAGGTGCTAACAGGGAAGAATCTCGCATCTCCATGAAATATTGAAACTTCTTCTTTATGACCCTCCCTTCTGAACCCCGCGTGGCAGTTTGCTCTTTCGAGACCCTTTCAAGGACCAGTGGAATAATAAGTTCCCGGCTTAGTACTTGAAACGAGCGTATCACGGTATCCCAGTTCATGCAAACTGGAGAGTCATTGATTCCACGTACAGTTCGCCCACCAACTTCTGAAACCAAGGAGGCTTCTGTAGTATTACGAAAATCAAGATCAAACCAACAATCGGAATGGGGATAACCGCATCGACGATAGACAAACCTACCAGGCCGATGAGAGATCGAGCCTTGAGCGTCATGATGCCTCCAAACCCTCGCTTAGCAAATGTTTTATGGCAAAAGGGGACGCGCCCATAACTTCATAAATGGAGCAAGAGGGACATCCATAAATTCACAAACAAATGACCCACGGACTTAAGTTACTTATTTACTTATGATGTCCCCATTGGTCCACCCTGGAAACTGACGGCCTTCGGATTACACCAATTATTGCCCCGCATAATTTGCCATTTGGTATAGCGATTCATCGGCGAGGCGGTCTTGTCGATTCTATAACCATCCGGATGATAACCGACTTTTATTTCCGTAGCATTAAATGTCTGATCCATCGTAAATATCGTTTCTCCTTTTGGTAGATTAGATCATCCACAATAGACGAGCCTTTCAGGTTTTTAGCAAAAATACAGTGAGGATTCAACCGCAGAGAAACATCGCTGAATAAATAGAGGTGGGGCAAACGGACCATTGGTAATGAACTGTTTACTTTTGCGGTTCAAGCATCCTAAACGCCTTGTTTTACAGGTCATAATCTGTTACAAATCGGTTGTTTCTGGGGAAGATGCGAATGTTCGGATTACAGGAAATATTGATTATTTTGGCAATTGTGCTGGGTGTGCTTTTCATACCGCGGATGAATGCCCGACGGCAACCGCAACGGGCGGCTGAGCCGAAGATCAGACTGTCGGGGAAAATCCGGATGGCCGTTACAGCTTCGGCCATTTTTCCAGCACTCACTGCCGCGTATTTTCAACCTTGGCTAAAGGATCAGGTCATGTTTCTCTACGTCGGTATCGGGCCGGTGGTGCTGGGATGGCTGTTATACTGGGTTTTCGTGGGATTCAAGAAAAGAGAGTAAACGTGTTCAGGCAATCAACGAACTGACTGCGGTATGATGTCCAGTATTGAGACCTGCTCCCGGGCTTCACACAATGTCTGATAGTTGGCGTGGTTCGACCATGTTCCGCGATTGCGTAAGCTCTAGTCATTCTTGACAAGAGTCAAACAGAAAGTCGACCCCTTTGCTTGACATGTCAGGGGCCTGTGAGGGTTGACTCGTCGGAGATGAAGGTAGCTACTTTTAACGCAAATGGAATCCGGGCTCGTCTTGCCGGGGTGCTGCAGTGGCTGGAAAAAGAATCCCCAGACGTTCTGTGTATTCAGGAGACTAAAGTACAAGACGTTGACTTTCCGCGTCAGCCCATTGAGAACCTCGGGTACCATTGTGCCTTCTGGGGGCAAAAATCTTACAACGGCGTAGCCATCTTAAGCAGGGCTGAACCGGAGTCAGTCTCATTCGGTTTTGGCGGTGACAGGGCTGGAGAGGAGGCCAGGCTGATTACAGCTGAGATTGGCGGGATTTCTATTGTGAATACTTACGTCCCTCAAGGATACGCTCCAGACTCGGAAAAATTCCAATACAAACTCGATTGGCTTAGGCGTCTCCTCAATTATTTTAAGCAGCGCTTCAGCCCTGACATGCCTCTCCTGTGGCTGGGTGATTTCAATGTGGCCCCAGAGCCCATCGATGTGTACGATCCAGAAAGGCTTCTTGGAAACGTGGGGTTTCATCCCGACGAACACAACGCTCTTGCCGCTGTTAAGGCGTGGGGTTTTGTGGACATATTGCGTCGGCATGAGTCTAGAGACAAGATATACACCTTTTGGGACTATCGAATCCCTAATGCTGCAAGTCGAGGTCTTGGATGGCGCGTTGACCACATATGGGCTGCTAAAGACCTTGCCGACAAATCGACCCGCGCATGGATCGACATAACGCCGAGGTTAGCCAAGAAGCCTTCAGATCACACTTTCGTGGTAGCAGAGTTCAACACTGACCCTAACGCTGCAAAAGCTGAGGATGCCTCAGATCCAGGCGTCCCTTCGACAAGCTCAGGGTGAGGCTGTCGTAAGTTGCCGACGCCCCAATAATCGGGAATCTCAAAGTTGTCGAAAAAAGTGCCGTATTCGTGATTTCCTCGGCGTGCATACTGCCTATCAAATGCCACTACAAAAAAGAATTTATATTCTTATGTGCGTTCCTTGCATCCCATATGGCGTAATTTCATCCCCTGCTCCTAACGCTTATTCTTGATTTCAGCCACTTATACGGGAAGAACATTGATACCCTTTTCTGATATGCCTTATACGCTTCGCCGAACTGGATAGAGAGTTTCCGTTCTTCCAGAAATGTTCCAATGATGAAGTACGCCGTGATGATCAAGTTCGTTATAATTGCCGAGACATCCAGATCCCTCCCCCAAACAACGATCATGCCTCCTGTATACCAAGGATGCCGTATGATGCCCAGTATCCCCGTTGAATCCACTTCACAGTTTTCGGTCAGTAGGGTGCATGAATTCGATTGTCTTAACTGGCGAATACCAAGAAATTGCAGAGCGTCATAGTGTCTAGCGCCTGAGAAAAACAGAAACAATGAAATGAACAGCAAGACAAACTGTATCACCCTGAAGGAAGCTTCCCACCTAAACAGCGGTTCACTCTGTACGGAGTATGTATAAATGGCTACAGGAATTAAGGTTGCCAGGGACAGGCCGTTATAGCAGACACGGTAATAGCAAAACGCGCCCTTAAAGCGATGCCTTATATACTCTGTGACGGTTAGAGATATTAGGGCACTGTGAAGGAAACACCAGGCCGCCCAGACAATGGTCAATACAATGTATTTCATTACTCTAAAGGATCAAAAGCCCGGGGTGAAATTTGGGGACATCCTTTACATTTCCATATTTACAGTTTTAGGCTTAAGGATCGATGAGATTATAGCCCTTTTGTTGTACTATTGTCTCTCCTCGCTTTACCGACTGACTCACCGCGGCCAATGAAAGATTCAATCGCCTTGCTATTTGAGCCATACCAATACCAAGGTCTCTTACCGCCCAATAACATAGTAAACTTCTTGCCGCAACCCGTTTGCGCTCTTTGCCTGTCGCCCAAAGCTCGGCTGGCTCAACCTGCATAAGATCACACACCCTGGATGCAAGCTTGTCAAGGTCATAGCCTCTGGCAAGCTATCTATAGCACTTTTCCATCTGTTCCTCGGCTGCCGAAAGCACCTGTTCAACAAAATCACCATCACCAAGAATACGCTCATCTGATTTCTCAAACATCTTGGCCCTGGTGGGAGAATGGCGGAAATTACGGGACGCGGAAATTACGGGACGTACATAAGATTATAAGATTTATTCATTCAAGAGTGGAAACGTTGTTTAAGCTTCTCCCAAATAATACCCTCCGTCTCGTATTCGATATTCTTGTTTAAGCTGTTCGTCGGCCTATGGACGGCCCCGCCTGCATCCGATTGCCGAAAAAACTGATAATCTTATGTCCCCAAGTCCCCGCCAAGTCCCCATTATGTACGTCCCCAAGTCCCTACACAAGCCCTTTAATGGGCGACCCCGTTCGGCTGGCATCTCAATTCTGCTGTTCCAATGCTTGACAGTAGTTGCGATCTCCGGTAGAGATCTATCAACTAGTGCCCCTCCACGAAACATTATCCGATCCATGGGCAAAGGCGTCAGTTTCCAATTCAGAAGTGAGCATTTTCTGCTCAGAGCAAGGCCGCACAAGGGTTTAGGCCGAGGCGTACTTTTCGTATGTCGCAGGCGAAAACCCGTGGAGAACGCCGCTCAGAGGGAAAAAGGCCATTTATGGATGGAAAATAGCTGAGCCGTTGATTTCCAGAACACAGTGGCAACATATCGCCAACGTAAATCTACACATTATGGCACCGGCAACTAAATATCTCAAAATTGCCGTGAGCGAGACACCTAAGCGTAAAGGTTTTGCAGTTCTCCATTAGTGTATTTAATCGCCGAGGTAATCAGTAACGATGTTCACCGGCACGCTCATTACAGGCCTCCTCGAGATCTTGGCTGCAGCTTGGCTTCTGGGCTACATCTTCTCGCGCCTGGGACTGCCCTTTGTGCTGGGCGAGCTCTTGGCGGGGCTAATCATTGGCCCACCGCTGCTGGGCCTCGTGCCGCCCTCAGAAACCTTGGAGTTCTTGGCCGAGTTCGGCATTTTCTTCGTGATGTTCTACGCCGGCATGGAGCTGGACCCTAGAGTTCTTCTCCAGAATGCGTGGCCCTCCATCTCCGTGGCCTTGGGCGGGTTCGTGCTGCCCTTTGCCCTGGGCTTTGGCGTCGCTTACCTCTTCGGTGGAACTCTGTTTCAGTCCCTTTTCGTGGGCATGGGTATATCCGTCACCGCCATCGCTGTTCAAGCTGTGGTTTTGCAATCCATGCGGATCAACCGTAGCCAACTGGGACACGTGATTATTGGCGCTGCCATCGTGGATGACATTCTCTCCCTCATGGGCCTGTCCCTGTTGCTCAGCCTGTCGCGCCACGGCACGGTGGAGGTGGGCGAGCTGCTGATCCTACTAATAAAGGTGGGGGGTTTCTTCGGTCTAACGGTTGTGCTGGGGGTGTTGGTCATGCCTCCGCTTACCCGGCGTCTCACTGACGAAGCTGGCAAGGCCTTCACGTTCGCCATAGCCGTGGGCCTAGCCATGGCTCATCTAGCCGAGCTGGCTGGTCTTCACCACATCATCGGCGCCTTCGTGGCCGGGCAGTTCGTGCGGAGGGAAATCGTCAAGGATGAAATATACAAGGTGATTGCCACCCGTTTTTACGGCATCTCCTACGGCTTCCTGGTGCCCATATTTTTTGTGTCCCTGTCCTTTCACCTGGAACTGGAGGCCTCCTGGGGCTTTCTGGTCTTCACCACCGTCCTTACCTTGGCAGCCGTGGCGGGCAAACTACTGGGATCTGGCCTCCCGTTGAGCCTTTACGGACATAGCAAGTGGCAGTCCCTAGTGGTGGGTTTCGGGATGAATGGGCGGGGCGCGGTGGAGCTGGTGGTAGCGTCGGTGGTGCTCAGCGAGAGCAGGGAGCTGATGTCTGCCGGTATACTCACTGCCCCCCTGCTCACCGGCCAGCAGTTCTCATCCCTGATTCTCATGGCCTTCATCACAACCCTGCTCGCCCCCATCACTCTGAAGTGGTCCGTTCTTAAGACCTGCCAGCACGACGAAGGCGTAGACTTCTGCACACTGCTTGACACCGCGCCTCGTTCATGAGGGGGTGCTGGGCAAGTAGGTCAGAGAAGACTCTGGTTTTCCCACAATCCATATCTTTCACAAGGGCCAGTTGTCTTGAAAACCACGCTTTCTGTAATCAGTAGACAGTCCCCACATTACCCTTGGTTTTGATATACTCTTTTGCAATATCAAAAACTTAACTCGGCCCCACCCCCATTCTTCACCATGTGTCCCCGAATGAATTTGTGAAAGCCTCTGGTAGTGGTTTTTCCTTCTGCATAGTCTTGGTGCCAGTCCGGGGGGACCAGCATTGCATCATAAAGGGCTTTTCTTTCAGCTTCCAGAAGCAGGCGCGGGGGAATCGGTGTCAAATCTTGAATAGTGAATAGTGGCACCTTATTCACTATTCAAGATTTGACACCGTACGGCACAAAATTACATTTTAGGTAATGTGTTTTAACATTGGCAACGGTAGTATTTAACCGTCGTGCCATATAAGATATTTTGCCGATCAGATCAAATGGCAAAAATATAACCACCTGATTTTATAATATTTATATGGCCAACACTAAAAATATCGTGTATTTATAACCATTGGAAATTATTGGCGCGAAAATCGGTGGTTATTCAACTTAGTCAATAACGTCCCGGATTTTCCCTACTTCCCGTCTCCGATGAAGCCATTTCTAAAATCTTCGTCTTCCCTGATGATCTCCTTGAGCCTTGCCTTGTCTCTGACTTCCGGGGCTCCGGTCTCGATCAGGAAATCCAAATCCCTGTCAGACAACCTCCGCTTAATCGAAATGTACTGTGTCATGGTGAGAAACCTTTAGCCTTTTTCAAGCTTTTGGATCTATTGCCGCAAATGACAGTTGGCACTTATCTTGCTGTCACCCAAAAAGAGGGCTGACATTCTCTCCGGGAGGTCTGCTTGTTTGACTATGGATTTTACTTCCGGTGATATT
>JAFDKF010000256.1 GCA_019307135.1 Deltaproteobacteria bacterium
GTCAGTCCCCCTTGGGGCCTGACATTGTACTTGACGAACAATAGGCAGTAGTAGGTCAGTCCCCCTTGGGGCCTGACATTGTGCTTGACTAACGATAGGCAGTAGTAGGTCAGTCCCCCTTGGGGCCTGACATTGTGCTGTTGGTCGCGAGTTCGAGCCTTGTCTCCCGCTCTTTTTCCTCCAGCCTAAGCGTGAAAGGAGCTGACATGGACGCCTACAAGCGGCACAGCCATGAAGATCACAAAATAGCACCCTACCCAAATTTGTGATTGACAGACGCGGGGTATTTTTGATATCATTGCTATCAAAGATGCCCAGCAAGGAGGTCTGTCATCGCAAAGCAAATCCTTATCCGGGACGTCCCGGAAAATATAAAACAGTGGATCGAGCAGGAACGCCATCGGGGAATGATGAGCCAGAAGGAGTTCCTTCTTTCGATACTTCGAGAAGCCAAGGGCGATCGTAACCAGCCCGACTTGTTTGAATCCGGTCGGAATCTTGCTGCTCCGGCAGCCGTTTACACGCCATTCACTTTTATTGATTTGTTTGCTGGTATCGGCGGTTTTCACATTGGCTTGGGCTGCATCGGCGGGCGCTGCCTCTACTCTTGTGAGTGGGACAAACACGCTCAAAAGACTTACAAGGCATGGTTCGGCGAAGTTCCCGTTGGTGATATACGCGAAGTAGACCCCAAGTCAATTCCTGATCATGATCTGTTGGCGGCTGGTTTCCCCTGTCAGCCATTCTCCATTGCCGGCGTATCCAAGAAGAAGAGTCTTGGCAGGGAACATGGCTTCAAAGACAAAACGCAGGGGACGCTGTTCTTCCACATTGCCAGTATAATCGAAGTCAAGCGACCTCCAGTAGTGATTCTCGAAAACGTGAAGAATCTATTGTCGCATGACAAGAAGCGCACATGGCAGACGATTAAGGCGACACTCGAAGAACTTGATTATGTGGTCTTTCACAAGGTGATTGATGCTTCCGGTTGGGTACCACAACATAGGGAGCGCATCTTCATCGTGTGTTTTGACAAGCAAGTGTTTGGTGCAAACCCGCCTTTCCAGTTTCCCGACCCACCAAAATCAGAACAGCAGAAGTTCCGGTCGATACTTGAACGGAAGCCAGACAGCAAGTACACACTGAGTGATCACCTGTGGGATTATTTGCAGAGATACGCAGAATCACATAAGGCTAAGGGTAACGGTTTTGGCTTCGGACTTACCGACCTAGACGGGATCAGCCGCACGCTCAGCGCTCGATACTACAAGGACGGGTCTGAAGTACTAATTCCGCAGAAAGGGAACAACCCCCGACGACTAACTCCGCGTGAGGCTGCACGGCTTATGGGCTTCGAAGATTCACTTGACATTGTTGTCTCTGATACGCAAGCTTATAGACAATTCGGTAATGCCGTGGTTCCCAAAGTCGTAGAGGCAGTAGGGCAACAGGTTGTTCAAGTTTTGAAATGGCAGTTACAACAGCGGGGAAACGGTTGTCTATTAAAACGGTCTTAAGTAGGGGTGGAGAACCCAATGACAAAAGAAGAAGTCCTTAAGGCTCTAAAGAAGGAGTTTAAGATACCATCTGGCTATGATATTTGTGTCGTGGCCATGCGAAACATCTTGGGCGATCATAAATCCGACAAGAAATGGATCAAAGAGAACTTCAGTGACCTGATCGAGAAGGTTCAAATCGAAGCCTACAATCTGTACTTGAAAGCTGAGCGACCAGCAGCTAATCGAGCCTTCAAGAAGGTGCTTGGGAAAAAACTACCAAGTGGTGCGTCAAAAGACCAGTTCTTCAATATGCTGGAGGCCAACTTCTGGGTGCTGGATCAATTCTTCCTCGGATTGACACAGGGGCGTCGCCCTCGTGCTGGCAAAGCCTTCGAACATGTGATCAAGGTACTATTCAATACACTTGGATATCCCTACACACCACAAGCGGTCATTAACGGTCAGCCTGACTTCCTGCTGCCCAGCATTGCCCACTTCAAGAAGAATGCGATGGATTGCATTATCTTCACGGTCAAGCGGACTTTACGGGAGCGGTGGCGACAGATCACAACAGAGGGAACTCAGGGGCACCAATTCTTCTTGGCTACAATAGATGACGGCGTTCCCCCCACGCACTTGAAAGAGATGCTGAACAGTCGAATTTACCTTGTCGTCCCAGAGGACATTCGAGTGAAGTGCTATCCCAAGGTGGTTAATGTGATATCTTTCGAGGGCTTCTTCCTTAAGCATCTTGATCCAGCCATGGCAAGATGGCGAGCGGACGGTGTAATACCTAAGGAGTAACGAGTTGGCCGACGTGCACACGCCAGAGCAGCGCAGCCACAATATGGCGGCAATCCGGTCCAAGGACACGAAACCGGAAATGCTGGTCAGGCGACTTGTGCATAGTATGGGCTATCGTTATCGCCTTCATCGGAAGGACCTGCCCGGCAAGCCCGACTTGACGTTTTCAAAGCTACAGAAGGTTATCTTTGTACACGGCTGCTACTGGCACATGCACAATTGCAGGTATGGTCGCGTGACGCCCAAGACCAATACCGAGTTTTGGCGCAAGAAGAGACAGTCCAATGTTGAACGCGATCGCAAGAATCTGAAGGCTCTCAAGGTTGCTGATTGGGATACTCTGGTGGTGTGGGAGTGCGAAATCAAGGACAGGCATAGGCTCATGGCGAAGCTATCTGATTTTCTGAAGAATAGGCTGTGTGGAGCAGGATAACCTATCGGAGGAGGACTTTGTATGGAGAAGAAGCACACGAATCCAACCCCAACACATGGGATTCTTACCGACGCTTATCTGCAGATGAATCGTCGAAACCGCCCGAAACGGGCTGGTTTCGACCTACAAATCTTTGTCTGCTAACCGGCTGTTCGCTGGAGCTACGAGACGGTCTGCTTGTTGCCAACGGCGTTGTTGCCAACGGCAT
>JAFDKF010000111.1 GCA_019307135.1 Deltaproteobacteria bacterium
AAATTAACCCCCTCCAGACAATCATATACTTGATAAAGCCAAAAATTCTTGATATCATTTATTAACAATAACAAAGCGTTGGCGCAATCCAACTGTCATTTGCGTTTATAGATTGAAACGGAACATATTTTTGAGAATTACTCTAGAGCGCTGAAGGGCTGAGGGGGTTGAAATCGTGAGTGTTATTGATGAGAATGATCTTTACAATTATTTTCAACTTTACGAAGAGTATCAGCAAACAGAGGACCAAGCACTACAGGGTGCATTGGACAAAAGGCTCTCTGAATATAAAGACCGATTTCATAGGCATTCAGAAGCCGTGCTAAAACTTCTGTCAGAGAGGAAAAACGATTTTGCCGAGAGGTACGAGACCTCTTACCAGGATTTGGTCTTCGATCTCGAGATGCACGCAAGAACCATGGAAGCGATAAGACGGACCCATACCTATGACGCTGAACGCGACATGTGGGTACCAAAACCCGAAGCACACGCCAAGCCATGAACTGATAGTTTGTTCCCGGCTGCTGAAGGAAATGAAACGGGTCTTAGTTGTTTTTCACAAGGATTTCTATCAGGTTTATACATCTGATCCAGCCGCAGAAGCGGGACGAATGGAGGCGATAGTGGAGGTGATTGGCTCTGATGTGGAGTTTGTCACCCCCGAGCCAGCATCCGAGGCTGAAATTGCTGCCGCCCATACAAAGACTCATGTGGACTATGTGCGAGAGAATGACCCTTATTCGATTGCCGCCCTGGCCGCTGGCGGGGCGATTCAGGCGGCTCGTATTGGACTCGATGAGCCTTCGTTCGGTCTGATCCGTCCACCCGGTCACCATGCGTCCTCTTACAGTTCCTGGGGATTCTGCTATTTCAATAACATGGCGATAGCTCTTCTTGCGTTGCGTGCGGAAGGGCTCATAGGCACGGCCCTTGTCCTTGATATTGACCTTCATTTTGGGGATGGGACAGTGAATATCTTGGGTAACAAGGACTGGGTAAAGATCCATAACCCATCCGAACGGAGCCGAGAGGAATACGTTCGCCAAGTTGGACATATCTTGTCAGGTATTCAAGTTGATCTGATCGGGATTTCAGCTGGTTTCGACAATCACGAAGAGGACTGGGGCGGACTCCTTGCCACCGAGGATTATTTTTCGATTGGTACGATGGTCCGCCAGACTGCCCGTGCGTGTGGAGGTGGCTGCTTTGCGATCCTTGAGGGTGGATACAACCATGACGTCTTGGGTCACAATGTGGCTGCCTTGATAGACGGGTTGTCGTCATAATCCACTGAGGTTAAGGAAAAACGAAAATAGTTGTGGTTTCGATTTCGTTTTGTTATCTTTAAAGTTCAACAAGTTACGTACAGTGGCAAGAGATCTGAAAAACACCAGTTGCCAGTCTTTTGGTCTTTGGAAGACATCGAGGTTGTTGAACAGAGGTTGCAGAATATGGTTCTTGAAAACAAACATCCTTGGAAAAGACACGCAATCAAGACAAGAAGGCTGGAACGATTACAATCGAGGGAAACTTTGGAATAGGCGAGATTGTGATCGTAACAGATCAAAGAAGACACCAGTTCATGCTCGGTCAATGGAAGGCGACTTTCTATGAAAAACGTGAAATGCACGCTTTGCGCCAGGAACAAGGCAAGGAGAAAATGCAAAGTATATGACGATAAACTAATATGCTCGTTATGCTGTGCAGATTTGCGAAACCCTGACTGTGAAGATTGCCAGCATTTTAGAGCAGCGAAACAATATCAGTTATCAAAAGGCCAAAAGGCCAAGAAAAAAGAATTTATTGTCGAGATAAACGAAGATGTTGAAAAGGCTGTTGACGATGCCTTGGCTTTCGTTGAGAGAGGCAAGATTGGAAAAGGAGAAGATATTCTTAGGGAGCTTCAAGTACAACATCCAAGAAATCATATGGTTAACTATGGTATTGGGGTAATTAATGCATTCAAGGGGCAATATGATAACGCCATCAAGTGGTTTACAAGAGCTACTGATATTTTTCCGCATTTCATAGAAGCTCATTTTAATAAGGCTGTTGCCTACAAGAACAAGCTTGATATTAGGAATGCGGCAGAATCATTCAAGGAGGTAATTGCAATAGGTGATCCTCATGATGAGATGGTTCAGACGGCCAATAGTTTTATTGGTGAATTAGAACAGCTAATGATGGCAACCTACAATATCACACTGGAACACTATTTCCGGGCTCACGAAAAATTTGATATAGCATTTTCGTACATGGAAAAGAAAGAATGGCAAAAGGCAATTAGAGGATTTCGTGAGTGTATCATGATCAACAAAAGACACCCTCAGAGTTATGGAAATCTGGGGCTCTGTTATGGCCAATTAGGCAGAAAAGCGGAGGCTCTAACAGCGCTCGATAAAGCGCTTGAGATCGACCCGAAATATGAGCCTGCGATAGTCAATAGAGCCATGATCGAATCTTTGCATGAAGGTGAAAAGCTCCAACAGGAGAGATTCGCACCCATATCAGTTGATTACTACAAGGATTATCCAGCAAAAAAGAAATCCTTCATTCAGTCAATGTATGACAAACTTCTTGGAAGATAAAAAGACAAGCACCCCAACACTGGGTTGGACTTGGACGCCATACAGCGCCGGTCAACCCTGTTATGCGAAGTTGCGAATACTGCTATCTATACATATTGAAAGTCCAAAATATTTGGAGCTGTGCGGTTAGCATTTACCGTGTTTTGTCAATGAGTTGATGGTTATGAAAACGGCGTCGTAGGGGCGGCTTTACGCCGCCCGCCAAATCGATTTGGGCGGGATAACACAGGTGGAAATATTTGTGATATCTAAACCAAATATGTATTCGGGCCGTCAAATTCCCGATTCTTGATGATGGCAGGTAGGTATATCAAGATTGGAAACCTTTACGGAGTTTAAGGATTTCGTCGCCAATCCCCGTTACAACGAGCAAAGGCAACAGTCCCTGAGTCGGCTCGATATTGATCAGATTGATCCGCCCATAATTGAACTAATCAGCGCTTTCGCAAAACTCCCATATTGTTTTACTCTACAAAGTTGTTATGGGCATTTTCTGCACAGCCGTCAAAAAGTCCATTACAACATTGAAGCTCTGCCAATTACCGACAGCATTCTAAGGGCTCGCGCAAGAATAACTTACCATTTTGGCATCCCAGCTTCAGGCTATCTTTGGCCGATACTCATTCGCAAAATCCTCGAAATAGCCTGCTATTCCTGCGGTTTTGCTCAATCGGATCGACCAAATCTAACCCAAATCTGAGCGCCAATTCTGCCAAGTTATTCTTGCGCGAGCCCTAAGTGTCGATTACAGAATAGCCTACATTGCTCTATGCATAGAAAACAGCAGCTCAGGAAAAACACTACTCGAGGATTTCAGACGAATCCCGGCAGCTGACCCTGAATATATTCAATTCGGGTGCGCTGAATGGTTCTGGGAGAGACAGGTCAATTCTTATGCGTTGCAAGTTGAGCCAATAAGACACATGACAAAAGACAAGGTTCGTGTCGGTTATCAAGAGGCACTTCACATAGAAAGGGTCAGAAACCGGTTCTTTGATCGACTCAACAAGTTATAAAATCGCTTTGCGATTTTATGTAACGCGGCTACGCCGCTCAAAAAAAGGAAATTCCTATACTATCAAGTTACTGCGGACACGGCTGGAGAGCAGCTATTCCGGCTAACTTCTTAGAAAGGGTTTCAAAATGTCTTTGCGAGCCAATTTTGGCCATTTTGACAAGAAGTTTTTGGTGCCCCCCAAGTATGGATGATGGAGGTGTACGTGGCACCCGCGGTTTTCGCTCTTGTTCCACCCGTACCATGACTTCCGAGAATGCGTTAACTACTTTGGGATCGAACTGATCTCACGAGACGGTCCTCCCACACCACCACTCATACAGGTCTGTAAGTGGCCGTTCGGCTGATCAGACGGACGACCGGGACATTGGTGCAGAACGTACATAACTCCCAAAAACAGTTTTTCTCTCCAGACCCTTTCCTGACGAAACAGCTCTGGTAACACATCAAGTCGTTACCCCAAGATACGGAGCAACTTCTGCACCAGAATACCCATTCTGCACGATGTCCCGACCAGGAACGTTACGCATTTGTTAATTTTCCCCATCCCTAGCCCTGCCACCATGTGATGGATCAGTTTCTTCTTAAAGCAGGTGGGCAGTGTCGGCGTATCTGGATGAGAATACGCTTGACGTATTGCATATTCACCTATATATAAACTGAGAGAATGATCCAAAGCTTCAAAGATAAACAGACGCAGCAGCTTTTTGAGGGTGAGCGAGTCCGAGCGTTTCAATCATTCGCACGACAAGCTGAAAAACGCCTTCGTATACTGGATGCTGCGGACAGACTTGAGGCCTTAAAGCGCTTGCCGAGCAATCGTTTCAAGGCATTAGGCGGTGACCGTCATGGTCAATACAGCATCCGCATTAACGACCAGTGGCGAATATGTTTTGAATGGCGACAAGACGGGCCGCACAAAGTCGAAATAGTTGATTACCACTGAGGGAGGTTCAAAATGGCACGCACACCTATCCATCCAGGAGAAATCCTCGCAGACGAACTCACTGAGCTTGCCATGAATGCTACTGAGTTGGCGAGAGTCATTCACGTTCCGGCGAACCGAATCTCGCAGATCATCGCAGGTAAAAGAGCAATTACCGCTGACACGGCACTCAGGCTCGGGAGGTGGTTTGGCACCGGCCCGCATATTTGGCTGAATCTCCAACAAGCTTATGAGCTTGATTTGGTTCGTGAGGAGATAGGCCCTGCTCTTGAGAATATATTACCTCGCCAGGCAGCCGGGGCGAGAGAGATCGCGGGGGCCGACACGATGGTCGCCCATTAAAGGGCTCGTCAATGGACAACCGGGACCTTGACGCAGAACATTGACAAACATGCGTAATTCCCAAAAACAGTTTTTTTCTCTCAGGTTCTTTTCCTGGTGGAATGGCTGATCTATGCTTGATCTTGGTACCCGAAGATACTTGCTCTTTGGGATCGGAGCGGACGTGGTATGGCGTTGCACTTTACACTTTCCGCTGAGTTCCGGTGTTAGGCAGGCCGACATCATTTGATAAATCTATCAAAATCAGTCAGGGTCTTCAAACGGCCATACCAAAATGAGACCAAAACTGAGATCAGAACATCGTAAGATCCTGCAGGCCATTTTCGAGAAACCCGTCCGGGCTAATATTGCTTGGGCGGATATTGAAAGTCTAGTGATGTACGTGGTGTGTTCCATCGCCCACATCCGCGGAAAGAAACTCATAGAGGCGCAGTGGTTGCTGCGCGCCGTTTTTTACAGAAGCAGGAATGGAACCATGATAGAGTACAAAGGCTATTTATCCCGTATTGAGTTTACAGTCTCCACACTTGCTTTGTTTCCCGTTTCAAGGTTTTTCACGTCAAAAATGGCATGAACAGTTATCATGTAGCAAGGAGGGGTCTCAATGTTGCCTCTTAGGAAAATCCTTTGCCCAACAGACTTTAGTGAACCATCTTACAAGGCGTTGAAGGCGGCGAACGAGTTAGCCTTGCACTTCTCTGCTGCACTGGTTCTGGTTCACGTTGTCCCCCTAGTGATTGACATACCGACTTCCGCAGATTTTTATATCCCTTCGGATGTACAGACAGCGAAAGCTCATGCAAAGAAAGCGCTCCAGGAAGTGGTTGAGAAAAGGATATCCGAAAAAGTTAGAATACGTACGAAGGTAGTTATAGGAGATCCCGGTGATGAAATCGTAAGGACGGCTGCCGATGAGAATGCAGACATTATTGTGATAGCAACGCATGGTCTGACGGGCTGGCGAAGACTTATTTTCGGATCGGTAGCCGAGAAGGTCGTCAGGCTTGCTCCATGCCCTGTGCTAACGATCCAGTCTCCACTTGAAAGGAGATGAACGTAAACAGTAAAAGCTCGCGGTCTCTTTCTCCTATGCTCGCCCCACAAAAAGCGAGTTCTTATTGAACAACGATTATTGCCTTTTTAACCATCAACAAGGGAGGTAGAATATCATGCGCAGAGTCCTGTATTCAGTTCTGATCCTTGCACTTACCATGCTACTTTTCACCAGTTGCGAGGCCACCAAAGGTTTAAAGGGTTCGATAACTTCCAGGGTGAGATCTTTCACCTCCAGCGTGGATGATGAACTCTTTTCTCAGGTGCCGGCAGAGTATCGACGAGGGGTCCACAAGGCCGAGTTTGACCTTAAAGTTGCCGAGGAAAAGGTTAGGCTCGCCGACCTCAAGGGTAAGCTGGCTCGTCTTCAGAAAAAATATGCAGGCGATGAGGAAGACGTGGCCGATAAGTACCGCGATAAGGCGTCGGTTGCCGTGGACCTCGCCAAGTTGGAGGCGATTGACAGGTCAGGTCTGGGTCAAGAGGAAGACAACGTCAAGGCCATAGCTGATCTAAAGTCTAAGAAGCTTAAACTTGAAGCCGATACGATCAAGATAGAGGCCAAACTGTTTGCCACCGAACGTCAGATCAAAGACCTGACCAAACAGATAGAGGAACAGGCTGAAAAGATCGAGGGAATGAAAATGTCCGATGAGCAAGAAGAGGAAGCAATCGAGAGCCCGCCGATAGGCAAGGAGGAGCAGAAAGAAGAAAAGGTTGAAACTCCGGGCTCGGAGGAAGGGAAGACCCTATTCTAACCGGATAATTACCCTGCTTCCTGCTACGTCGATAACCGATAGCTTTTTGCCTCCAACGATTTTCCCGTCAACAGCTTCGCTGAAAGAATCAGCATTTCCTTTATAGAGGACAGAAAGCTCGAGCTGGCCCCCGCCAAAGCTGCGCTTATTCACAGAAACCACATCAGAAAGCTCGCCGAGGACTTCTCTGGCCGCCTTTTGCATCTTAAAATTTGCAACGTTCTTAATGATCACGTCGAGGGGAATGCCGTTATTGATCATATCCTGGAAGGAGGAGACGATTTTTTCAAAAAGCTTTCTGTCCATTAGCTTTTTTGCTGCCTTTTCCGCAGCTTTGGCCTTGGCAACGTCTTCTGAAATATGGACTGCTGCACCGCTTGCCGATTTCGATGCAATGATCCTGGCACTAGAACAGTTGACCACTTTTGCCGTAATATTGGCCTGGCCCGACTTCATGCCGGAGTTGCTGAGGAAGGTGCTGGTCACGAGGCTCTTGGTAACCCTTCCAACAATCACATACTCTGCACCGTTCGATGCGCCGATCCGGGCTGCGGCCAAAGGATCGCCTTTTGCTGCCCGCTGTATAAGCTGATCATCCTTCTGCATGAGTACAGCCACAACCGCTGCATCCACGAGTTCAAACTCTTTTTCGGTCAGGTAGTCGAGAATCGCGTTCTCTGCATAGTTTCCGTTCTCTTCCCGTATGACCACCATCATGCGAGGCTTGTCCATGGACTCGAGGAGGATTTTCAGGGCAAGAAGGTCCGCCTTAATGCTCGCAAGGGAAACAACGGCCCGTATTCTTAGATAGAAGATGTCGTCCTGCTGCTTTTCTTCGTGCAGAACATCATATTTTTTGACTGAACCCGTTGTCTTGGTGAGAATAATATCTCTCTGAAGTTCAAAATTCCTTACTTCGGTCTGTGATATGAGAACCGTACCGATTCCCTTCTCAACAGCGTTTCGCTTTGCTTTAAGGAGAGCATCGCCCTTGGATAGGCCGTAGCCTTCTGCTTCAACGGTAATATCACCTTCAGATATTTCTGCAGAAACAAGCGCAGGACACATGCATATAAGAAGTATTGATAAAAGTGGCACTATCTTAGATTTCACGTTTCCCCTCCCCATCGGCATTGCCTCGTCCCGTACAAAACCTGGATTCCTCTAGCCCTTACCTGCCTTTTCCATTAAATTCCTGAAGACATCTGTAAGGGTAATGATGCCTACCAGCTTGTCATCCTTCATAACGGGCATCTGCTTGATTTTTCTTAAGACCATGATCGAACCCGCTTTTACAATAGGGGTCTCTTGATCCAGAGTCATGGCTGGAGATCCCATAAGCTCACTGACTTCGATTTTTGTAACCTTCCTAATCCGTTCCTCCATATACTCAAAATCCATGAGATGCCTCTCATCCTTAAATATTTCCGGATACCTGGGCAGAATGGATTTGAATATATCGGCTTTGGTGATTAATCCTACAACACGATTATCATCCACCACAGGGGCACCGTTAATGCCGTGCTTTTCCAATAAATCGCCACACTCCTTTATGGTTGCATTTTTATTAACCGTAATAACAGGACTTTTCATAATTTCTTTTACTTTCATCTATCATTTTCCCCTTTGCTTATTTCCCTCCAAATTTTTCTTGAAAACATTGACATCATCAATGGCAAGTTCCTCATCGGTGACCGTGGTTAGTGGTGGATAGTCACTGATGTCCATGCCTGGTATGTAATCGAACATTGAGCTAAGTTCCCTGTTCAGCATATGGTAAAGTCTGGTCAATGGAATTTCCATTGGACATACATCCTGGCACTGACCACAGTTGACACACGAATCTGTAACGTGTGCCAATCTGACCAGTTGGAACATTATGTCCGGCGGTGTTTCTCCCCTCCTTACAAAACCTCTCTCTGGCTCAAGGTAACAGTCCTGACAATAACATATAGGGCATACATCTCTGCAACCAAAGCACTTTATGCACCGATTAAAATATCTTGACCAGTATTTCAACCTATCCTCATAGGGAAGCCATCTCAGTACATCCAGATCCCTTTTTTCCCACGCCTTTCCCAATTCAATAGCCTCTTTGTCTTTTCTCTCTCTTCCTTCTACAGCTTCCTCGTCGGGTTGTTCAACGATCAGAGCCCCGGCCTCTATGGCCCTTTCTATGAGTTCGGAACCTCTTCGGGAGCAAACTTCTATAAAGGTCGCCTTTTTGTCTTTTGTACCCCACTTGCCGCACGCTATGTCTGCCATTCTAGGGATGTTGATAGCACATCTCCTGCAATTCTCTCTTCTTCCGTATCCCTTTTCCTCTAACCCATTCAAATCTCTTTCTTTTTTAGTTCCATCCCTGAGTGTGATGATAAATTTCCCGTCATCAATATCTTCCCTGACCACATCATCAGGGTCAACTTCGTATTCCTCTTTTATCATTGTTCTGGCAACAGCAGGCAATAATGTTCCGGTACAGTTCAATCCTATCAAGATGAGGTTTTCAATGTTGATTTGTCCCCTCTTGGCCAATTCTATGATAGCACGGGCATCACAGGGCTTGCAGGTCGCTGCCATTTTCATAGCTTTGGCACCATCTAGATATTCCTTTACCTCTTTGGCCACGTTCACAGGGGCGCAATGCAAGGTCCCTGCAGATTCAATCACCTCGCCGGGATCAGTCATTAAAGATAAAACCCCATCATACCTATTTCCGTTTCTCTTCTTGACAGCTAATACGGCATCTACGATCCCGCTCTCAACAGCAAATTTGAGCAAGCTTGTCACCGCACCGCCCGTATCTCCCTTTTCCCGAATTTCCTTATCAGAAGACCAGGCCAGATACAGATTACCTTTCATATCATCATACCTTCTCTATTACCTGCTTTCGCAGGCACAAGCCTCACTGCACAGAATTTAAATTCTGGCATCCTCGAAGGGGGGCCTGCAGACGGTCCTGTTAAGACATTGGGGGCACACTCCGAAAAATGCCAGGGCATGAATATCAGACCCTTTCTTATGTCGTCCGTTACCCTGGCAAAGGTTTTTATCTCTCCTCTCCTTGATTTTAATAGGACTTCATCACCATCTTCTATGGCCAACTCCTGGGCATCTGCACGACTTATCTCAGCGAACCCCTCAGCCAATTCGTCGTTCAGCCTCTTGGTTCGTCTGGTCATGGTCCCTGTGTGGAAATGGAATATAACCCTCCCATTAGTGAATATGTAAGGATATTCCTCATCGGGTAATTCTAGAGGTGGTTTATACTCTGCAATCTGGAAATGCCCAAGGCCGTCCGGGGTGGGAAACTTCTCCACAAACATTACCTCGGTCCCCGGATGATCCTCAGTTGGGCATGGCCATTGAATGCCACTCGGTCTTTTTAGTCTTTCATAGGTGATGCCCCTGTACTGGGGTACACATTTCCTGATTTCCTCAAATATCTCGGCTGGACCACTAAAATCAAATTTCTTTTCAAAGCCCATCATCTTGGCCAGCTCACAGAATATCACCCAATCCGGCCTTGTATCACCAGCAGGCTGGACGGCCTTGTTCATCCTCTGTACTCTTCTATCTACCCCGGTGATGGTTCCATCCTTCTCCATGAAGGTCGCTGTAGGTAGCACAATATCTGCCAATTCTGCGGTTTCGGTCATAAATATGTCCTGAACCACCAGAAGATCCTTATCTTGCAAAGCCTTCCGCACGCTGTTTGTATCAGGGGCAGCAAGCATGGGGTTTGCCCCCACAATGTATAGGACCTTACACTTCTCCACCATGTCCATGTAGGTCATGCCTGGTGTTGAAGGGAGATCTTTTACCCCCCAAATCTCCTCAAAGCGCTTGGCGGTTTCCTCGCTGACTTTCTGAAATCCCGGGTAGAAAACAGGAAGGGGCCCCATATCGCCAAATCCCTCTCCATTTGCATGACCCCTCAAAGGATTTACCCCTGTGCCCGGCTTTCCATAATTTCCAGTCAAAAGCGCCAGGTCGGCAAGCGCTCTGATATTTTCTATGCCTGCACCGTGCTGTGCGATACCCGCATTGTACAGTATGCATGCATTTTCTGCCTTTGCATAGGTCAGCGCCGCCTCTTTGATTACATCGAGCGGGATGTCTGTTATTTTCTCTATATCATTGAGATCGAGACTATCTGCATAGTTCTTGAGATCATCGAATCCTGCGGTTCTTTTTTCTATGAAGTTTTTGTCCTCAAGCCCCTCATCTATGATGATCCGCATCATGCCATTTACCAAAGCGTTGTCAGTAGCAGGGTAGATCTGCAAGTATAGATCTGCGAGGTTTCTCGCAGTTATGGTCCTTCTCGGGTCCACAACGATTACCCTGGCTCCTTTGCGCTTTGCCCTTATGACCCTGCGTGCAATGATGGGATATGTTTCCTGCAAGTTGGGACCAGCCACAAATATACAATCTGCCTGCTCGATGCTCGTGGTGGACGTTGTCATCACACCTGAACCTACTGTAGAGATCAAGGCGGGCACCGTGGTGGAATGGCAGAATCTGGAGGCATTATCCATGTTGTTTGTCTTTTTAACTACCCTGACAAACTTTTGAATCACGTAAAGATCCTCATTTGTACACTTTGCAGAGTTTATGAAACCCACTGCCTCGGCATCCACCCCCTGCAATTTCTCCGCAATCAACCCCAGAGCATCTTCCCAGGAGGCCTCCTGAAAAACACCGTTTTTCTTTATTAACGGCCCTTGCAATCTTTCATCGCTGTATGAAAAGGCGTGGGCATTTCTGCCTTTTTGGCAATTTTTTCCTTCACATACCGGATGCTCCTTCCAAGGTTCCATGCCCACTACATTGCCGTCTTTGACCACCAGATATATCCCGCACCCGCAGCCACAATAAGGGCAAATGGTTGGTACATGTTCAATCGATTTCATCGATGTTTTATCTCCACCAGTCGTTCACGGCTTGTTTCGCGCTATTCTAAAACCTGTCATCTTGAATACGACACCGGACTACTGGAGTGTTGGAGTACCGGAGCTTTTCCATTACTCCTTTACTCCAACACTCCAGCAACGCTTACACTCCGGGAATGCTTCCATTCCAGCGGACTTGGGCCAATGCCTTTTATCTGCTCTACGAAGTCTCTGACCAGTTGCGCAAATTGTGGCCCTTCTGACGCTGATACCCACGCCAGGCGCACTCTAGCTGGATCTATACCTATACATTCCAGCAATTTTTTGGTCATCAAGACCCGCCTTCTTACGTGTAGATTACCTTCCAGGTAATGACATTCCCCGGGGTGTCACCCGCCTACCAGCACAGCATCTATGCCACACGTCAATGCCTCTAAAATGAGTACAGGATCAATCCTTCCGGTGCACATAACCCGGATGACCCGGATATTGGGTGGATATTGGAACCTGGAAACCCCGGCCAAGTCCGCACCCGCATACGAGCACCAGTTACATAGAAAGGCCACCAACTTGGGTTCAAATTGATTTGACATGTTTAGACCACCTATGTTGCGTTTGTTGTGTTTACACAGTTTATTGTGCCTGCCCTGGTGCGTACCGCACTTTACTGCCCGCCCTGCGTGGCCCCAGTGCTTGGTGCTTGCTAAAGGCTATCAAGCTGGCCAACCAGGTCTGGGCCAGGGTTTGTTGTGTTAACTCAAAGGTAAGTTCTCAATAACCTGAGCCGACAGGTGGTTAAATTTGGAAATGTCTGACTGTTTGAGCGCATTAGTGAGCCTTAAGACCTCGTCAAATGGTTGAGTAGTTGAGTAGTTAAGTGGTTATTATTACATCAATGTTAGCTGACTGTACACTAAGTGGACACTCAGAGGAT
>JAFDKF010000112.1 GCA_019307135.1 Deltaproteobacteria bacterium
TTTGATCGGCTGGTTCGGGCCTGTGTGACCACCCAAACCGTCACATACAACGAAATCATACGTCGACCCTCCGCCACCCGAATGAGTTTTGGCAGCTAAGTCAATAGGCATATTGTACAGTTTATCCAGTATCCAGTGGCCAGTATCCAGTATCAGTCACCTGACGTCCAAAAATATTTCCTGAAAAGCCTGGAACTGTTGACCCCAAAAAGATTATCTTAGGATCTATATGTTCCAATATCGACTGTTTTTGGAAAAACTTTAGAATATTTGGAGGCATGAACTGTGCCAGACAGAGTGGCAGGCATAAATCTTGAATACAGAATGCCTCTCCAGCCGGAAGTCCAAATGTGAGGAGGAAGGAAAGATGCAACACAAAGTGCTATTCGTGGACGATGAACCCAATGTGACCAAAGCGTTGAAGCGTGCCCTTCGCACAGAGCCTTACGATATCTTGAGTGCAGGTTCGGCTGACGAGGCCCTTGAAATCCTGGGGCGCGAATCGGTGGATGTGGTCGTTTCGGACGAAAACATGCCCGGCATGACCGGATCGGAATTTCTCGCTGTCGTATATGAGAAATACCCGGATACGATCCGAATCATCTTGACAGGCCATGCAAGCCTGGATGTGGCTATTCGAGCCATCAACGAGGGAAAAATTTATCGGTTCTTTACCAAACCCTGGAACGACGCCGATCTTGCCATTACCATTCGCCAGGCCCTTCAACAGAAGGATCTGATCGAGGAAAGCCGAAGGCTGCTGAAAATGGCCAGACACCAGTCCGCGATTCTGCAAGATCTCGAAAAGGAGCACCCCGGGCTTACGAGCGTGACAAGAGATGCCAGCGGGAGGGTTCTCGTAGAGGATGAAGATTGCGACTTCGACGCCCTGATCGAACAGATAAATGAGGAGGTAACAAAGGCCGAGGAGTTCTTCTCACAACCTCCCACGAAAACATGAATCCCAATCCACAAATTTGGCTGAAGCACAATCTGGTTACAATGCTCTGCGTTGTAACCCAAACCGCTGGACGCTCTGCGTCCAATACAGATTGTTTTTTCCAAGACGCAGAGCGTCTGATGGAATACGTTCCCACGCAGAGCGTAGGAACGAGATGGCCGATGTTGTGACCGAGGCCGGAGGAATCGCCCACCTCTCTTCTTATTGACCTGCCAAACCCAATCTGTTACGTAAGGCAATCTGAAAAAATTCAAGGGGCTCTGTCCCCCACAATATGTGCCCCACAGAGGGGGCACGCTACGGGGTTTGTCGAAAAAATTCGCGTGACAGCCAATGGATGAGGGTTAGACCTAAATCGAGCGATTTTTGTAGCCGCAATCTTGTAGCCGTTCACGGGTTCAGGGTTCACCGAAAATCTGAACGGTGAACCCTGAATCTGTCAACGCCCACAGAAAAGCAACCCTGAACGGTGAACTCTGAACCTGTGAACGCTTACGATATAAGAAACCAGGTGAACCGCTCTTTGCCGGGCATAAGAAGTGCGATCCGGCAAGGCAGCCCACTGCCTTTGCTGGTGACCTGTAAAACATGTCCGGTGGATATCCTGCAGTGGTTGAAAAGCCATTCTGTTTATCCGCGCCTGTACTGGTATGATAGGGACGGGGGTGTAGAGATCGGAGGATTCGGTTCCCTGGTGAGTGTCAGCGAAAATGATCCTGCCCGGCTCTCGGCTGCTTTTGACGAATTGTCAGGCATCCTTGACAGGCATCCGCAAAAGGACCTTTTAAGATTTCTTGGGGGCACCTGGTTTTTCCCTCAGGAAAAACAGGACAAAAAATGGGCAGATTTCCCGGCCTTGTGGTTCGTCCTGCCACAAGTGGTGATGCTTCGAGAGAATGGAGAGTTTTTTCTCTCAGTTGGCGTGCTGTTTGAAGATCACGAAGACAAGCATGACATTATTGCCAGGATATTGGAATCTTTTAAAAAAGCGAAAGCAAGGGATCTATCTCCGATACGGGATCAATTTCCGGAAGTCATCACAAGGACAGATCACCCGGATTATGCGGGCTGGAAGAATAGTATCAACACATCACTTCACAAAATATATAAAGGCGAAATAGATAAAGTGGTTCTTGCCAGACGAACTGACGTTAAATTTAAGGAACCTGTTGAAGCTGTTGACTATGTGCATGCGCTCAAAAGCGCCAATGACCGTTGTTATTTTTTTCTGTTTCAACCCAGGCAGGGCACGGCATTCTTGGGGGCCACACCGGAGCGTCTCTTAAAAATTGAAAAAAATCGGCTGATCAGCGAAGCAGTGTCCGGTACTGTTGCTCGGGGGGCTGATCCGGATGAGGATAAATATCGGGGTACCTGGCTGTTGGAAAACCAAAAAGAATTGTCGGAACAGAAATTCGTGACAGATGATTTGATTGCAAAATTTCACAGATTAACGAAAGAAATAGAGATGCCCGGACCGCCGGAGATCGTGAAACTGGCCAATGTCCAGCACCTGGTCTCTAAAGTCTCCGGTGTTTTGAGAAACGGCATTTCCATCGGAGAAATGGTATCCAGCCTGCACCCGACAGCGGCCGTAGGAGGTTGCCCTGTGTCTGCTGCAATAAGTCTTATTGAAAGGTTGGAGCCTTTCAGCAGGGGATGGTATGCCGGTCCTGTTGGAATCCTTTCCCATGAATTAACCGAAATGGCGGTGGGTATTCGGTCCTCCCTGGTAATCGACAGGGTTGTTTCTCTTTTCACAGGGGCCGGCATCGTCAAAGGATCCACCCCGGAATCGGAGTGGAAGGAAATTGAAGACAAGATGTGTACGGCCTTTAAGATTCTATCCGGAGGGCAGGACTGACAAATGGGCCTAAATCACATTTGGTCAAGATTAATCATAGAAGAACTGATTCGGTGTGGGGTGACGACTCTCTGTATTTCTCCCGGCTCCCGTTCCGCGCCGCTGGTCATTGCGGCGGCTGAAAACAAACGGGCCTGCACTCTTGTTCACACGGACGAGCGGGGAGCAGCTTTCTATGCCATGGGCTACGCGAAAGCAACAGGACGACCTGCTGCCCTGATATGTACGTCTGGCACGGCAGTGGCGAACTATTTCCCGGCGGTGATCGAAGCCAGCCAATCTGCTATCCCCCTTCTGATATTGAGCAGTGATCGGCCTGTGGAACTCAGGGACGCGCGGTCGCCGCAAACGATCAATCAGGTAAATATTTTCGGAGACTACTTACGGTGGCATTTTGACCTGCCTGCACCCGATAAGGCTCTTTCACCATCGTTTTTGCTCACCACCGTTGACCAGGCAGTCTATCGTGCCATCAATCGACCGGCAGGACCGGTGCAGATCAATTGCCAATTCAGGGAACCGTTGATATCCAGCGCGGAAAAAGAGTGTTGGGACAACTATCTTTCCATCCTGGACCACTGGCAAAAAACAGGCCGTGCCTTTACCACCCACGCCAAATCGGAATCAATACCTTCCATAGAAGATGTTCACCGGATAGGAAAAATGATTCGTAGCTCTGAGAACGGTCTGTTGATTGTGGGTCAGTTGCCGTCGGGGACAGACAAAGAGGCCATCATAAGATTGGCATCTGAGTTGGGGTGGCCCCTATTGGCGGACATCAACTCCGGAATCCGTTTTGCCGGTTCAGCGTCAGAAAGCGCCAGTAACGTGATTGCCCACTACGACCTTTACCTTCGAGTGAAGAAATTCCGCAAGAAGTTTTCTCCGGACCTGATACTACACATGGGAGATATGCCGGTATCTAAGTCCTTGAATCAGTACATCGAAGAAAGCCACGCAGAATATATAGTTGTAAATAGTCATCCTTTTCGCCAGGACCCGATGTTTCGGGTAACGCAAAGGATTGAGACAAATCCAGGACGATTTGCCCTTCAACTGTCAGAGAGAATACAAAAGACTGCATCAGGACTCACAGGCATCTTCTGCCAGGCAGAGGAGATCAGCCGTACCGTCATCAGGGATTCTGTTCTGCCGCTGGATGATATCAGGGAATGGGCCGTGTCCCATGTCATTTTTGAGTCTGTTGCCGAAGAGAGTGGCATATACTTAGGCAACAGCCTGCCGGTGCGCGAAGCAGATGCTTTTGCAGCTTGTTCTGATAAACGCCTTGCCATTGGTTGTAATCGGGGCGCTAATGGCATTGACGGCACAATTGCCTCTGCCATTGGATTTGCCTCAGGATTGAATCGTCCGTCAACACTGTTGATCGGAGATTTGGCGATTCTGCACGACATAAATTCTCTGGCATTGATTAAAAAACTCGAGGTGCCGGTTACTGTCGTTGTGCTGAACAATGACGGGGGCGGCATTTTTTCATTTCTACCTGTGGCCAAATTGACTGAGTACTTTGAAACCTATTTTGCCACACCGCACGGTCTGAAATTCAGAAATGCCGCAGAGTTGTTCGGGCTACCCTATGAAAGTCCGGAATCCCTGTCGTCGTTTAGAAAGGTCTATCAGAGATCAATCGATTCGGGTATCTCCTCCATTATCGAGGTTCATACACAGCGGGACAAAAACCGTGTCGAGCATGAAATGATCTGGAAAAAGGTTGCAGAAAAAATACAGACTCAACTTCTCAGTGGCTGATAGAACATGTTGGAGTATTGGAGTATTGGAGTATTGGAGTATTGGAGTATTGGAGTACTGGAGTACTGGATAGTAAAAAAGAGTAACTTCTCAAAAAGTTCGGGTAGGACCATTTCTCGTAGGGGCGGGTTTATCCCGCCCGTAAGAGCTTTGCGCCGCAATGAACACAGGCGGGATAAACCCGCCCCTACGTTAAGAATATGCGGGTTTGGGCTCGGGCATCCCATTGAGATCCATAGCGCTTATATTGAAGCCGTCCCGAACTTATTGAGATGTTACAGAAAAGAGAACTAAGATTATGGAATAACAAAGGAATCATTAAGCAACTTTAGGCACTTTAGCTCACTTTAGCTCACTTTAGCTCACTTTAGCTCACTTTCATCATCACTCCATCACTCCAATACTCCAATACTCCATTGCTCCAATTGAGGCGAAGCCTCTAAGTTATGAACAGATGAATGCTCAATTACGTTGGCATTACATCGCCAGAGGGAATCGGCAGTATCCGCCGCTGATTTTTCTCCACGGATTTATGGGCATATCCTCGGATTGGCTGGAAGTTACGGAAAGATTTGAAAATAAATATTATTGCATTTTGCCGGATTTTCCGGGGCATGGAAAATCTATGATCGGAACCATAGCCGAACCCCTTGATTTTGATTTCCTTGCTCTTGGGCTTGTGAACTTAATGGGGGAATTACAACTAACATCTGCAGCTCTCATCGGATATTCAATGGGTGCAAGAGTGGCGCTTTATACTGCAACAAAATATCCGGAAAGGTTCGACGCCCTGATCCTGGAAGGCGTTAACCCGGGCCTCCAGGATGATAACAAAAGAAACAACAGGCTGGTTTTGGATCAAGGAAGGGCAAGAGAGATGGAAAAGGTGGGCATTGCCCGGTACACAGAGATCTGGTATGAGGCAGATCTCTTTAAAACCCTAAAAAGGCATCCGGAAAAGTTGAATAAGATAAAATCTGCGAGAAAAAACAACGATACGGCCTGCATGGCAAAGGTGCTTCGAGAACTGAGCCTGGGAAGGCAGCCCTCTTTATGGGATAAACTTGATACGCTCAATATGCCTGTCTTGTTGATTGCAGGCGAGCTGGACAGTAAGTATAAAGAGATTGTCAGCCAAATGAAAGACCACCTCAAGAATTCTCAAGTGCATTTGATACCTGAGACAGGACATAATACCCACCTGGAGGCCCCTGAGAAATTCGGGGATGTTCTGGCGGATTTTTTGACAACAATTTGGACCTGTGTGGATAGATGATTGCCGGCTTTTTCCAAATAGTCGAATTCTCGTCGGCAAGTTCCCGTAGGGGCGGGTTTACCCCGCCCGAACCGATTTGGCTGGCGGGGTAAACCCGCCCCTACGACGCTTCTTTATAAGTATCTTCTCAATAACTTCGGGTAATACACCTGGATTCCCGCCTTCGCGGGAATGACGAATGTAATAAATCCCCCGTCATGCCCGCGAAAGCGGGCATCCAGCAAACTGGGAAGGTTCACGGTTCAAGGTTAGAGAGCGATGAAGAGTAACTACTTAGGTTCAAGGTTCCACGGTTCAAGGTTCAGAGATTAACCTGTCACCGGTCAACGGTGAACCGTGAACCGTGAACCTGAGTAGTTACAAAAACGCAAAGTAGCCAACCCTGAACCCTGAACCCTGAACCGTGAACCGTGAACCCTGAACCGTGAACCTGACAACCTGAGTAGTTACGGCGAGGTACGATATGAGTGTCATTAACTGGACCAAGGCCAAGGACTTTCAAGACATCGAGTATGAAAAGGCAGAGGGGATCGCAAAGATTACCATAAACCGCCCCCATGTCCGAAATGCTTTCCGGCCTTTGACAATTAAGGAAATGCAGCTTGCCTTTGAGGACGCCCGTGAAGATTCGAATATCGGAGTGATTATCCTGACAGGCAAGGGAAAAGAGGCTTTCTGCTCGGGCGGTGACCAGAAAGTACGGGGAGATTCCGGGTATAAGGATGACACGGGTGTTCACCGGCTGAATGCTCTAGACCTCCAGAGGCAGATCAGAACCATGCCAAAGCCTGTAATTGCCATGGTTGCCGGATATGCGATTGGCGGAGGGAATGTTTTGCACATGCTGTGTGACTTAACCATTGCAGCGGATAATGCCATTTTCGGCCAGACCGGGCCCAGAGTAGGGTCTTTTGACGGCGGTTACGGTTCCGGCTATATGGCCAGAATAGTCGGTCAAAAAAAGGCGCGAGAGATCTGGTTCTTATGTCGGCAATACAATGCCCAGCAGGCCCTGGAAATGGGTCTGGTCAACCATGTGGTTCCCTGCGAAAAATTAGAAGAGGAAACAATAAAATGGTGTAAGGAAATATTGATGAACAGTCCAATGGCCATACGATGCCTTAAAGCCGCATTGAATGCGGACTGCGATGGTCAGGCGGGACTTCAGGAATTGGCAGGCAACGCCACCATGCTCTTCTATATGACGGAGGAAGGCCAGGAGGGGCGTAATGCCTTCCTGGAAAAAAGAAAACCGGACTTTTCCAAATTTACCAGGAATCCTTAAACGGAACTTGCTTCACGTCGTTTCGCAATTGGTTGAGTGGTCGAGTCGTTAACCACTCGACTACTCGACTAAGTAAATGTCAGAAAAGGAAATACACAAATACAAAACATGGCAAATCTGGTTGTTGGCCGCAAGGCCGAAAACCCTGTGGGCAGGGATTATCCCGGTAGTCGTCGGCACAGTCATGGCATTCGAGGCCAGGAAATTTCACCTGATATCCTTTCTCGCCACGCTGGCGGCCGCTCTGCTGATTCAGGTTGGAACAAACTTTGCCAATGATCTATTTGACTTTCAAAAAGGAGCAGATAATGAAGCGCGGAAGGGGCCCATGCGGGTTACTCAGGCTCTACTTGTGACACCGCATCAAATGAAGGTTGCTACGATAACGGTATTGGCTCTGGCATTTCTGATTGGTATTTATCTGGCCTGGCGAGCAGGATGGCCGATTTTGATTATCGGACTATTATCGATCTTATTTGCCGTGCTTTATACTGGCGGGCCGTTTCCATTGGGTTATATGGGTCTGGGGGATATACTCGTACTGATATTCTTCGGGCCTGTGGCTGTGGGGGGAACATACTACATTTTTGCCGGGCATATTAACAGGGCCGTATTGCTGGCAGGGTTTGCTCTGGGGATGATTGCCACGGCGATCTTAATCGTGAATAATCTTCGGGATGAAGAAACGGATAGAAGGAGCGGGAAAAACACTTTGGCAGTGCGGTTTGGCAGCGGCTTTGCCAAAGCGGAATATCTGGTAATGATTTGCGGCGCCATGTTGCTGCCGATAATCATCTATTTCGTGGAAGGGAGGCACGGCTGGGCGATACTTGCTGCACTCTACATCTTTCCTGCCATTCCTGTCATAAGAAAGGTATTTACAGGGGTCGATGGCCATGTATTAAATGATGCCCTAACAGGCACGGCACGGCTTATGGCCGTATTCGGCTTCCTGTTTTCACTCGGCTGGTTATTATAACAGAGATCGTCGAATGGTTGAGTGGTTGAATGGTTGAGTTGGAAAATAAGCATGTTAAATCACCGTATTAGAGCTGCAAACATACAAAGTGTCCAATTTTTAGGCAAACGATATGAATTCAAATAATAATAACGACTTAACCACTCAACTACTCAACTACTTAACGAGGTCTGTATGAAGATCTCCCGGCTTTCCTTGATCGATTTTGAACTGCCTTTCAGGACTCCCCTAATTACTGCCCGCAGCTCACTCAATCGTCGAAAGGGAACCGTTATTTTCGCCAGGACAGATGATCGATTTTCCGGAATCGGCGAGATATCCCCCTTAGATGGTTTTAGCAGGGAAAGCCTTCCACAAGCGAGACAAAGCGCACAGCATGTGGCCGATTATCTGGGCAATGCAGAGGTGCCGGCCGATCCGGAAGCCCTGGCGCAAGTCATCGGGCATTTGGAGGATAAATTGAGCGCGCCGCCATCTGTATTATTTGGCTTTGAAATGCTCCTTGGGGATCTTGCAGGCAAAAAAGCTGACCTTTCGCTTTCGAGCTGGTTTAGTGGCAATGCCTTAACGGATGTGGCGGTGAATGCGATTCTCACAGGATCGCCTGAAGATATTCAAAGACAATTAGCCTCAAAAAGAGCCAGGGATTTTCGGGTCTATAAGATTAAAATCGACAGCGGAGACATAAAATTAGCTATCGAGAAGATTAAGGCGGTGCGAGACAGGGTGGCGCATGACGTAATGATTCGGCTGGACCTCAACAGAGGCCTCGATTTTGAAGAGGCTGTGGGCCTGCTCAAGCAAACAAAGGAATTTGGGATTGAATATGTGGAAGAGCCGTTGAAAGAGCCGACGACGCAGGGCTTGAGGGCATTGCGGGAGAAAACCGGATTACGGATTGCTCTGGACGAAACAGTCGGAGAAACCGATAGATTTTATGACCTCCTGAACAGTGACGCCTGCGACGTGATTGTGGTGAAACCCATGGTGGTGGGCGGGATTAACAAATCCATCAAACTCTCTAAAATATCAGCGAAACAAGGGATCAAAACGGTGATTACGTCCACACTGGAATCCGGCATCGGCGTTGCCGCCTGTTTTCATGTGGCGGCTATGCTGGGTGATCATGTTCTTGCGAGCGGGCTGGATACTCTTGATCTGTTCCAGGATAGCATCATTAATGAAAACCTTCCGATAGTCTGTGGGCACATGAATGTGCCGGAAGGACCGGGGCTGGGGGTCACGCTGAAGGATTCGTTCATCCCTCCCACTGTGTGAATATAAACCTTGAGAAAAATATTTCGACCTGTCCGGTTGCAGAATTCCACAGCAATCATCGTTTCCTTGAGCAGACACACGTCCTGGTTACAATGCTCCGCGTTGTAACCGATCCGCTGGACGCTCTGCGTCCCTGTGAGTCCCGGTAGGCGTACCTGGTTTCAGGGCGCAGAGCGCCCAGCGGTATGCGTTCCCACGCAGAGCGTGGGAACGAGAACACATGCTACCTTCCATTGTGTGAACATAGACCTTGAGAAAAATATTGTAACCGTTCATGGAGTAATGGAGTAATGGAGTAATGCCATATGCGAAGAAATAAGAATCGTCGCTACGCTCAATTCAAGAATTGTGAATTTGGGAGTCTAAGAATTGAGTTCCGTGTCTTTTCTTTGGTGCAATACTCCAGTACTCCAACACTCCAGTACTCCTTTTTCCTATTAGAGATATAGCAAAGATGGAAAGAATCACCTGTCCCCTTTACATCAACAGCATACGATATCCCCACCGCATTGCCTTTTATGATTCACGACATAGTATCAGTTTTCAGGAAGCCGAAATTTCAGGAAGCCGAAATTCGGATACGCCGTATGGCCCATTGGTTCATAATGCTGGGCACAAAAAACAGCGATAGAATCGGAGTGCTTTCAGAAAATTCAATCGATTATGCTGTTGGAGTATATGCCATAAGCAGGATTGGCGCTTCTATGGTTTCATTGAATCTGCGGTTAACGGAAAAAGACTGGAAACAGCAATCGGAATTATCCCAATGCCGAATGATTCTCTCTGACAAGAATCACTATAACCGGGCAAAGTCATTGGGATTGCCTGTCTACATCCTGGAGGATGGTCCTCAAACATCGCTGAACAGTAAAGCAGAAAAGGTCGAACGATTAATCTCCGAGAATATTATTCCGGATAAGGAAGCATCCGTGATTTTTACCTCGGGCACCAAAGGGATTCCAAAAGGAGTTATTTTGACCAATGGCAATTACTACTACAATGCACTCGCATCGAATTTGAATCTTAAATTGGCAGCCGGGGATTGCTGGCTTTTGTCCTTGCCGTTATACCATGTGGGCGGGTTGTCGATTCTGCATCGGTGCGCACTTGCCGGCGCATCGGTCTATGTGACTCATGGTTTTAACTGTGAAGAAATAAACAGTCTGATAGAAGCGTCCAGGATTACCCATCTTTCTCTTGTACCTACTATGGTGCAACGGTTGATTGAATCAAGGGGCAATAAACCAATGCCGGACACTGTCAAGGTAATCCTACTGGGAGGGGCACCAGCACCCAAAAAGATGGTAGAAAAAATCAGACTACTCAGATTACCGGTGCTTACCACGTATGGCATGACGGAATCAGCTTCACAGATTACCAGCATGTCTCCCGGTGATCCGGCGAACAAATTATCCACTTCGGGAAAACCATTAAAGTATGTTCGGGTTCGGATAGTCGATTCCGAGGGGAAAGACGTTCCTCCAGGCGTACAAGGAGAGATTATCGTCAAAGGGAAAATCCTTTTCAGAGGTTATCTCAATCGTGATGTATGGAGAAAATGGCATGATGATCAATGGTTTGTTACGGGGGACAAAGGATATTTCGATTCCGATGGATATCTCACTGTAACAGGCAGGGTGGATGACATGTTTGTCTCCGGTGGAGAGAATATTTATCCCGGGGAAATTGAGGTTGAGGCGGCATCTTACCCCCACATCAGGGCCTGTGCCGTTTTAGCGGTTGATGATACTGAGTGGGGAAAAAGACCCGTGCTTTTTGTTGAACCGGTAGAGACAGTAGAATTCAACGAACAAGACATGGCCGCATATCTCAAGACGAGACTGCCCAAGATCAAAATACCGGAAAAAATCATTTCCCTGAATCGATTGCCCCGAGCCGCGATTGGAAAAATAGATTACGCTGCTTTGAGGGAGCTTTATCAAAAAAGATATTGTAACCGTTCACGGGTTCACGGTTCAGAGGTTCAGGGTTCAGAGGTTCAGGGTTCAGAGGTTCACCAAAAATCTGAACCGTTGATTCGTGAATTCTGACTGGAGAAGGCATGAGAATAGATCGATTTGAGGATATTGAGGCATGGCAGTTGGCCCGGGAGCTAACTCGCAAGGTCTATGACCTGACAAAGAAGGCCAAGTTTGCTCGCGACTTCGGCTTGAAGGGACAGATTCAGGATGCAGCAGGTTCATCCATGCACAATATAGCAGAAGGATTCGATTCGGAGACAAACCCGGAGTTTGTTCGTTTTCTTCGGTATGCAAAACGGTCTTGCACCGAAGTCCAGAGTGAACTTTATGTGGCGTTGGATCAACAATACATAACAAAGGCTGAATTTCAGGCTGTTTATGATCATGCTGGACGCACCCGCGCTACCATTCGTGGTTTCATCAAGTACTTGCTGGCCTACGATCAAGATCAGCGAAAGAAAGGTAACCCTGAACGGTGAACCCTGAACCTGTGAACGCCTACGAACGATCAAGACCATTTCTCGTATTGCTCCAGCGCCTGCCGCATTTCCTCGGGGATAGGTCTCTTCTTGAGTGTAGTCTTATCTACGCAAACATGGACGGTTTTGACGCTGCCCACCAATTCTTGATTCTCCAGGAAATAATCATAGACCAGAGTGAAAGATGTCCTGCCGATCTTATTCACATTAAGGACAATGGTGATCTCGTCTTCCAGCTTTATCATTTGATGATAATCGGATTTCGCATGCACAATCGGAAGCAAAAAAGATTCCTGTTCTATTATTCTGCGCAGCGAATAACCGATTTCTTCAAGAAACAACTCATAAGTGTCGTGGGCAAAAACAAAGTAATTTACAAAAAAGATCACTCCTGCCGCATCAATGTCTTTCAATCGAATGACTCTTCGTGTTTTAAAGCTTGTCACTTCTTGTTCCACCTTTTGTAACCGTTCCGCCTGTGCGGATAGCATTTGCTGTGTTTTGTCAATGAGTTGATCGTTATGAAGGAGACGTCGTAGGGGCGGCTTTACGCCGCCCACCAAATCGATTCGGGCGGGGTAAACCCGCCCCTACGGGAACCCGTCGATGAGGCTTAGGTCATTGTGAAAGGGTTAGGAATCACCTAACCGCACAGGTCGTAACCGTTCACGGGTTCAGAGGTTCAGGGTTGAGTCTTGATCTTCTGGTAATGATCATGAGGAATTTTTACCTGTCACTATGATAAGATCAAATATTGAATACCAACTTAGGGGGCTGACGATCGTATTGCAGCCGAGACTAGACACTAGACGTTTTGCTTCGTACTGAAATTTAGGTGCAAAGAATACTGTATTTCGCCGAAAGCTGGACCTGGGCGCATGATCGATGAATTCTATCTTATACCCCATATTTCTAAGCTTCTTTGCCATCTCTTTAGCAGAATCCAAATTGCCATCTCCACTGAGCACTTTGATCTTTGTTTTCCGCATATCTTCTACCAAGTCATACGATTCAGATGATGAAGAGGTTTCAATAACCTTCAGCTCAACTCGGCGGTTCTTGGCCCGGCCTTCCTTAGTATCATTGGGGGCAATGGGGCAGGACTCCCCGTAACCCACCGCCTTCAACCGATCTGGGGGACTTCCTCTTGAAACCAGGCACATTTTTGCCGCCCTGGCCCTTCTCTCCGAGAGGGCTTGGTTGTAAGATATTGTGCCTATGCTGTCCGTATGGCCTCCAACTTCAACTTTGATTTCTGAACGTTCTTTCAGGATAGCCACTTGTTCATCCAAAATGGCCCGGGCTTTCAGCGTAAGGTTAAAGGAGTCAAAGGCAAAATTTACGCCATCAAGAATAACGACCTTTGATTCCGAAGTGGTCTTTTGGGCTAAGAGGATAGGCTTCGGACGTGCTGGAATAGGCATCTGAATTATTGGAACGGGCGCTGGAGGCGGAGTTGCAATAGGTTCCGGAATTATTGGAGTGGGCTCCGGAAGTGCAGTTGGAATAGGCATCCGAACTATTCGAGTAGGTTCTGGAGGTAGAGTTGGAATAGGCCTTCGAACTATTGGAGCGGGCGCTGGAGGTGCACTTGGAATAGCCATCCGAATTGTTGGAGTGGGTTCTGGACGTGGAGGAGGGGGCAGGGGCAGGAATGATTCCACCTCATGGGCCAGCTCTCTGGCCGTCGCCAGGAAGGCCATGGATTTCTGATCTCTACAACCCAAACAAAGCTCCCCCCAATAGATCTCCACGCCTCTTCTAGCCAATTTTTTTGCCCGGGCAATCTTCTCTGGGCAAGACTTGGCCCCAGCTGACTTTTTCGCCTTTTCGATAGCTGCTTCTGTTTCGCCAAATTCCTTGGGCACGATAATGGCTCGGTTTTTGACACCAAAGTAGGAGTCCTTATAGCTGCATCCCCCTGCCAAAAGGAGGAAAGCCACGGTACCCCAAATTAGCTTCATCACCGTCGTGCTGCTCTTCTTTCGTTAAGAACCCCAGATACCGAAAGCAACTTCTGAACCCAGGCGCTTCAACCCAATCGGGATGTTGGGATGGTTGTAAAGTCTCTAAGCTGTTTGATTGTTACGGCTTCCAGTGAAACATAACCGTCCGGAGGCCTTTGCCTACTTCCACTCTCCGAACCTTCTTCTCATCTCCAAAGGATACGGTGATCTCGTATTGTCCCGCCGGGATATTGGCCAAGAACCAGGGCCCATTCGATTCCGTGTGAAGGAGCAATTTGCCACGGGCGTCCTTGATGCCCACCATAAGGTTGGAAAGGCATTCCCCCGAAGAAAGGGCAAAGACCAGTTTCAGATTATAATTTTTGGCCATGCCCTCAATGGCCGCTCTCTCCTCCAACCCTACACCACCGCTCAAATACTGAACACCATCTATGGCTCCCTCTTCGATGAACGAGGCTCCGCTCTGGGCCATTGCACACTGCACGGCCACGACCGCCAAGACCCAACCAATGATCAGATTGGACAGTGTTTTCGTCATGTTGCTATCTCCAGACTGACCAATCTCACCGCTCTCACCGCTTGTCAAGCTTTTTTTGAAATTTTATACAAGATATTGTGCCTTAACTAAATATTACCTCCATATATTGGGAACTAAAAGAATCATGATTTTCAAAGCAGGAAATACCGGTTTTGGGGTATCGACAGAATGATCCGTCTGATATCTATTGAAAAATTTTGACAAAACTGTAGGCTTGGGCAGTGTCCGTTGATTAATCGGCTTATACCACTACCTCTGGTAGAAGTCGGAGGTCAGAAGTCGGAGGTCAGAGATCAGAGGTCAGAGGTCAGAGGTCAGAAGTCAGAGGTCGGGGGTCAGAAGTCAAACCTCTGATCTCTGATCTCTGACCTCTATTCTTTTAACTGAACCCTGAACCTTTGAACCCATGAACGGTTACCTGTTTTGAAATAAGAGTAAAAACGATAAGGAGGCGGAATCATGGCAAAAAAGAGGAAATCGACTGAAGAGGAGCTGCGCGAATTGCATCGTTACACGCGCAGCCTGATCGAGGCGAGTCCCGACATGATGGTCACATTTGACAGGGATAGCCTGATCATGGACGTGAATCAGGAGACAGTGGATATGACCGGCGTTAGCAGGGAAAAGCTCATCGGCTCGCCCTTTAAACAGTATTTCACAGACCCCGAGACTGCCCACCAGGCAGCGATGTTGGTTTTCGAGCAGGAAAAGGTCAAGGACCTGGAACTGGAACTGGAACTGATAGACCACAAAGGGGATCACATCCCGGTGGCCCTGAATGCCTCAGTATATCGTGACGCAGCCGGTAAGGTTGTCGGCGCTTTTGCTATTATTCGGGATATTTCCAAACGAAAAAAGGCCATAGAGGAAGTCCAGCGCCAGCAGGGGGAAATCCTTGAGCTTTCAACGCCAGCCCTTCGTGTGTGGGAAGGGGTTGTGCTCGTGCCCCTGATCGGCACCATTGACACCCGGCGTGCCCAACAGGTCATGGAAAACCTTCTTGAGAGAATCGTCAGCACAGAATCAGAGGTGGCTATCCTCGATATTGCCGGGGTGCCGACAATGGACACCAAGGTGGCCCAGCACCTGGTGATTACGGCTCAGGCTGCTGCAATGCTCGGTGCAAAGACTATCATCACCGGGGTGAGCCCGTCTTCCGCCCAGACCATGACCAAACTCGGTCTTGACCTTTCTCGTTTGACCTGCAAGGGGAGCCTGAGCGCAGGCATCAGAGAGGCCCTTGACATGCTGAGCCTTAAGGTTGTTGAGTCCAATGGTGAATAGTGATCAGTGATCAGTGGGCAGTGGGCAGTGAATGATGAATGATGAATGATGAATGACGGACAAATAACATATTTCTCGCATGAATCCGTCTGCGGTGGATGATATGCAGCCCAAATCCGAAATCCGAAATCCGAAATCCGAAATGACATAGGTGTTTTGATGATAGTACCAATCCTTAAAATCGGCAAAAACCTGATCATATCCATTCAGATACCGCTTACTGACCAGCAGGCCCGCCAGTTTCAGAGAGAGGTCCTGGAGGAGGTCGCACGGACTGAGGCATTCGGGATTATCATAGATATCACAGCCATGGACGTGGTCGATTCCTACATGGCCAGGATACTGAGTGAAACAGCAATCGATGTACAGTTGATGGGTGCTCGTGCAGTTATTGTAGGAATACGGCCCGAGGTAGCCGTGACCCTGGTACAGATGGGCCGGGGGCTCGGAGACGTTGCGACCGCCTTGAACCTTGAGCAGGGCCTGGCAAAACTTGAGAAAATGGATGCCAGAAAAGGAGCAGGCCATGGAAGCTAGGAAAATGGCCATACTCCGTGAAGAGGACGTGATCCTGGCCAGACAACTTGTGCGGAAGATGGCCGCTGACATGACCTTTAATCTGGTAGACCAGACCCGGCTGGCAACGGCTGTATCAGAGCTGACACGCAATGCTGTTGAGTATGCCAGAAGCGGCGATATAAGAATGGAACCAGTGAAAAACAGGCTCCGCCGGGAAGGCCTGAAAATTGTCGTGTCGGACAACGGCCCGGGGATCGCTGATATCGAACAGGCCATGACCATGGGATTCACGACCTCGAATGGCCTCGGAGCAGGCCTGCCAGGCACGCGCCAGCTTGTAGATGAGTTCGACATCCGGTCCACCTCAGGTAGCGGCACCACGGTCACGATCGTTATGTGGAAAAGGTGAGACGATTTCGGAATGCGGATTTCGGAGTGCAGAATGCGGAGTAAGGAGAACGAGGAGAATAATAGTGGGAGAGAAGGATCTGAAACAACGGACAAAAGGATTTGCCTTAAAGATAAGTAGGAAGTAATGAAAAAATCCGAAATCCGCATTCCGAAATCAGAAATCGATTACATCCCAGCCTATGAGAGAATACTAGAAGGATACCTGCGCACCGGTGAGGAAGCATTTCTCCTTGAGTCCTATGAGCTGGGCAAGAAGATGCTAAAGAATGGCCTTGGTACGCAGTTTGCTGCCGACATGCACTTCCGGTCGCTTAAAAAGGTAAAAAGGAAAATCGTCCTGGGTGAATTTCCAGATGCAGGTCACAACCCGGCTATCCCCTTCTTAGAACTCACCATGGCTTTCGGCATTGTCTTTCGCGATCAGTTGGGCGCTTTGCTGCGCTTTACTGAGATCGTGGAGGCTGGCAAGAAGGAATGGGAAAGGACTTTTGACGCTATTAGCGATGCCATATCTCTCCATAATTCCGAGGGGCTCGTAATCCGGGTAAACAAGGCCTTTTGCGATCTTTACGGCAAGACATTTAAGGACGTCATCGGCCAATCTCCGTGGCGTCTTTTTCACGACAGGATCAGCCCCCCTGACGGATGCCCGCTGGCAGAGTGTCTGCCTCACCTAACACACGGGACAAACTTACAACCTGCTTCGTGCGAGACATACATCCCGAAGCTAAACCGCTATTTTGCTGTAACTGTCATCCCCGTTACTGACGGCACCATCGCGCCCTCATTTATTCTCCATACCATGAAGGACATCACCGCGAGAAAAAAGCGCGAGAAAGATGAGAAAGAATTCCAGCAAAAGGTCAGGAGGGAAATCGTCCTGGCAGAAGAGCGTGAGCGCCGCCGCATTGCCCAGGACATCCACGACAACCTGGGTCAGAGCCTGGCCATTGCAAAGAGAAAGATTCAAGCACTTGACAGCCATCTAACAACCGACCCAAGCCAATCAGGAACAGACGCGAAAAAAATTGCCAACCTGTTAGACCGGATGATCAGCCAGACACGGACCCTTACCTTTGATCTCTATCCCCCGATGTTAGACGATCTGGGGTTAATCCCAACAATAGAATGGTACGCAGAGGACTTTGCATCCAAAACAGACCTGAAGATAAACCTCATAAAGACCGGGAAACCGGCGACAGTATCCAGGCTTGCATCCGCATATCTCTTCCGGGCAGTCAAAGAGATACTGAACAACACCCTCAAACATGCCGAAGCCAGTGAAGTGATGCTTGCCATTCATGGTTCAGAATCGGCTCTTAGAATCGTCATCGACGACGACGGCAGAGGATTCAACGCAGATGAGAGGCTCAAAATGGCCACTGGTGTGATCGGCATCGGTTTTGTTAGCATCCGCCAGTGGATATCCGACATGGATGGCCGGTTTACAATCGAGTCAACACCAGGCCATGGAACCAGGGTGGTGATTGAGGCACCGATAAAGTAAGTGTCTAAAGTGCCTAAAGTGAACTAAAGTGCCTAAAGTGAGGGGTTCGTGTCCCATGGAGAATAGACAATTCGGGAAAGCACTTGAGAAACGGACCCGAAAATTTGCGGTCAGAATGATTCGTCTGTCAACAAGACTGCCGAATACGCCCGAGGGTAGGGTAATACGGAATCAAATCACCAAATCTGGCACTTCAATTGGCGCTAATTACAGAGAGGCCAATCGTGCTAGAAGCAAGGCCGATTTCAAGAACAAGATTGCCATTTGTGAAAGTGAGGCGAGTGAAACACAATATTGGCTGGAGGTGATCGTAGATGCAGAATGGCTGTCCTGGGAGCAAGTAAGACCAGAATACGAGGAATGTAGCGAACTACTTGCCATCTTCACGTCTATTGGAAGTAAATAGTCACCCAAAGTATACGAAAATTCATGATCTCGAGGAATCCTTCTGTACGATTATTTCGGCATCCTTCATTTTCCTGTTTACACTTTTTCTATAGAGACCAAAAGGTAATGCTCCAGCTCCTTTGGGCTTTGATCATGGTTTTGGCAACTTCAACATGTGTGTGGGAGCGGCTTTCTAGCCGCGACAATCGCGGCAAGAAAGCCGCTCCCACAAATTGGCCCAAATAATCATTGACGTCAAAAAGTGTAAACTACTTTTGGGGTTGTGTGAAGGATGCCATTATTTCCTATTCATTTAACTTTAGGCACTTTAGGCACTTTAGTTCACTTTAGGCACTTTAGGCACTTTCACTGATGACATGACAACAATCTTGTTAGCAGATGACCACGTTATTCTCCGTGAAGGGCTTCGGGCTCAACTAAATGGTGTTGAGGGCATGCAGGTAGTGGGCGAGGCCGGGGACGGACGACAGGCGGTGAAGCTCGCGGAGAAAATTAAGCCCGACGTCGTGGTGCTCGACATATCCATGCCCCTGTTGAACGGTATTGAGGCGGCACGCCAAATCAGAAAGGCCGTTCCAAAAACCAGGATAATTATGCTCTCTATGCATGCGGATCGCCAATATATCACCGAAGCCCTTAAGGCCGGGTCATCAGGTTACATTCTAAAGAAAGAAAGCCTTAAGGAATTGGTTGGCGCCATTAATAGCGTTTTGAAGGAAAAAATCTATCTCTCCCCGGACGTAGAAGATACCGTGCTGAGCAACTATGTGATGCAATTGCAATCAGCAGATTCTGCTACATCAAGCTCCTTGCTTTCAAATCGAGAAAGAGAGGTTTTACAGTTGATTGCCGAAGGTAGAACCAGTAAGAATATTGCCAGAGCCCTCTATGTCAGTCCGACCACAGTAGATACCCACCGTAAGAACATCATGAAAAAACTTGGTATCCACACGACAGCCGGTTTGGTCAAGTACGCCATCCAACACGGGATTATCTCCATAGAGTAAACGTAGGCGTTCATAGGTTCAGAGTTCACCGTTCAGGGTTACCTTTTTTGATTGTCGATTTACGCCCGCCCTGGTGCGACTTGATTGGAAGAGGCTGCTGCCTCCGTAAGTCAGGTCTGGGCCAGGGGTGTGTAGCGTGGGGGCGCCGACTTCGCCAAAGCACTGGCTGCGACGGCTGAATCTGTCCCACACAATATGTGCCCCACAGAGGGGGCACGCTCCCCCCTTTACAAAAGGGGGGCTGGGGGGGATTTTTGTGGTGTTGCGAAGATCATGAATCTGCTAACCCCGCAGGCCACTACTATTTTTCGACCTGTGCGGTTAGGGTGATTCTTGAGCCCTTCCGAATGATCTAATTCTGATCGGCGGGTTCCCGTAGGGGCGAGTTTACCTCGCCCGAATCGATTTGGCGGGCGGCGTAAAGC
>JAFDKF010000257.1 GCA_019307135.1 Deltaproteobacteria bacterium
TACAGGAAGTTCTGAAGGCGTAAGAGAATAGTGGCAACGTCCCGTATTATGTAGGTGAGTGAACTTTTACGAAATATTTCCGACAAAGTGACAAAGTGCCAACGTCCCCCATTCTCCTTCCGAGTCTTTTCCCACAAACATGAGATATGGTAGATATAAACTTACAAAATTACCAGCGTCCCCCATCTCTCAGGAGGGCCGTGGCTCTCAGATTACAGAGATCATGGTCCATACGGGCCAGCACTATGATTATGGGATGTCGCAAATTTTTTTTCGAGGAACTGGGCATCTCAGAGCCTGATGTAAACCTGGGGGTGGGTTCAGGACCTCACGGGTGGCAAACGGGACAGATGCTAATCAAGATCGAGGAAGTACTCCTGACCGAGAAACCGGATTGGAATCTACTCTTAGGCCACTTTCCTTTTCCTCCACGGGGCTACATTGCCATTTTTGGGAAAAATTCAGGTGTCAATTACTTCAATTGTCAAGAGGAAAGATTTGACCCCCAAACTTCCCCAAACTTCCCCAAACCTTTGACCCCCAAACCCACGGCTTTGGGATGGTTCAAAGCAAATCCGGGTGATCTCGTGGTTTGAGCGAAAGTTGTTTGGCAAATGTCTGTTGAAGGTGTAGAAAAGATTAGGGGCTCTTTGTTAAAGCTTGCTCCAGATATCTTTAGCAAGCATCCCGTATTGTTTGCTTATCTTTACGGGAGTTATGCCACAGGACTGGTACACCCTTTCAGCGATTTGGATATAGGCATTTATGTCGAAAGAATATCTATCAGGCAATGCTTGGAACTCGAGTTGTCTCTTGCATTGGAAATCGATGAAAAGCTTGGTAGTGGTGTAGCATGTGAGGTGCGGATTATAAACAACCTTCCGCTGGTGCTAACGGGTAAGATCATTACAGAAGGCATGTTGATTTTCTCCAGGAACGAAACGATACGAGTCGATTTTGAGACGTCGGTTCGAAGCGCATATTTTGATTTTTTGCCGGTTGTTCGCAGATATCAAAGTATATACATACAGAGCATTGTTTCCTGACAGCATTGCCTTAGGAGAACAGCATGGTATCGCTAGAAAAGATTGCCCAGAAGTTTCTCCAGTTGGACGAATATCTTGGGCTATTGAGAAGCATTTCAAAGACGTCTATCGAGGCCTTTTTAAAAGACAAAATAATAATTGGGAGCGCCAAGTATTATCTTCAGGTCAGTATTGAATGTTGTCTGGATGTGGCCAACCATATAATTGCGTCGGAGCACCTTCGGGCCCCGAAGGATTATGCCGATTCCTTTACGGTTCTTGAAGAAGAGGGTATTGTCCCTCCCGAGCTTGGGCAAAGATTACGCCAGATGGCAAAATTCAGAAATCGGCTTGTCCATCTCTACGGGGAAATTGACGATGCTTATGTTTACGAATTCATGAAAGAGGACCTGAAAGATGTAGAGGAATTCAAGTCGATCATAATAAAACGATATAAACCTTGATCTATTCCTTTCCTTACTCCTTATACTTAATCAATATAGTCCAATTGAGAAAGAGAAAGTTAAAAAGTAAAGAATGTCCCCTCAATTTACCCCAAACAGACCAAATCAACCAGACGAACCAGATGAGGTACTGATTTGCAAATGGAGGACCCCCATTTTTCTACTATCGTTCCCAGCTCAAGGTGGGTGCAATCATCACTGTCCGCGGCGAGAGGATCCGCCCGCGGCGAGAGGATCCGCCTGTCAAAGCCGGTTCATTAAGATCACGGTGGTCCTGATTACGAGAACTCAGATTCGGAGATCAACTACTGACATCAAACTGTCAGCTTGCAATTTTCATAAGAGAACAAATCTAATCATCTTTGGTGATTGGCTATGTCGGATCCCAAAAGCAGACGTAGTTAGGAACTTTCTGCACCAACGTCCCCCCTGTCCTCTGCTAAGTGATAAAGTGCCAACGTCCCCCATTTGTCTACAAATCTTAAAACTTGGATCAACAACGGAGGATCAAATGAACAGTACCAGTGTTAGCAAGGTGATCGAAGAATTTGGCCAGCTTCCCTCTGCAGATAAGGAATACGTTGCGGAGATAATAAGAAAACAGGTAATAGAGCTGAAGAGAGAGAGGCTTGTGCAGAGGGTTGAGGAGGCTAAGATGAGTCTTGAAAAGGGGATTGTTAGAAGCGGTGGCATAAAGGAGTTGTTGGAGGATCTCGAGGGTGATTGAAGCTGTATGGGATGAAGGCTTCAAGAAGTGTTATAGGAAGCGAATAAGGCAGAATGCACAATTAAAGAAGAAGTTTTGGAAAAAGATGGGATTCTTTTTGTCTGATCCGTTTATGCCACCATTGAGAACCCACAAGTTGAGCGGAAAATTGGCTGGGCAATGGGCTTTCAGCGTTGATAATAATTGGAGGGTTATTTTTGAATTCATTGGTGAAGATCGTGTGCTGCTGATTGATATTGGCACTCATGATGAAGTGTATTAAGGTTGGCAAATTCATATTCTCACAATTCTCAGCACTTTGATCTTAGTTTTGAGCCCTGAGTATATCCTATGCCTCGCCAAGCAAGACTTGACGCGCCTGGCCTTTTGCAACATATAATGGCCCGCGGGATTGAACGAAGAGAAATATTTAAGGACGACAAGGACCGCAAATCCTTTCTGGATCGCTTGGCCACTATCTTGGAGGAAACTCAAACCCAATGCTACGCGTGGGCGCTGATCCCAAATCACTTTCATTTGCTGCTGCGAACCAGTCTTAGCCCGTTGAGTCAGGTCATGCGTCGTCTGATGACTGGATACGCTATGACTTTTAACCGACGTCATCGAAGAGCAGGACACCTTTTTCAGAATCGGTACAAATCGGTCATCTGTGAAGAAGATCCATATCTTCTGGAACTTATCCGCTACACCCACCTCAACCCCTTACGAGCAGGTCTGGTAAAAAACTTGAAAGAACTCGATAAATACCCCTGGACAGGGCACAGCACCATATTAGGAAAAGGAAAGAATCCCTTGATGCCCAGCTATCTGTCAAATAATAACCGAAGAAGGGCAGGGAAATCCCTTGCGGAAAAGACGGTAGAAGATGTGCTTCTCCTTTTTGGTGATAATTTTAGTGAGGCTCGTCGAATGTATCGGCATTTTGTAAGAAAAGGAGTTGACCAAGGTAGTCGGGCTGACTTACAGGGAGGTGGGCTAATTCGCAGTTCAGGTGGAAATAAAGCTGGTTTACTGGGAAGGGAAAAAGAAGATCGGGAACTGGCCGATGAAAGAATTTTGGGCAGTGGGGATTTTGTTGCCGAGGTTTTGGGGGCTGCTAACGAACTCGAAGAGAATAGGATTAAAGAAAGAATCCCAATAGACCAATTGGCCGATAAGGTCACTTCATACTTCGGGATAAAAATTGATGACATTCTTCTAAAAAGTCAAAGGGGTAAAATATGCGAAGCCAGATCAGTTATTTGCCATATGGCAATTAATGAGATGAAATATTCAGGTGCCTCGGTAGGCAAATTTCTGAACATTAGAAGATACAGTGCGTTACGGTGTGGAGAGCGGGGGGGGGGAAATACTTGACAAAGATAAGAGGTTGTGGGATGCGTTGGGCTATGAGTGACAAAGTGCCAACGTCCCCTCTTTCTCTAACGATTTTTTGCTTGACAAAAACGCTATAGGATGTCCCCTGTTACCCCCCAGAGAGGAAAGAGTTTGAGTAAATATTTTTTCGACACCAGCGCTATTGTCAAACGATATCACCGGGAAGATGGCAGCGATCTTATAGACAGATTATTTGCAGAATCAGACGCTCATTATTGAATTCTATTCCGCACTGTCTTTAAAAGTAAGGGTTGGTGAAATTGACGAAGAGAATTTCGTATCTTTAGGAAGTTGTTTTCTCAGGATATTAAGAAAGAAATTTACGAAGTTGCTGAATTTACAAATGCCGAAAAATTGGAATCAACAAAACTTTTGTTAAAGTATGCTAAAAAACATAGTCTGAAAACACTCGATGCGATGCAACTTTCAGTAATGAAAGCAATAAGTCAGACAGAACTTAAGACCGTTGTTTGCGCCGATGAAAAATTCTGTAAAGTTATAACCCTCGAGGGCTTTCCCGTAACCAATCCTATAAAGGATGTCCCGCTTTAGGAGGGAAATGCTTCACAATGATGAATAGATGTATGAGCAGTTAGTATAAGGTCAGAAGGTAACAACGTCCCCCATTACCTTCCTTGACAAAAATAAGAGGTTGTGGGATTTGTTGGGCATTAAGTGACAAAGTGCCAACGTCCCCTACGCCCCAGTATTGCCGCTTTTCTCTATACAAATACTATTCAGCAAAACATGGAACTTGAAAATACGTGCAGGCAGGAAGTCGATAAATTCATGACTCGGAGAGAGGATAAGAAGATCAACCTGCAAAAGTTAGATAGTGAATCAAAACGATTATTGGAAGAGATCAAAGATCTGGAATTCAAAAAGAACAATGTGCAGAACATAGAGATTCTTCAATCTCCCATCAGCAGCCCACATCCCATAAAGCCCAAGATAAAGCTTAATGTGATGTTAGCAACTGTAGTGGGGTTATTTGTTATGCTGTTTTTGGCATTTTTTGTGGAATACATTCAAAAACATAGAGGTAAGCCCGGGCCATAAATTTGTTTCCTTTTAACCATGGTATACACAGCGTCATAAATTTGTGCGATTCGATTGAAAGAGGGAGATCGTTCATTTTATCCGACAGGATTATCCCTGCGGGATGCTTCGCGCGACAGGATTATTTGGATTCTTTTGTTGCTTTCTCACCTTCCAGATGAAGGGGAGAAAACGCAATCCGCCTGCCTGCCCTGTGGAATCCAAGGCTATTCCACCGGGGCGGCGGAAACCATGGCTTCGTGAGAGTGTTAATCGTCAATCTCCGTATGGAACATCGATGTGGCAGATCCCCTTTCCCATTTTGCTGCATAGGGCCACATTGCCCTTTTTGGGGAAAAATTCAGGTCTCAATTCTTCAATTGTCAAGAGGAAAGATTTGACCCCCAAGCTTTCTGCCAAAGGGCGCCCCCAAAGTTCCGCCATTTCCCCCAGATTCACACCCATTCCCATTTTTTTCTTGACATAATCCACGAGCCTACCTATAAAGTTCATCTCATGAACTACATGTACGAACAGGAAATTCGCTACCGCCTGCTCAAGGTGTTGAGCCAAGACCCCAATCTTGGTCAGCGTGATATGGCGAAAAGAATGGGTATCAGCCTCGGCAAGGTGAACTACTGTATTTCTGAACTTGCGGCTAAAGGTTGGATAAAGATTACCCGCTTTAAGAGCGCCAAGAACAAGATTCCCTACACATATATGCTAACCCCGAAGGGCCTGGAAGAGAAGGGGAGACTGACGATCAGGTTTTTGAAAAGGAAGGTATCGGAGTACGAAGAGATAAAGAAGCAGATAAGGGAGCTCCACTATGAGGTCCAGCAGGAAGGCTTTGACAATCCTGGTAGCGAACTGGCTGATGCGGTGAAAAGCATTATTTGAGCCCCTAACAATCATAACCCATTGTAAATGCCGGCAATTCTCAGGTTGCTGTTATGTAATCCAAGGGGCGGAGCTGTCTTAAACTGTAGAGCAATGGAAATAAAGTAACAAACGTACCAACGCCCCCACTACCGCATTATAACTCTTAGGAGCAACCAAATGAAAGCGAAACAAGACAAAGAAACAAGGTTGGATCGTATAGAGAGAGGTTTGGAAATACTCCTTCAAGGCACCTCAGAGCTGAAAGAATCGCAAAAGAGGTATGGTGAGGAGAGAAGAGATGCACAAAAGAAGATTGACGCGGAGATCCTGGAATTGAAGGAATCACAAAATAGAACCGATGCTCAAATTGCGAAAACAGGCGAACTACTCCAAAAAACCATAACAAAACTTGATGAAATTGGGAGGCAGCTTGGTGATCTTGGACTGGTACAGGGGGAGGTCGCCGAGGATTTGTTTTACAGAAACGTCCGCTATCTTTTCAAAAAAGAACGGGATATGATTTTTGCGGATGTGAAGAGAAATTTGAAGAAGAAGGGTTCGGGCGAATACGATATTGTGGCAGTAAATGGAGATTCTGTGCTGGTGATAGAGGTCAAGAACAAATTGCAAAAGAGGATGGTAGACAGATTTACAGAAAAGAAACTACCTAAATTCATGGAAATCTTTCCAGAGTACCGCGAGCGCAGGCTTTTCGGTGGGATGGGGGCTCTGGTTGTGAAGGATGATGTAAGTCGCTATGCTGAGAAGGCGGGACTATATGTGCTTACACAGACCAGTGAAGGCGGTGCTACCCTGGTCAATCGCAAAAACTTCAAGGCAAAGGAATTCAGTTGATCATCAGTATGTTTAAGGAGTGCAATAAACTAACAAAACTACCAACGTCCCCCATTACGGCCTGGCAACGTCCCCTAAGTTGCCGAGGAAACAGGCTATTCGGCAGCCGATGTGGCAAGATATTTGGGTGTTAAACGAATGAGCGTTCACGAGGCTGTAACAAGGGGTAAGACACTATGTGCCGAGTACGCGCTTCTGGTGTTGGGCTATGAGTGACAAAGTGCCAACGTCCCCTCTCTCCCTAGATGGCTTGAAACTTTACAGGTTTTGAGGAAAATTAGGGACAGGCTAATAACGTTCTTCTGAGGTTGCTCAGGTCTTGGATATTAGTAGGGTGAGAGTAAGACGTTGTGGGGAACGTTGGCAAAAAGTGCCCTTGTGCCGTTAAATTCGGTCTTGCTTTTATTTAACTGGTATGACAGTCCAGAAATTATAAGCGGATATCTGGCATAACTTCATAATGTAACAAAGTCCCTCATTACTCAATTCGTTTTTACTGGAGGATGAAATGGATGATCAAATTTTTGACTTTAATCAGGAAGAATTGGCAAAAAAAGGCAGAAAGATCTATTATGAAAATCTGAAGGACAAGTTGGAATTAGATCATAAGGGAGAAATTGTAGCCATCAATCATGAAACTGGGGATTATTTCCTAGGTAAAACTGTTCTGGATGCAGTTAAAAAAGGGAGGCAGAAATATCCCAATGCCGTTTTTTACTCCATAAAGATAGGTTACCCAGCAGTAGTGAAATTTAGAGGCATGTTGCCATGAAGGGTTATATTGATAGCTCTGGTGATCCAGTTATCGAAACTACCATTATAGGTAGTAGAGGGCAGATTAAGGTTGTCGCCTTGATCGATACTGGTTTTAGCGGAGCGATATGTATTCCAGTGAAGCTGGCGATTCAGCTTGGATTGGAGTTGATTTCAGAGGTAACTGTGGAGTATGCAGATGGTACCAGAAAAGATGAGCTTGTTTTTAGTGGGAAGATGATTTGGGATGAAGATACAAAAGATATTGAGATCTATTTAACCAGATCTGAAGACCTTTTAATAGGGAAGGAACTTTTTAATGATGGGGTGTTAGAGATCAACTTTATTAAAAGGGCTGTGGTATTTAGACGTCAGTGATAATGTTGGTGACCAATTGTCAGTTATCATGAAAACAAAGAATTCAACAAAAGTGGAATAGTGGCAACGGCCCCCTATTCACCTCATGTGCTATGCAGCTTGCACTTTGCCCTTTGGGCTTTGCTCCTGATTCACCAGACTAACTAGGTCAACATATATGCAGTGAGCAAGAGTCAACCGGAGACTTGACCCCTTTTAAGAATTGCCCTCCTGAATCAACATGCAAAAAAGACGACAAGGCTTGCCCTCATCAACGCGGACTGGCGTGATTTTCAGAACAAACCAGCGGCAGAAGAATCCGGCAAAGGATCGATCCTGATAGACGATTACCTCCGGATTTTAAACAAAACCGGCTGGCACCACACCCACATCATCCAGGCCCCTATGTCCGCACAACGCTTCAGCGCGGTAGTCGTCTCCGCAATGCAGAAAAAAAGAATACTTGGAGTAACATCCAGGTATGTGATAATCCTGAAACAGTAGTTAGCCACAAATGGAGCACGACAGATAAGCCTTTCAGTAAAGTCAGAAGGTAACAACGTCCCCTATTACAGGCATTACCTCACACCGTGATTAACCTTACAAACCTGCCAACGTCCCCCATTATGATATTTGGGTGTTAAACGAATGAGCGTTCACGAGGCTGTAACAAGGGGTAAGACACTATGTGCCGAGTACGCGCTTCTGGGCCAGGAACGTGATTAACCTTACAAACCTGCCACATGATTGCCAAAGAACTGCAACGGATTTCCGAAGCGGAAGGAATTTCCGCTGAAACTATGGCAAATCTGTGGCTTCAAGAAAAATTGCAAGAAAAAGTGAAGAAAGGTGGAATGAGAACATAAAAAATCCGCATGATTACAGGTTTTATCAAATCTCTGAAGAGGTAATACCATGCTCCATGCTTTCAGTACTCTTCCGCTGCAACGGTGGCCATAAAATCGGCATGGGACATGTCTTACGCTGAGGACCACTGGCCGGGATATGAAGGAAATAGTGGAATAGTGGCAACGTCCCCCATTAACCCCCATTACACTCCAATAATTCCAAAAATATTTTTTCAAAGAGCGAAATGTAAGGTTTAAGGGTCAAAAACAGACTGTTATTAGCCCTTTTTGTAATTATATTAAAGGGTTGCTGAGGTCCGACCCCCAGCCAAAAAAAAGTAAATCCAAAATACTCACAACATAACTAAACTGACAACATAACGTCCCCTATTTTCCCTCCAAACATAAGAGGTTGTGGGATGCGCTGGGCTATGAGTGACAAAGTGCCAACGTCCCCTCTTTCTCTGGCTACACAAGATAAGTGGGGCCTTCACATAACCGGTATTATGTGCTATGAAACATAAGATGAGGTAATTCCTCAAGTACGGATCTGTGCGGGGGGTGCCGGGCAACCGGCATTCCTACCGCGATCCATTCACATTACACTTAACCCTTACAGGAAGGGAGGGCAAACCATGGAAGTGGAAATCCCGCTGGAAAAGATGACGACGCTGGACAAGCTCCGTGCTCTGGAGAGAATTTGGGATGACCTGCAGCGAAAACCCGAGGATATCCCATCTCCTTCCTGGCACGGTGATGTTCTGCAAGCTAGGGAAGGACGAGTTAAAGAAGGTTCTTCCCAATTCTTGGACTGGAGCGAGGCCAAAAGCAGAAT
>JAFDKF010000258.1 GCA_019307135.1 Deltaproteobacteria bacterium
ATATTCCCTGTAATATCAATATGTTGTGGTTACTCGTGTTCTTGCCCACAACTGCTTGGGTGTGGCCACGAACACGGCTTCAACCAAGCTCCCCTAAATCCGTTATAACCAGAACATATTGCAGTCGTATTGGAGGGTAGCCGTCAAAAACTACTGTCATCAATTAGCTTACTAAAGCACTATGGCATTCAGGTGCCGGATATCAAACCAGATGAGGTCAACCTACCGGAGACGACTCAACTTATTAAGATGGTGTCACGTATGCTGAAAACTGCTGGCTTTGATGTAATACGCAACTGGGATGCTCCGCTATCTCGGTTATTGAGCGAAGCAGTGAAAAAAAAGCCTCTACTTTGAACAGGGTGGCAAAGGTCTATGTGACGCAGTCATTTTAGAAAGCTATGTTAAACATGCAAGAGAGAATTGTACGGAAGCCAGAGTCCTGGTCGTTAGCAATGACGGCGCGGTGAGGCGTTCCGAACACAGATTCAAAGACCGCGGTATTATTGTTGACTTTGTACGTGAATCAGAAATTGTTGGAAAACTTAAATCCTTGCTCAAGGACGAGGTAGCAGCGTACATAGAGGAGAAAGAATCACGACTACGAAAATACGTTTTAGCCTATGAACCTGCGATCTTAGACTTCGTAAGAAAGACGCCCCTGGAAATCACTGACTGGATGCTTAATCCACCCCTTGCAGAAATGACAGATCGCATCTATGGTACCATTGAAGGCATTCTTTCTGTTAGACCGGTAAAAATAACTGACGTAATCGGCGGTGCTCCGACCTATGGCGAAGAAACAGCAGCAGACCGATATCCTGTAAGAATATCTGTCGAAATCGAATTGGACATCGTTGTCACCGAATATGGTTTTGGATTCGGGCTCTTGGGACAGACCAGAGCTATCGTTCAGCCCGATATGGTCGACAGTAAATCACCTGTGACTCTGGAAAAGAGTGTTGATTGGAAACCGCGAGAAATCACAAGGACAATAACAAGAAGCTTAACGGTTTTAGCAACTCTGGACGCTGAGAAAGCGGAGCGGGATGTCTTAGATGATTTTAGGATTGAGAAAATACTCTGAAAAAAGGTCGCCTAACCACGTGCTGAACAAGGGCTGGCAAATCCGCTGCGCTCCTTTGCCAGCCTGTTAACCCGAACATTAGGCGCGCAGTAGGAACGTTGATTAACAAATTAGGAGGGGAAAAGTGAGTCTCACTATACCAGATGACGTTCTTCAGTCAGCCCGTATGTCCGAATCAGAACTTCGCCAAGAGATTGCTGTAATACTCTTTCAGAAAGAAAAACTCACGTTGGCGCAGGCTAGTCGTCTGGCACAAATGAGTCGTTTCCAGTTCCAACATCTTCTCTCAAGTCGTCAGATTCCGGTGCATTATGACATAGTGGAGTTTGAGGAAGACTTGGAAACGCTACGGCAGTTGGGTCGGCTATGATCGTTGTCAGTGACGCTTCACCCATCATTGGTCTCGCTGCTGTTAAGCACCTGGACTTACTTAGGAAGCTCTATACCCGAGTACTCATTCCTGACGCTGTGTACCAGGAGATTACGGTGGCAGGAAGTGAGGAGCCTGGTGCATCTGAAGTCCAGTCATTGGACTGGATAGAGGCCCGACAGGTGACTCAACGAATGCTGGTTAGCGCATTGCAAGCGGACTTAGCCGAAGGGGAGGCGGAAGCCATCGCCCTTGCCATAGAACTCAAGGCGAGCTTGCTCCTTGTGGATGAACGGCGAGCACGGAAGGTTGCTGACCGCCTTGGCCTTAAAGTAGTGGGAGTACTGGGCGTGCTCGTTGAGGCAAAGCATAAAGGACTTATTCCGTCGCTTAGGCCGATACTGGACGATCTAGTCTCAAAGGCAGGTTTCAGGGTGAGTCACCAGCTATATGAAAGGGCACTCCAGGCCGTCGGAGAGCACATAGGGAAGTAGTCAAAGGCCGCTTGCCTATCGGGATAGGGAGGAGCCTTGCAGCTCCCCCCTCCCACACCACCGTACATACGGGTCCGTATACGGCGATTCGGCTGATCAGGCAGAATCAGATCCAGGGGAACAAAAGACCCAGTGATGTGAAGTAGGCATCAGGCAAGGCGATATGAACCCACTTGACTATGCTCATTCGCCAGGGGCCTTTTCTGGCACACCCGGTTGTAAGTGCGTAGTCGCGGGAAACACCTCGTTTGAGCAGTTCCCGCACTCGGGTTCGGCGGTTCTTCCATTGTTTCCAGATCAACGCTCGCAAGCGTCGCCTGATCCAATGGGCCAGGGGGCGTAAACGGTTGAAGGATTCGGTAATTCCGAAATAATTCCACCAACCATTCATAAACCCCATTAGCTTGCCAATCACCTGGGCGAGACTGCGCCCGCGGCGACGGGCAGTGATTTCACGTACCCGCTCTTTAAACCGCTTGATCGTTTTCCAGTGGATGCGAATCTTTGGATTCGTGCGTGAGTTAGTCACGCAGAATCCCAGATACTTGCGCTCCCACGGGCGACCTACGGCGCTCTTTTCCCTGTTTACCTTCAGCCGCAATTTCTTCTCGATAAAGCGGCTGATGCTACCCATCACTCGACTCCCTGCCCGTTTGCTCCCGACAAAGATGACACAGTCATCGGCGTAACGGACAAAACACAGACCACGCTTTTCAAGCGCATTTCATGTTGTTCCGCTCAAGGATTGACTCCATGAGCCGAATCTGACCTGTCGGGCTTTCAGATAGATGCGACGCAATGAACTCTTCAGAACTGTAGTCCCGGTGCACACCCGTGCCCGAAAACTCCAAGTTCAGCTCAAGCTGTTTCCGCTGCTGCAATGAATTCATTAGAAGCACCTCCCTATTAACCTCTCTCATTTACCCCTGCCATTCGGTGCATCTGTCAGGGCTCGTTTCCTCCGACTTAATATGCCCTCTGCTGACTCCTGCATAACGATCAGATTCGATTGCTCGAACCTCAGTCGTCCCCATGGCTCCAGGCCAAGGTTTGTTTTCTCTGTTTGCCGCCTGGTTTCCCGGCGGTGCCACAATATTTCGGCCATACCTTTGGGGCGACATCATGCAGGTCTCCCGGGGTAAGCACCG
>JAFDKF010000113.1 GCA_019307135.1 Deltaproteobacteria bacterium
AAATCATCTTGGGATGTCGCGCCCCTGGCCCAGACCGGGTTTTCTCCGCTGGACATTATCCAACTTCTGTCGCGCCAGGGCGGGCAGGGCAGGCCTAACTGGCTGTTAGCAAGCCGACTTCGCCAAAGTAGCTTTAGCTACGACGGCTGAAAAGGATGACGCGTCAAGTAGTAAGGTTCAGCGGTTAAACGGTTAAACGTTCAGAGGTTAAAACCGTGAACCGTGAACCGTGAACCCTGAACCCTTGTAAAGTAGACTATAGCCTTTGAACCTTGAACCTTGAACCCTGAACCCTGAACCTGGAACCGACCACTTTAGGTCTCAGAGTCATGGCAAGGCAGAATTCGTCTTTTCGATATTAACCGTCAGTTCCATGAGCCTTCCCTGCCTGTCAATTTTGAACAGAAAGGTCGAAGCCCCTTTTGTTCCGGCGACGGCATTGTGAAGGTCAGATAGGCAAGATACAGGCTTTCCGTCAATAGCGACCAGGATGTCCTGCGGTTTAATTCCAGCCCGCGCTGCCGGGCCTTTTGGCATGACGTCTACAATGAGCACGCCTTTTCCCTGATCCAAAGTCTTAAGTCGAATCCCTACCACGGGCCTTCTCGGCCTTCCAGGACACAGCCCGCTCCGGGCCGCAAGCCTTTCGGCCGGGGTTACCCAGATATAGTCTGCCACATCGCGTTCCACCTCTGTGCCGACGGCAAGTGGCATGACGGTTCGAAAGGGGGCTTTTGTGCGCTTGAATGCACGGTTCGGGATGCCGAACTTGTGCGCTATGTGGCCATTTCCGGTGATCACTAGCATCCGCTTATTATTCAGTGCCCGTGAGATCGCCTCTGCCATGGAATCCTCCCAAACGCACTGGGCCTCATAGAAGGATTCAAATGCGCTTATTTCATCAGACTCATGGGTGCCAAAAGCGGATTCAACATAGGTCCTGTGTTCTTCCCCGGAGGTGTCAACCTCCTGTGCAATCTGGTCCCGCTCCTTATCTGAAAGGCCATCCAGTCCCACCCTGGCAACTTTCTCGACAATTGAGCGTGGAACATTGATGGCCACCACCTTTAAAGACCCTTTTCTTATGAAATCGAGAATCGCACGGTAAAGGGCAAAATCGAATTTCCACTTCTCCTCCCAGCCCGCTTCCTTCAAAAAGGTCTCTTCGTCCAGTTGGCCCGCACTCCATTGATCCAACGCATGTTGATCATAGGTTGCGAACATCTCCATACCTACCAACAGCGTGGGATCTTTCTGGTGAAGTGTCTTGAGTATCCTGAGTTGTACATCATGGTGTGCCTCATTGCTATGTGTCTCCCCAACATAGACAATCCGGACGTCTTCAAGGTCAGCCATGAGTTCCTCAAAGGAAACGACCTGGCCGGTTTCAGTGCAAACAATGGTTCCTATCTCAAAGCCCTCCGATATACCTTTGATACGCACCACGGTTGCCATTCTCAGCTTCTTTATCACTCCACAGGCTGACACATACATACATAAGAAGACAGAGGCCGCTACGATTATCAAACGCATGTCAAAATCTTTCTGTTCACCGTAACTACTCAGGTTGTCAGGTTCACGGTTGGCTACTTTGCGCTTTTGTAACTGCTCGGGTTCACGGTTCACCGTTGACAGGTTAATCTCTGAACCGTGAACCTTGGAACCTTGAACCTGAGTAGTTACTCTTCATCGCTCTCCAACCTTGAACCTTGAACCTTGGAACTTTGAACCTGAGTAGTCACCTTTCCCCCTTGATTATTTGCCCTCTCTTCGATTAATATCGCCATCCATGAAATTAGATAAAAATCCCTTGTTTCGAAAGGTGGCCAGCCCCTGGTATGATTCCGATCCCTTCTGTCTTGTGATTTCAATCCTCGCAGCACATATCTTTTATTTTAGCACCGTAGGCATCAGTGTTGCCCTGGAACACCACCAATACGAGCGCTATTGTTGGGTACCCATGACGCTGACGTTCTTGAGCGGCATACTGCTGGTCACCAATCTTTTTCGTATACTGAGCCGTATGGTCAATCGTTTTACCGAAGAAGAATAAGGTGAACAAGGGGCTTCACCCTAATTTACAGAATCTCTGGAAGCCTCTCTACGTGTTCTTCGGAAACATTTACCGCAGCGTACTGCCCCAGAGCCTCGATGGCCACCACCACGCGCCCGAAACCACGATACCTTACAAAGGTGCCTACCACGCCTGCAAGAGGCCCCTCCACGACCATGACACGATCCCCTTTTCTAAACCGGGTGCCGGTTTCCACAGGGTTGTCCACCGCAACCATGATCCGAAGGGAATCAATCGCTTCATCCGGTACGGAGATCGGGCCGTCCTTGTTTCCAATAAGACGGACTACGCCTATGGTCTTCACTATCTCCAGACGCTCGTGGTTATTGAGATCGCTTCTTGTAAAGATATAGCCAGGAAACAGAGGGACCCGGATCTTCTTACGCCGGTCACGGCGCTTGCTCATCACCGTTATCTTCGGAAGAAATGCCTCGAGGGATTTCCCTTGAAGCCCGTCAAAGACGACCTGTTCAAAGCGGCTTCGGGTGTGAACCACATACCAGGCAGGATGCATGTCCATTTGCGCTGTCATTAGAGCTGCCCCTGTACCAGAATGTTCTATCCCTCGTTACGGCTTTCTAATCTTCTTTTTCTATTTGTCACGTTCGTGTCCACGCCCGAACTCACCGAGTCCGTACAGGCTTACCCCAAGAAAGTACTCTCGCTCATCCATTGCCCCGTCAGTCGTATAGCCAAACTCCAAGGACCAACACTGAGCTTTATATATAAACCCCATAACTGATTTCACGTTCTCGTGTTCCTTCATGTTGCGCTCGTGTTCCCAGTAAACCGCCACTGGGTCAAAAAGCTTCAGAAAGATCTTTGTGACAATACTCCTCGTGCCAGCGCCGTCATCCCCCCGAGCATATCGGTGATCCACGGACGCATGATCTCCCCGCCTATCACACAGTTCCAGGATCGCGTTGAAGCTCGTGAATTCACTATCATACGGCGACCAGGTCGCATCTGCATCCAGGTCCAGGCAATCATAAGGCCTGAATTCTAACTCTCCCTTGATGTCAGAAAAGGGCCTTCTAAAGGGCCTCTCTTCGCCAGTCTTCTTATCCTCTCGTCTCTCGTCAATATTATAGCTTTGGCTGAGTTTGATCCGACAAAAATCGTTGTACCTGTACCGCCGAACCGGAGATTCTTCTTGAGGTGCCGGCTCCATTTCTGCAACGGGTCTAGAGCCTTCCACAACCCTGGCCGTAAAATTGTTCGTGATCGAGTAGGTTACAACATTTTTCTTGTCTATCCTGCTTACAAAGTCCGGGAGGTCTTCCTGTTCCAGTTCAGGCACATATTCATACACCACTTGCGGCTTGATTGCATGTTTTATTTTGTCAACGCTTGTTCCTTTCAGGTTGAATACCCTGGAGATTTCCGTGGACAGGTCTGCCTTCAAGTCGTATATTTCCCGTGATTCCAACTGATCTTCTTTCCCGGTCGTGTCATCCTCATATTCTTCAACCCGCCACAGCGTCTCGCGTCCGCCAACAGAGGGTTCAAAGTCAACATACTTGCCAAGGGACACAGGGTAGTAGACCCTCGGGTGCAGATCTACAGAGTACCCACGTGTTCCCACCTCCCGCCAAAAATGGTCACAGGAAGATTCCAGGTCGAAATAGAAAGGGGTATCGGAGATTTTTTGTTTTGAGCCGGTAAAGTTGACTGATGGCAAATTCTGCTGTGTCCGGTCAGGCAGATCATTTTTCCGGATGATCACATTGTCGTACCAGCGAAAATCGACATTCAGGCTGTACTGATCCCAGCCTCTGCTAAGGTTCAATTGGTTCAGCCGGACAGTTTCGGTTTCATCATCGAGTTCCCTGCCAAATTCTTTAAGGAAATAATTGTCAGAGTGTTCATAGCCTGAATAGCCCGTGTCAAACTCGCGAAGATAATCCTGATCACTCACAAGGTCCACATCGAGTTTTGCCTTGAATCCAGCCGGAAGTTCCTGGTCGTTTTTCATCCTGAACCACCACCGCTTTCTATTTAAACGGAGCTCCTTGTCTTCGGTAAATCCCTCATAGCCATCAGCCGTGCCATCATCAATCTCCCAGTCATAAAGGAAATCATACATTGCGGTACCTTTGCTCTCAGCATCCAGCACGTACCTGTATTCCACACCGTGTTTGAAACCACGATGTTCCATGTAGTGCTCATAAAAGGTGGCATCGGAACTCTCACTGATGGCCCAGAAAAAGGGCTGGTTGTATTCAAAGCCGTCCCGGTCAGAATAGGAAACCTGGGGCACAAGCAACCCGGTCTGACGTTTTATTTTTGCCGGAAAGACCAAAAACGGTGCATATAAGACAGGAATCGACCTTGCCCAAAAGGCGGCATGCTTGAGCGTGCCATATCCTTCTATGGTGACCCTCAAGTCCTTGCCAGTGATTTCCCAGGCCGGAGAATCTCCGTCACAGGTGGTAAAGCGGCCGTCAGCAACATGATATGAATCTTTGCCTATCTTTTCGATCTTGCTACCCCTTATGTAAAAATGGCTCTCCTTGATAAAGAGTGTTCCTTCGTAAAGGGTGCCGATACCTGCATCCAGGTTTATTTCAAGTCCGGTGCCGGTGAGCCAATCTTCGCCCCATCTGAAGTGCACATTGCCCCAGGCCTCAGCCTCCGTGGTTTCTGCATTGAAGTCCACAGCATCTGCCTGCAAAGACTGATCAGCCCTGGTAATCGTCACGTGACCCCTGGCCCTATAGGTCTTGGTGGCATCATCGTAATTCAAAGAGTCTGCCTTGATGTGGTATGGAAGACCGGGTTCTCCGCGAACTGACGGGACGGCTGCAAATGTCGATGATGGCCAAAGTACTACCGCAAAAAGAATGCTATAGAAATAGACCCTGAAAAACATGGGATTTTCCTATAACACAAAACCCCATGGACTCGCATACAAAAAGGGGGCCATGGCCATATCAATGATCCAGGAAAAGGATAGCGGGGACAAAAAAAGCCCGGTGGCAGGACCGGGCTCAGAGGATGACAGGAATGGACTAGTACCTGGAGTACCTGGAACGTTTCAAGCGGGCTATTCTCTGCCTCCTTTCACTCTCGCGACGTTTGCGACGACGACACTCACTCGGTTTTTCGTAACTCTTCTTGAGCTTAAGCCGTCGGAACAGGCCATCATTCTGGATCTTTTTCTTAAGCACTTTCATGGCCCTCTCAAGGTCACGGTTAACGACCTTGACCTCCAAGCTGCTAAACTCTCTCAAGTTTATCTCCCCTTTCTTTCCATCGCAGGGTTTGTCGAGAAGACTCGAAAACCCGGATGTTAGTGTGGCTTATTCCAAAAAAATTATAATACAATAAAATTTTCCACAAAACAACAAAAAATTTAACCAAAATACTATAATGGGTCAAACGTAGCGTCCGTATCATTTTAGCCTTGCATTTTATCATAATAAAGGGCAAATCATGTAGCCGTTCACGGGTTTAGAGGTTCAGAGGTTTAGAGGTGAACCCAGAACGGTGAACGCCTACCAAATGCCAGGGCCACCCCCGGTCTAAAGGACGGGGCCGCCATGAACGGGACCTGAGATACAGATGAAAAACAAGACGAATGAAAGGGGATTTCGCCTTGCAGTTGCCGGCAAGGGTGGCGTGGGAAAAACCACCCTGGTCGCCTTGCTGGCTGAGCTTCTTACCCATAGCGGATACCGGGTGCTGGCAGCTGATGAGGACCCGCAAATGAACCTGGCCCTGAGTTTAGGGGTCCCGCTCGAAGAGGCTGAAAAAATTGTTCCTTTGAGTCGCAACAAGGCCTATATTGAGGAAAAGACCGGGGCCAAACCCGGTTCAGGCTGGGGGGGGCTGCTGCGCCTGAACCCGGACGTAAGTGATGTGGTACAGCGTTTCGGACTTCAGCTAAAACCCAATCTTTCCCTCCTTGCTATGGGATCGGTCGATCAGGCGGCTACCGGGTGTCTGTGCCCGGAAAACAACCTGCTGAAAGCAGTTATGCGATTCATTGTTCTAAAGCCCGGCGAGATTATCCTGGTGGATACCCAGGCCGGACCTGAGCACTTCGGCCGCGGCGTACTTAAAGGCTTCTCGCTTCTGCTGGTCGTGACAGAGCCCACCTCAACTGCGCTCCACGTTGCCCAAAAATCTATGACCTTAGCCCGGCAACTGGCCATCCCGCATCTGAAGCTGGTGGTTAATAAAGTGCGGGGAGAAGAAGACCAAAATAGGGTGAAGGCATTTATTGAGCGCTCCGGGATCGAGAGACCAGCCAGCTATTTTCTCCCCTACACAGCCGATTTGCTTGCTTTGGAGCCCACTGTGGGATCCATCCTTACCCAGGAGGGAAAATTCACGGAGGCCATTCAAGAACTTTTTTGCGATATCAAGATGCTAATTTCTGAAAAATCGGCATCGACCTGCTCCTCGGTTGACAAGATATTCTGATTCTTAGTATAGTGTCCATCCAGAAACGGCATCTTTTGCCCCGATACCGCGTTCTCCGCAGGTTTGTATCCTCAACGTAGCGCTGCTACGCCTGCGGTAAAAACCTTTGTGCGGCCTTGTCTCGGGACAAAATCTACCATTTCTGGACGGACACTAGTGTAGAGCCATAATCTCAACTTCAAATCTTAGGAGGAAATTCTTGTGGCAGGGTCAGCAACTGACAGAGAGTTCAAACACAGAATTGCTATGTATTTAGAGGGAAGACTCCCCACCAATTGCGACACATGCGGGGTTTGTTCCGCGGCATGTCCGGTCCATCAAGCCGTTCCAGGCTTTGATCCAAGAAGGTTTGTGCGCATGATCAACCTTGGGTACAAGGATGAGCTTCTGCAAAACACTGCCATCTGGTACTGTGCCCTTTGTAATACGTGCACGGTTGTCTGTCCTCAGGGTGTAATGTTCAAACAAATAATGGAAGTACTCCAGAAGATTGCCCTTGCTGAGGGATATGTGAAACCTTCTTTCTTTGAAGAGCTAAAGAAAATCGAACAAGACTGCCAGGTCTACCGATGCGAGCAGATTGCCTCACGCCTCATCGAGTCAAACCCCGAGCTTCAAAAGATGGAAATCAGATAGGCCGCATTTGACGAAAGGATTATCATAAAAGGTCAAAGCGGATAGGCACCTCCAGAACCTCACCACCCTTCTGGTTTGTATAGATCTTCAAACGGTCCTGGTTTGCGCCCTTCTTGAGCTTTTCCAAAAGGGGCTCAACCAGGATCTGAGCCATGCGGCCTGGCTGGATCTGCCTGGTGGAAACCCTGAAGAGGGATTTTTCCAGTTCCACCCTTTCAATCTTCAAGTCATTACCCTTATTTAATAGGACTGTGACCGAACGGGTCATGACCCTGGAATCATTGTTCAATTGCCTCAGCCGCTCCTGCGAAATACGGCCAAAGCTCAATATTTTGGGCCTCACCTCCAGGCGTGCCTTAATGTCGCCCGTAATCTGAATGACAATCTCGGGCTTCTCCGGATAATTGGTGGTCAACCTCAGCCTCCCCCTGTATCTTGCCTCCTCCTTGACCTTGTTCTTAACCTTAAGCTGATAGGCGCGTCCTTTTTCAGTCTCCTCCAGTTTCACCTCCACCTTGTCTGGGATGGAGACCGAGGCGAGTTTGGCAATCAGGGGTTCTTTCTTTTCCCCTCGCAGGCTAACCACCTTTTCGATATCCTCATTCTCCACGCCCCCGAGGCGGACATAGCGCGGGTTGACGTGGATGGGCACCCAAATTATCCCTCTCAGGCCAATGGTCACCTGAGGGTGGTTGGGGTCATTGCTAAAAACACGGACACGCTTGTGGAGCTTGCCCTGGTATCCCTTGGTCCGCACTTGCAGGGTAATCTTTCCCTCGCCTCCAGGCGGGATGGTCCGGTCAAACCGGGCCACACTGCAGCCTCAACCGGGCTTGACGTTCTTGATCTGCAAGGGTGCGTTGCCGCAATTAAAGACCCGAAAGTCGTGTTTTACAACTTCTCCCTGGGTTACTTGATGAAAGTCATAGGTCGCCCCTTCTATCTCAATGACAGGTATAGCCTCTTTTTCCCCTGTCGCATGGGTCAATCCAACCCACACCATCAGGACCAGACATTGGCAGAGTATCCCTTTGAGCACCCTCATCATTTCCCTCCTTTAATGAACTACCCCGCGGCAAGCCGCGGGGTATCAAAATAAGTGTTTTATCTTTTCTATCGCAGCAAGCTGCGGGGAATTAAACCTTACAGATTTCGCATCGTCCTTCAAATGATTAGAGTAATCCGTGCCTGCCCCGTAGCTCCGGGAGATGGTACTGGGGTAATCTGCGAAATCTGTGGATTAAACTGACAAATGACCGTGATAGATCTTCAGGTCGCAGGCGCCCCTGCATCGGGCAACGAGTCCAAAGAGTACGTGAAGTAAGGCATGTCATAATGTGGCAAAAACTTAAGACAGAACGAAATCTATGTCAAAGGGAAAAGTTAACAGACCTCTATGGGATTGAAAGGGTCACCCCCGGAGCAATTTTGATTCGTCTCCAGAAACGGAAACCCATGGTTTCATACCATCAATCATTCCACAGTTTGTCAAAACGAAACGAAGAAACTTATATTTTAAAGGATGTCCCATATGTTGCGCATGTCTTGAAGATTGGAGATTGTGCAAGACATCTGCCACCGGTTTCTTCCTTGTGTCAGTGGTGATAATGCAAGGACATCTGTGTTTTGACAACACATGTTTAGAGACACAGATGTGAGATGGACATCTTTACAGACCCTTTCTGTTTCCCTGAGCAAGTGTTATGGCATTTTTCTTGTTATGCTGAATTGGGAGCTACTCGATCCGAAAGCCTTTATCGTTGAATGTAAGGGAACCTTTTGGAAAACACCTTTGAGTCATAGGGAGTGGAGGAAAAAAGCAAGCAGCAAACCATAATCTGAATCAGGGAAAGCACATCATACGTACATAAAAAAGCGGAGGCATTTCTGGCTCCGCTTTTCTCGTGCGGTATTAAGAATGGATTGCCAAGCAACTTCTCGCCAGGCGCAATCAGCTAGATCCCTACAAGCCGAGCCCTCATTGGCCTATTCCTTCGGCCTTTGGAAACGATCAATAATTTTTAATGCAATCACGCCAACGACAGTCGATCCCCCAGCGATTGCCCATTCCATCCATTGTGGCCACGGAAATTCCATATGGGTCACCTCCCTCCATTGCCTCCAGTTAGTGATCAAAACCCGGTATGGGCACTTAATGACCTGGGCTCTCAAAATTCAACCCAGATCAACCTGTTGAGTGCTAATATCGTTTTTGGGGGAATGCACTTCTTGTGTTTGCGTAATTTTTTTTATAAATAAGCGAAAAAATCAGTTTCGTTTATTAGAAAATAATGATATATATATCTATTGCCGCAAATGACAGTTGGCACTTATCTTGCTGTCACCCAAAAAGAGGGCTGACATTCTCTCCGGGAGGTCTGCTTGTTTGACTATGGATTTTACTTCCGGTGATATT
>JAFDKF010000014.1 GCA_019307135.1 Deltaproteobacteria bacterium
CAAATTGCATCTGTATTCAAAGATGCCGGAATCATAGAAAAATATGGATCAGGCATCAAGCGGGTCCTTGAAGCTTTTAATGAATATGGCTTGCCCCAGCCGACCTTTGAGGAGGTTCAGCATGGTTTTAAGGTGACGGTTTTTAAAATTACCCAGAAAATTACCCGGAAAATCAGAACACGTGAACAGGTTCTTGAACTTTTTAGCAAAAACCCAAACATGACTCGTGAAGAGATCGCGGGAGTACTTGCAAAAAGTCCCAATACCAATACTATTAAAGGGCATATTGCAAAGCTAAAAGCTGAGGGTCGTCTTATGCGCATTGGAAGCGATCGTGATGGGTATTGGAAAGTACTTTCCTGGTCCATGATTACGCCGAGGGCAAGGATACGGGGATCATCGAACTGCTGCTAGTGGGTAATATTGACCAGTATCATCTCACCGATTTGAGCAGAAAGACTGAACAATATATCAAGCGGAAGATACGGTTGCAAAATACAGAATGATGTGAGTGTTTACAAAGGTGTCACGCTTGAGGACGGAGTCTTCTGCGGCCATCAATTGTTTACGATCCTCGGGCAAAAATTCGTAAGATGGATCAATTGTGGCCTACTTTGGTTAAGAAGGGCGCTACCATTGGGGCCAACGCCAGGACCATTTGTGTTACAACCATAGGCCGCTATGCTTTTATCGGTGCAGGCGCGGTAGTCACCAGAGATATTCCTGATCACGTCCTAGGAGGCTGTCCCAGAATACGTTTTCATGTCATTTCGACCGAAGGGAAAAATCTAAAACTTACGTATTTTCAATACAATAAGATTTCTGGTGGTGGTCCAGTTTAAGTGTAACGTTTTTTGCTCTTAAAGCTCAACAGCTCACCCATGCTCCAGCCATGGTCAGTAAGCTTTGCTGCCATGAAAGGAGTAGTTGGTCGGCCATAACGTTTCGTCAAGGTTTTGTGAGGCCGACAGAGATGGTAGTATAAAAGAGAAAGCGCAAGTTGGCGCTCATGGTTTTCTTGACACTTTGAAAAGCGGAATGTCTTGCGTACACAACGGGCGTCCATGTGGCGAATAGTTCCATTATTTCGTTCTACATAGGATGTATTGATTTTGCTACTCACTGGGGATGCAGCCAGAATTTTGTTGATTTTGTCTGGGTCACCAAAGACAACCTTTTGGGTCACTTTGACTACTCGATGTCGCTTGTACTGTTTGACAACCTGAACATAGAGCAGGTCCTCTGGAGGAACGAGGCGAGGGTTAGGTGGTCTACCTGGACCAGGCTTACGGGTAGGATATTCAATCTTCCCATAAACTTGGAGTATTGCGTTGGTGTACTGATCCAATTGATCTGATGAGAACAAATCGGGCATTCGTATGGTAATCCGTTTTACTTCTTCGAGAAGAGATACGGCGTGAGGCAGAGTTCGCTTGCCGATGATATAGGCAAGGACAATCTTGTTGATGGCATCAAAGGCGATCCAGATCCATGCATCGCCCAACGATTGTTGCAATTTCTCAACAGGATCAAGGTTCTTCTCTTTCTTGCCTACGAAAGACCACATTTCGTCGAGCTGACACTCTGTGACTTTCACATTCATAAGGATAGAGCGGCTGACTTTTTTGGCCTGCTCACCGGCCTTAGCCAGGACGAGGAGAACCGTCTTTTTATCCACGTTCTGGATTCTGGCCGTCGCAGCAACACCGACACCCTCTGCAAGGGACCTGGCGATAGTCTCGAAAGCTTCGTCTGGCAGGTGATTGTGATGAAAAGCTGTGCCCAGTCGGGGAGAAGTCCTGGATTGCGATGATGACAAAGATTCAAGGACGTTTTCAGGATCTATGAACAATCCGGCTATACCATGAGCCTGAATGGTGTTCATAAGGCTCTTTTCTATGTGAATACGACGGTCCATGTTAGCCTTACGCATTTTCTCATAGATTACTTGTGGGATGTCATGATTTTCAAAGAAGAACCTGTGTTGCCATTCTCGAAGGTCAACATTTAGAGTTAACTTGAGAGCTCCCCCCTTTTTTTGGGGAGCCCAAGCTTTTCGACAATTCTTTCGACGGTTCGGCGCGAGCAATGCACATTGAAAAGTCGTTGAATCTCTTGGCGAAGGTTTTCTCCTGACAGGTTGGGTTTCTCAATTTTACGGTGTACGATGAAGTTGACAAGTTCTTGGTTGAGAGCGATGATTGGTCGACGTCCCATGGTTGAGCCTATCAGAGCAACGTATCCACGTGCCATGAAAGCACGTTCGAGTTTGTAAAAGTATTCCCGTGAGAATCCGAACAAATTACAGGCTTCGGCAACTGACTTTTTTTCGACTCTAGCAACACGGATCATCTCGTATCGAACCTGCGGCAGGTCAAACGGGTCGAAGAAACCGAGGGTTTCAAATAGAGGATGAGAGACCCTTTCCGGTTTTGGGTTTAGTAAACCTTCTTGTTGGAGAAACTTTTTCTTGGTTTCGGTCATGGCTTCTTCCTATCGTTTAAGGTTGTGAAAAATCAATGATAGGAAGGTTACATAACCAGCCCGTTGTGTCAACTACTTTTGTCGTTTTTGCCAAAAAAATAAGCCGAAAAACCCCTTATACCGTGGATTGTGCCTATATTACGTCATAGATAGTTGACATTTTTACGCTCCGGAGAAACAGTGCTTTCTTGTATAACATATTGATATTTCTATTCATTGGGATTTTGAATCAAAGATTGGGTCCCAATTAAAAGCAAACAGCTAATCTCCACTACGACCAGATTTCTCGCTACGCTCGAAATGACAACTTTGGTGAGTTGTCGGACAGCCTCATAGTGGTCGGTAACCCGGCTGGACAGATCGGGTGGGTATGTAAATGCGGAGGACATCTTTCCGACGAGTTTGAATGCGTCTCTTGTGGTATGAAATTTGAGAGAGTCGGGGATCAGATTATTCCATAATGGCATTATGATGGAAAAAGATTTCAGCTTAACAATATATAAAGATCTTATTGCGGCAATTAAGAGAGCAGGTTTCAAGGTATTAACACTTAAAGAATATTTTCGGCAAAAAGAGGATCCAACAGCATTTATCATTTTAAGGCATGATGTTGATAGACGGCCTGAAAATGCATTAAGAATGGCCCTGCTCGAATCGTCACATGGAATCCGTTCCACCTATTATTTTCGAGTAAAAAAGAACGTTTTCAATAAAAAAATTATTAGAAAGATTGATTCGTTAGGCCATGAAATAGGATATCACTATGAAGTTATGGATAAAGCGCATGGTGATATAAAATTGGCTGAGCGTATTTTTGATTCTGAATTGACTGAAATGAGGATGTTGGCAGATGTATATACTGCATGCATGCACGGAAATCCTCTTTATCCTTGGAAAAATAGTGATTTTTTGCGCCATTTTCCCCTTTCGCGATTTGATTTGCTCGGTGAGGCCTATATCAGTATCTATGATCCCGATTTATTCTATGCTACGGATACCGGCAGGGGATGGAATAGGGCCAAGTATAACCTAAAGGATACATTCCCGGATTCTTCTGTCAGGCCTTTACCATCGCTTTCTACAACTGTGCAATTAATCGATCTTATCAGTACGGAAAGATATCCGAAAATATACCTGCAAATCCATCCGAATAGATGGAGCTGGTCCTGGTTCCAGTGGTATCGGCAACTGGGTGAGGATTTGTGTATTAATTCGATAAAATTATTGATTGCTTTCTATCGTAAAAGGAAATGAAAATTATGAAGGTTTTGTTAATAAATCCGCCGTATACAACTGAAGATAGGTATGGAAAGGATTTAGGAAAATTTGGTCCTTTAAATGAACCCCTGGGTCTAGCTTATCTGGCAGCGAAACTTGAGCAAGGTGGGCATGTTGTATCTATCCTTGATGCTCCAGCTCTTGACCTCACATCAAAGGAAATATGTAAGTTAATTGAAAAGGAGGCTTATGACTTAATAGGTGTTACCATGTTGACACCGATGTATATCCGAAGTGTTGAGGTGGTAAAGTCTATTAAAAAGGGCTTCCCTGAGATTAAGATCGTGGTTGGCGGGCCGCATCCAACGATTTTGCCCAAAGAGACATTAATTGAAAATAAAGAGATTGATTTTGTGGTGATCGGCGAGGGGGAAGTTATTTTTCTGAATCTTGTTAATGCCATTGAGGAGGGTGGCGATACGGATGATATTTCGGGCATTGCCTTTTTGAAAGATGATGCTGTGGTTGTAAATCCACCGCCACCAATGATTACCGATATAGACGATCTTCCAATTCCCGCTCGTCACTTGTTGCCAATGGATGCGTATCATATGACAAGAAGCAGAACTAAGTCCGAACACGCATTTACTGTCAGTGTGGCTAGGGGGTGTCCTTTTAATTGCGCTTTCTGCTGTAGAATATTTGGACGTAAAGTCCGTCATCATTCTGTGGAAAGAATAATTAAAGAAATCTGTATATTGGTTGAAGATTACGGTGCGAGAGAAATCAATTTAGAGGCGGATACCCTTACGGTTAATAAACATTTTCTTAATTGCCTTTGTGATGGAATAATTCGCGAGGGTTTACAAAAAAAGATCAGTTGGACTTGTGAGAGCAGGGTAGATACAGTCAATGAAGATATGCTAAAAAAGATGAAGGAGGCCGGTTGCTGGCAAATAAGCTATGGTGTTGAGACCGGCTCCCGGCGTCTTCTCGAGGTTATTCACAAAGATATAACACTTAAACAAATAGAAAAAACCTTTGCTGCCACCAAAAGAATCGGGATTAGTATCAGGGCATTTTTTATGTTAGGTATACCAACTGAAACAAGGCAGGAGAGTCTAAAAACTATTTCATTTGCCAAAAAATTGGATGCCAGATGGTCTCAATTTACCCTTTTTACACCTTTTCCTGGAACAGAGCTATATGATTTGGCTGTTAAAGAAAGAGGTTTGAAGTCCCAGAATTGGACGGACTACAAGACCCATGGAGGTTGGACGGAGGGAGGATTAGCTTATGTTCCTAAAGGCCGTTCTGTTGAGGAAATGAAAAAACTTCAGAAACGGGCCTATAGATCTGTATACTTGCGCCCGAAGGTCATAATGCGTTTCTTGCGGGATATAGATTCTATGGAGAAGATAAATCAATACGCAGTCGGATTTTGGGTGGTTTTGAAAACAGCTTTTCCATCACGAAATAAAGGAACAAGAGTGATTCGAATAAATAGAAACGATCTGCAAAGATTTGCCAGGGGTATTTACGTGGATTCTCCAGTATATTTTAGCTCAAACCCTTTAGTAAGATATATTAATTGGAAAAAACTCGATTTTGTTCTATCTTTAATGTTATCAAAGAAAAAGCATCGGGTTCTAGATTTTGGCTGTGGGAATGGCGTAATGTCTCCGACCCTCTCCAGCATATCCCAGAGCGTTGTTGGAATTGACCTGCATACTGCCGCTGCCGCAAGAATGAAACTTGAGTATGGCTTGAGTAATGTCTTACTTGTTACAGCGAACGGTACAAAGGTCCCCTTTAAGGATGACCTCTTTGATACTGTCGTGGCGACATCGACATTAGAGCACTTTAGGGATTTGAATGTTGCAGTTGCCGAAATAGCACGAATCATAAAACCGGGCGGTTTTCTTTTATTTCTCTCACCAACAGAGAATATTTTTTACAGATTCGGGCGATGGCTGTTTGGATATAAAAAGCCGGAGGATCATTATTATTCAGCCAGTGATATTGCGGTTATTCTTAAAAAGTTTTTTACTTCAGAAGTCGAAAGAGATGTTCCTATAAGCTTTTTGCCTTTCCTTTCTGTATACCGAGTTGCTAGGTTCAGGAAGGTGTGAAAATATTTGGAAGGAAGATTGATTAAGATTCCGCAATTATGAAGATGTTTTTTAAAGCCATTGTTCTTTTTTTAATTGTATTTTGTTTAGTTAGTTATCTTATCGAGAATTGGAACAAGATAGTCGAATTTAAATATGAGGTTGATTGGCTTTACCTAAGCCTTTCAATTTTGTCATTATTAGGTTCTCTATTTTTTCTTCCTCTATCTCTGGGAAATGTAGTTAAACTTTTGAAACATAAAATCTCGATCAAAAAGATGTGCATGGTCTTATTTTATTCTCAAATCGCAAAATATCTGCCTGGTGGAATCTGGGCATATGTGGGGAGGGTCTATCTTTACAAAAAAGAGGGAATGAGTGCGAGTGAAGCTTCAACCTGCGTAATTCTAGAGACATTGTTAGTTATTTTAAGTGGAATCTTTGTTTTTTTCATCTCTCTGTGTTTTTTGGATAAGATACCGTCCATAGAATGGATAACTGATAAATATATCAAAGAAATCGGGATAATTGGCCTGGTTTTTTTGCTATCTTTAATGCATCCGAAAACTCTTAACTTTCTATGGGGTTTGATACGAGCCAAAATAACCAAAGATAATTTACAATTTGATTATAGTTATTCGTCACTTTTCAAACCCGCCTTCATACTGATCTTTTTCTGGTTTGGTATTGGTGTTGGCTTTTGGCTGTTGATCAGGAGTTTCTTATATGTGGATGTTAATTTATTACCGATGACCACCGGAGCCTTTATTTTATCTTGGATAGTAGGCCTTTTGGCTTTTTTTACCCCAGGAGGATTAGGGGCAAGAGAAGCTGTTCTCGTTCTATTGCTCAATTTGTATTTGCCAATCTACATTTCGGTCATTATTGCTGCTGCAGCTAGAATTTGGTGGATTACAGGGGAATTGATTTGGGCTCTCTTCTTTATTGTTTGGAATAGGTATGACGCGGTCAAGAACAAAAATAAATTCCAAAAGAAATAATATTATGATTAGAATAGTTATCGCTTGGCCTAATTCATCATTCCATTATTTAAGCTTCTTATTGTACTCCATATCAAACCACATACCGAAAAAAAGGGTCTGCAGCCCGCTTATGAGTGAAAAGACAAGTGCCATTGCATTCATATCAGGGATATCACCTCTTATAGCCCATATGTAGAACAATCGTATGGTAAGAGGGATACTGAATCCAAGTAATACAAAAGAGAGGATATAAAAAAAAATCAAAGGATGAAAATCTTTGATCACATACTTAATAAAGAGCCTGTGCCAAAACCCTTTAAATAAAATCCAGCTTATCTTCGGAATAACGTGCATCAACTTTATGCCTGACTTCTCTCCCACATTGTAAACAGGTCTGATGTGTACATCTCTCACCCGGAAGTCATGCTGATTCAGTTTGATTAGAAGATCATTCGGCATGCCATAGCCCTTGTATATCTTGTCCAGATTGATTCTTTCAAGGGCGATAAGGGAAATCGCGGTATAACCACTCTGGGAATCGGCAATATGCCAGTAACCAGATGAGATTTTTGTCATTAAGGAAAGAAAAGAATTACCCAAATAACGATAATGAGGGATCATGTTCCATGCATCACCATAAAAAAGTCGGTTCCCCTTTGTGTAATCAGTCCCACCATTTGCCACTGGTTCAATAATACGGATAAGATCATTCGGATCCATTTGAGCATCTCCGGCCATAACGACGGTTACATCTATCTTCAAATCACGGGCCTTTTTGTATCCGGTGGCAATTGCTCCGCCGACACCTTGATTTGCATCATGTTCAATCAAACATATCCTCTTATCTTCCTCGCTTATTTTTTTTACAATCTCTGAGGTGTTGTCAACGCTTGCATCATTAATAACAATGATTCTGTCCACGACATCCGGAATCGAGGTCAAAGTTTGACCGATTAGTCTTTCTTCATTATAAGCAGGGACTACTACTGCAATTGATTTCTCCTGATACATTTTCCACCACGTCCTAAGTATTCTACTTTGTGAATGTGCTCTTCACATAATCAATATGGCGTAGCTGATTAAAGGATTTTGTTTGTCTCTCACAGAGCGCACAGAGTCACAGAGTTTTTGATCTGAATTCCTGAGAGGGGAATTCAGATCAATCTGCCATCCCGCTAACGCGGGAAATGTCGATCGCGTTATGAAAACGGTACGTTTTAACTTATGAAATATTTGTGAGGTAAATCCAAATAGGATCTCAAGTGTCGCGATCGGTTCTAAGAGTCGCCATGCTGCCATTCTTGTTGGTCTTCCCACCCCGTCGTCCTTCAGACAGAATTCTGCATAAGTTTTTGTCTGGCCTTATTAGACGACCCAATTCAAAGGCTTTTTCCTTCTCAGAATCGGACATTACCAAGAAAAGGTTCCACACATCCTCTTCATCTTGTGCTCCACCTGCCATCAGCTTCATCCCGACCAGATACGCCTTTGGATATGCATGAAGAGGCCCGGCATGTGGCGAATCCATGTTGCTGAACCCTTCGAGTTCCCATTCGTAATTTGCTATTAATATATCAAGCTTCTTAAATTCTCTTTGCACGTCTGTTATTATAACCAAGTCGTGTTTTAGGGGGTCTGTGGGGTCTTTAGATGCTTCAAAGTCCTTGATCACGAAACGCTTTCCCAGCTCTTGCCTTAAAAAGGACGCAAACAGTGTGCCAAGACGGCTAATGTTGTTTTCTTCGTCTCCACAAAAAAAAGAATATCTATATCGAGAGTTGTTCTCGGTATACCGTGTAGAATAACGGCTTCACCTCCGATAACGGCTGCAACTCTCGTAATATTTTTTCTTTCGGAGAATTCATCTATGCATTTTGTAACTATTTTCAACAAGTTTTTCATATGCATCTTCTGGTGAAATGTTGTACATTTCAGCCATTCTCTCTAAAGTCTCATCCAGCCGCCTTTCTGCCTCCGCGGCCCTTTCTTCCGGGGTAAGCTTTAAGAAAGCTTCAATCATTTCAAGCCATTTCTGTTCCATTAGATCGGACATGGAGACCTCGAGTCCCTAATGAGGATATGTGTCATTTTTATATGTGTCAGACAGGATTTGACGGATTTTTGGGAGAATTACCTGTTGATAGGTACCTGGTAGTCGCGTAAATCCTGTCGCAACTGTTTAAATCCCTGTCGTGCAAGTGTTTGCTATTGTTTCGAGCGAATGTGTCTCCTTCTTGTAAGTAAAACGTAAAAGAAAATTCCTAATATGCCAAATGCTATTCCCGCTCCCACAAAGACTTCTATCATGTCAATCCTCCTCTCCTCTTAAAATAGCAGCTCCAAGACAGGTGAAGAATACACTCAAACCAAGGCCCACTAGCGAGGTTTTCCAATCTTTTTGTAAAACAGCCTGAATAAATACACCACCCAAAAAAAGGAGTGAAATATTAAGGAAATGCTTCCCAAGCGCGCTCTTCACGTTTCATTCCTTTCAATTTTCTTTGAACGTAGCTTCCCTTTTGCCAGGTTCACGTATCACTACATCGCCCACACCTGGATTCTTTTGTCGTTAAAACTTTCTCCCCGATGGAAAATCCTGCTTTAGCAGGTAATCGTTTATTCCACTCTGTGTTCAATTTTTCCACTACTACAGAACTCGACCACTCCATTGTTCCAGAACACTAAAGTGTCCCATCGACGAATTCAGGGTGAGCATTTATCCATCTCTTAATGGCACCTGCAACATCCTCTATGTCTGAGAGCTGAGAAGAACATATCTCATACAATTCTTTAGTTGTAATCTCATGATAAAAATGGACCATCCTATTTCTATATCCTGCCAGGGTTTTGAACCTAAGACTGTCCCGATCGCCTAGAATCGCCAGTTCCTCCAAAACAGATCCGATTTCTTTGTATTCGCTTACACCGCGTCCAAAGCCCTTGGCGAGGATATGCCTGCCTAGATCCATAAGGGCTTCAAGTGATCGTCTCAAGCATGATTCCGCAGACCAGATATTTCTCTTGTCTTCGGTAAATGTCTCATAATTGCTTAACGGCAGAGACTCAATCTCCTTTATCATTTTGTTGATCCAATTCAGACGATCGGCAACCACCCTTTTTGAAATCTTTCCCGGGCTCATCAATTTTCCCCCATGATAAGGGAAATTCTTTCCCGTTCAAGCGGGACAAGATCTCCCGCCCTCCTCAAGATGTAAAGGTCGTATTCATCCGCTTCATATTCATCCTTGCAATATATTCTCTCTCCCCGGATGATGTTCGCCGCAAGGAACGGATCTGCTTCTGTAATAACCACGAGGTCCACCCTGTTTACTGAAAAAAGATCCTCCAAGGCCATGCCCAAATGGACCTTCTCTTTAACTGAAAGCTGCCTTCCTGAAGAAGGCTTTACGCCTACGTCCACATCCGATAATCGAGAAATAGACAGACCAGACCTCTCTGCTTTTAGCCATTCAGCAACTTCTTTGGCATGGCTGCCAAAGGCGTAAGTGATATCTAATCCAAACTTCTCAGCTATTTGATTCAATCTCTGCTTTCTTTCCGTCATCTCATTATTTCTTCTTCGATAATAGTTCAGCTCCTACACTGAGGGTTCTAAGGGCTCGCGCAAAAATAACTTGGCAGATTTCGCGCTCAGATTTGGGTGAGATTTGGTCGATCCGATTGAGCAAAACCGCAGGAATAGCAGGCTATTTCGAGGGCTTTGCGAATGAGTATCGGCCAAAGATCGCCTGAAGCTGAGATGCCAAAATGATAAATTATTTTTGCGCGAGCCCTAAGTACAGGACATTTTTTTGACAGGATTAACAGGCCCGCCCTGCCCGCCCTGGCGCGACATTGTTGCGAGAGTCTATCCCGCTTCACAACCCGGCCCGCCCTGCCCGCCCTGGTGCGACAGCGAATCGAAAATGCTGATGCAAAGCAAACCCGGTCTGGGCCAGGGGCGCGACAGAAGTTGGACAATGCCTCCGGAAGAAAAACCCGGTCTGGGCCAGGGGTGCGACTTTGCCTGGAGCACATTGTCATTGTTGAAATATCTCCGTAATAAAGATGTTGCGATCAAGCCCTGCAATATCGGTCTGGGCCAGGGATAAACTGGACAAATGCCGACTTCGCCAAAGTAGCCTCAGCTACGTCGGCTGAATTTGAATGAATCCAGTTCATCAATGAACTTAGCTCCACTTCCTTCCGCAATTGGTCGAGTGGTCAAGTGGTTGATTAGTCGAGTGGTTTAAGGGCCTTACGACTCGACAACTCGACTATTTAACTACTCGACCAAAGTCGCTGGAATTTCAATAAGTTGTAGAAATTCCGAGACGTTAAAATAAAAATAATCTTGTTCATCCTGTCTATCCTGTCTAATTTTTTTGTCCTGTACTTAGCCTTGGTGCACAAGATTTGTTTCAATCTGGTTATTTCCTTTAGTCTATGTTGTTTAAATCTTACTTAAAAACAACCTATGTGTCAAGCCTGCAGCAATTCTCATTTTGGGATAATGTGCCAGCCACAGACTCACACAGACGTACACAGACAATCTGTTCGGCTTGGTCAGCCGAACAGATTATGCAGTCGCTTCGCGAAAGATGTGCTGCTTCATAACTCTAACCTGCAATAATACCCCGAATATTGCCCGAAGGGCATGACATGAATCGCCGGCCAGGCCTGCCCGCCATCGCGAGCGCTCAGACGAGGCGGGCGGGTCGGCCGGGGATTCGTCCGTGTCAGTCCGTGTGGGTCTGTGGCTAAATTCCTTATTTCGTCATAATTAGAATTGCTGTCAACCCTCACAGATCCGCCGTGAACTGTTACGTATGGCTTCCCAATCGAAACAGCCCATATCCGCCTTTGGAAAAGAGTAGGGTTATCTGTTCTTTAAAAAATTCTCCAACCATCTCCTTTTCTTCGTCATCAAAGTTGTTGTTTGACCAAGTATTGAAAAGATCATACCTTACAAGAAGATGTGTTATGCCTCTTTTATTAAGATCAAGCAGAATCTTTCCGGGTGAATTTGCGCTCTTTACAGTCTTTCGGAAGAGATTCTGATTTCTATCAAACACCATTTCCCTGTCACTGTAGTAGCCGCGGTTACCCAGAAAAATACATAATATTTTTGCATTGTTTGGAAGGTTCTTGTTTGCGTATTTAATCGCAGAATATTCGGGACGATACCTTTCAATATACTCATCACGTTCTACCCTGCCACTTATGTAACTTATTGGATCGACATACCTGAACTGGCCGAGGATATAAGCCGCATTCATCCATATCAAAAAAGATACAATAACAAACATAGACCCCATGCATATCTTTCCGGAAGTTGCGGAACATCGATTATTGATAATTGTATTTATCTCATGCAGACCGAATACTGAAAGTATAACAAGAGGTGGAATTATTGGCGCGATGTACCTTATCCTCATATCTGTTTTGAAGAAAGCAAAAGATAAAAACAGAATCACAAATGCAAGTAAAATGTTTTTTTCGGTTCTTAAGACCGGAAGATTATTTTTTATATGATAAAATGCAAAAAACGGTAAAAAAAACAGAAAAGGGTTAAGCCTTCCATCAAAATACTTGGGGTTTCCATCCTGGCCCTGAAAGAAAATCCTTACAGGTATAAGCGCTATCTCCCACCATGATTCTTTAAATATGATGCTTCTTACGGCAAAATGTCCCCAAGGTCCCGCAGAATTCGTTGAACCGCCAGTTAAACCGGAATTTGCAGGATTGAACCAGTTATCATAAAGTGGGAAAATAGGATTGTTTGTCCACATGTAGTTTCTTATCATCCAGGGTGAAAAGACCACGAGAGCAATGAACAAGAAAATTAAAGCCTGTCCAGTACTCTCAGAAAAACGGGACTTTTCGCCTTGGGCGTACCTTGAGTGAATGAAGGGTACAAAAAGGGTCAGTAGGAAAAAAATAATCAAACCGTTGTATTTAGTGCCCATGGCAAGACCACTAAAAATGGCTGAAAAAATCAAAAACTTGAGCCGAAAGCCGGATTCGAGCCATGTGAGCAATAGAAGAAGCGATGCCGTGGAAAAAAATATCAGGCCCAGATCGACATATACGGTAATGGAAAGCTTTACAATTACGGGAAGTGAAAGAAAAAAAAAGGCGCCCAATAGTGCATACAAGGCATTGATCCGTTTCCTTAAATAGCCGAATATAAGCCAGGCAGTGAGCAAGGCAAAAGAAAAGTGAATGAATTTGGGAATAATATCATTTCCGAAATAAAGGGGTATAATATACAATAGGTCCAGGTTCATTGGATAATAGGAAAATACGAAGGAGGGAATTTCATAGACGCCCCCATGCTCGAGGTAGAGCTTGAGAACGCCAAGATGATGGATGAGTGCATCCCTGCTCACAGGAGGAACGCATGACAGGATGATAACAGAAATAATCAGAACAGCCAAAAGCCCGACAAGGGCTGCTTTGAGGCAGGTTTTTATGGAGGGTCTTTTTAAGTAAGTGGTCACGGGGTATACTTTTGACAATTTATTTTTACCACAGAGGCACGGAGAGCACAGAGTTTTTTCTTTTTTGTCCAATCGGCACCCGGCTCCGCTTCCAGCCAGTAGGGCTTACAGGCCGGAGGGTAGAGCCTATGCCTCGGAGAGGAAACGACGATTGGATAATAGGGCATCCTTCACAGAACCCCAAAAGTAGTTTACACTTTTTGACGTCAATCATTATTTGGGCCAATTTGTGGGAGCGGCATTCTTGCCGCGATTGTCGCGGCTAGAAAGCCGCTCCCACACACATGTTGAAGTTGCCAAAACCATGATCAAAGCCCAAAGGAGCGGAACATTACCTTTTGGTCTCTATAGAAAAAGTGTAAACAGGAAAATGAAGGATGCCGATAATAGTATAGGAATTTCCTTTTCTTGACAGGATATACAGGCCCGCCCTGACGCGACACGGCTCCAACAATCTCTTAGGAAGGCAAACCCGGTCTGGGCCAGGGATGATCAGGATATAAGAAAAGAAAGAAATCATGTAAATCTTGTTAATCCTGTCAAAAAAGTCTGCCCGAAGGGCACTAAGTTCAAATCAATCCACGACATTTTTGATTATATCCGGCGGTATCTCGCCCAGGTACACCTTGTCATTCATAACATAAGATGGTGTGCCGGTAATCCTGAGCTTCATACCTTCCCATATATCTATCTGCAGCTTATGCCGGATATTTCTATCGTATATAGACCTTGAAAGTCCCTTGTGATCTAATCCCACCTTTTCTGCCAGTTCCTTAATGTTAATAGTACCTTTTTCCCTGTCAATGTTAAACAGGATATCGTTCATCTCCCAGAACTTACCCCTACCTGTCGCATAGACTGCAAGAAGCGCCATGGCACCTGAGCCGACATGAAAAGGATCCTTTACAATTGGATTGAATTTGTGATCCATGGGGTAGTGACGATGAATAAGCCTGATTTTGCCAGGATGTTTTGCAACAATCCGACGAAGATAAAAATGCATTTTTTTGCACTGGAAACATAGGTAATCTGTGAATTCCGTTACCACAAGTTCAGGGTTTTCAGCACCTATCCATGGATGCCCGTCTTCCGTTATCCCTTTTGGTATATCGGCAGAAAGTGGTGGCGGTGCAAAATGCCAGTAGCCTGGAAACAAAATAACTACCAATATAACACCAATTAAAAACGGCGAAAACAAAGATACGCACTTTTTTCTAATATTCCATAAGAAACCGATATCATGCCTTAGACCATCCAAGATACCTGTTTTTTCAAATCTCCGTCTGATAAGCCATACGTAATATAAAAGAAAAAAATTGCTTCCATAGCTTAACATGCACACAATACAGTAGCTATGGATATAATATGCAGAAATAAGAGCATAGATTATACTGATACAGCTAAAGACAACTGACACCAGAAAAAGCAGCGGCCATATCCGTTTTTTGTCAGCCATTTTGCCGGAGGCAAACGGCAGAAACAGCAGAAAAAAGATGTACCCAATTACCCCCCAGATAGCGACAGGCACACCAAACAATATGGAATAAGTGCTCTGTGAAACAGTATCACAATTGATTGCCTTGGAAATGGCACAGAAACTCTCATAACCGATATCTGTATAATTGCGATAATGGTTTATCGCGAGGTAGATGGAATCGGCGAGACCGAAAAGTGCAAGAAAAATTACCACCCAAAAATAAATAGAAAATGGGAGAGGCTTAATCTGCCTGTCTTTTTCAATGATGGATAACATTGACCGCAAAAAATCATTAAAATTACCAGGGACCCCATATTATCCTGGCTGACCACTTTGGGGAGCCTTGTGCTGAACAATCTGTTCGGATTTCTCCTTTAACTTTTTCGCGATCGACCCGATGAGCAATTTTTGAGGGATTGGCACGACCAGGTTGCCCTCAAAAAGTCTTTTTAACGTTGACACAAACTGACCAGCCTGAACCGATGCAAACAGGTTGTCCATATACCGGTCCGCATCTTCTTTATCACCGGTTCGCAAATTGGTTTCAATAAGCCATAACAGAGTTATGATGTCTTTTGGGTGGCGGGCATTGACACTCCTTAAAAACCATTCTGCCCGTTCATATTCTCCCATACATCCAAGGGTCACCCCTATATTTGTCATCGGTTTTCTCGAATTTGGACTCTGTTTCAAACACGTTGTAAAATAAAATATGGCATCCTTTAGTTTTTTCTGCTTGAGTAGAATAAAACCTTTGAGGTTAAGATTTTCTACATTATCAGGCCGTAATAAAAGGAGTAAATCGATTTCTTCTAATGCCTTATCCCATATTCCCAGCTTTATCAATGACAATGTAAACTGGCGATGGGCCATTTCATCCTTTGGGTTAATTTTTAGAGCCTCTTTATAGAGCTTTACAGCCTTTTCATACTCCCCTTTCTTATAATAAATACCGCCCATGCCATATAGTGCATCAGCTTTGTAATGCCTTGCACTCCATTTAAGCGGAAAAGACCTTTTATAAAGCTCCATGGCCCTGTCATAGATGCCTGATACATCATAATATCCCCATGCGAGGTTATGAGGCGGCCTACCTGATTCAGGCGCCTTGATCATGGCATCTTCCCATAATGTCTTTTCTGTAGCCCACGCCATATTTCTTACATAAGTACCACTACCAAGCCCTATTATCAAAAGAATTACAAAAAAGACCAGAACAAAAAACATGAAGCGATTCACACCAAAATAATTATTAATCAACCAACTTATGATCACAGAGACAGGGAAAAACAAGAAAAGGGAAGGGAGATAATTGCGATGTTCAAAGACAAGCTCCAGGCTGATTATCGATGATTCTATCAAATGATTTAAAAAAAAGAAAAGAAGCCCAAAACAAAGTATCTGCCTCTTTTTTATTTGTGACAATCCGAGTGCTATTAATAAAAGAACAAAGACAATACTTAATAGAGTCGTCCATGGGTCTATCAGGGAAGTTGATATGGAAAAATCGTGTTCTATGGAAAGCCGGGTTGGCACCGGATAAAATATTTGCGAAAGATAGAAAACCAACACCCTGGGTTCTGTCATCAAACGCTGCCACAGAGTAAATGGGCGTTTCTCATATTCCTCAAGAAAGGAGAGCGGCTTGCCGTGCATAAAAAACAAGGCAATGCCTGCTAAAAGAAGAACGCCAATCAAAAATGCCAAGCCAAATGTTTTTTTTGATTTTACCTGATTCAAATCCTGAAAAAATATAATTTCCACAAGGATTAAAGCAAAGGGAAGGGTTGCCGCATTTTCTTTGGATGCCAGAGCCAATATGAAGCTCAAAAGGCAAGCAAAAAACAGAATACTTTTTTTAAAAAAGGAATTTTCCATTCTGCCTTTTATATAGAGAAATATGGATAGGATATAAAACATAGTGGATAGGGAAGCCATACGCTGAACTATATAGGTCACCGCCTGAGTCTGAATGGGGTTGATTGCCCAGAGGGTGGCGGCCAAGAGAGCAATAAAGTATTCATTCCCATGGTATCGGCCTTTTAAATTCGGCAATCTTAATATATGACAAACCGTCAAAAACAGGAAAAAGGCCGTCAGAAAATGGATGGTGATATTGACCATATGATATCCGACTACGTTTTCTTTACCCAAATACCAGTTGATGGCAAAAGTCAGGCATGGCAGAGGGCGGTATAATTCATTACTCTGGCCAAGAAGGGAGAAAAAGGACCCTATTAGAGACGAGGGCTGTAAATCTTTGATATGCAGACCAGGGTTATAGACTATGTTGTGAAAATCATCCATATGCCATGAGGCATAAAAAGTATTGCTGTATACAAGAAGGATCAAAACAAAAAGAAGCGTGAAGGCAAAGATAATCCTGGAACAAGAAATGTCTTTTTTCTTTATCATTGTTGTTGTTTCAAATTATTATTGATCGCTTAGAGGATCACCCAGCCGGGCGATCATTTCGGCTCTTAAGGTTAATCTTCCGGCAATCGCCTGATTGAGCAGATCTTGAGAGACCGGCGCCATATTTTCATTTTCAGGAAATTTTTTTAATGTGGACACCAGTTCGTTTACATTGACTAAGGCAAACAGTTTGTCCATATATCGATCTGCATCTTCTTTATCATCTGTTCGCAAATTAACTTCAATCAGCCATAAAAGTGTTAGAACGTCCTTTGGAAAGCGTGAACTTGTGACTCTTAAGAACCATTCTGCCCGGTTATATTCTCCCACCAAACAAAAGCTCGCTCCCATATTTATCATTGCCTTTTTGTAATCTGGGTTGAGTTTCAAACATTTCCTAAAATATGGAAGGGCTTCGTCGAATCTCTTCTGCTTTAACAAAATGAAACCCTTTAAATTGAGATAGTCACAAAACCCGGGGCGTTTCAAAATAATTTCTTCTAAATGCGCCAGAGCCTTTTCCCATTTCCCCAATCTTGTCAAGCTTAAAGCGATTCGATAATGAGGTGTTTCATACTCCGGGCAAGTACCAACAGCAGCTTCCCAGAATTCAATAGCCTTTTTATAATTGCCTCTTTGATAATAGATATTAGCCATGTTATTCAAAGTCATACATTTGTGATATGTGCGATGCTCACTAAGCTTAAGACTTTTTTCATACAATTGCAGTGCCTTATCGTAACGGCCCATTCTTTCTGAATATACCCATGCCAGGTTATGAAGGGGCCGCTGAGATTCCGGTGCCTTTTCCATGGCATCTTCCCAGAACGATTTCTCCGTGGCCCATGCTATGTTTCGAATATAGGTTCCAATCCCAAACCCTATAAGTAAGAGGATCACAAAGGAAACAAGAATTGAATGCATAAAGGCTTTTGTCTTATGGTAGTGGCCCAGCAGCCACTTAAGGGCTACTGAAACCGGAAAAAAGAGAAAAAGGGAAGGCAGGTAATTGCGATGTTCAAAGACCAGTTCCAGGCCGATTATTGTTGACTCGATGACATGGTTTAAAAAAAAGAAGAGGATGGCAAAACTAAGGATGGGCCTTTTCCTCATTTGCAACAACCCCAAACTTATTAGCAAAAAAATAATAAGCATGCATGGCAGAGTTGTCCAAGGTTCCAAAAGCGAGGTTGAAACGGCAACATCATGGTCCATGGAAAGGCGGGTTGGCACAGGGTAGAAAATCTGGGTAATATAGAAAATCAGGACTGTCGGTTCCGTCATCAGTCGCTGCCACAGAGTAAATGGACGTATCTCATAACCTTTCAAAAAAGAAAAATCAACTTCATAAAGAAGGAATAGAGAGCCAAGAATAATGACAAAAACTCCGCCACCCACAGTTGCCCCGAAAAACAGCCTTCTTGTGCGAGATCGGCTTAAATCTTGAAAAAATATAACCTCCACAAGGACCAAAGCTAAAGGAAAAGTCACTGTATTTTCTTTGGAACCTAGAGCAAATACAAAGCCAAGAAAACACCCCGTGTAAAGAAAGACCCGGGTAGAACGAGAATTGTTTATCCTTGCCTTTACGTAAAAGTAGATACCAATGATATAGAACATGGCAGCCATTGACGCCATTCGCTGCACTATGTATGTCACCGCCTGGGTCTGAATAGGGTTGAGAGCCCAAAGGACGGCAGTCAAAAGCGAGATAAAATATTCGTTCCCCTGATACTTAGCGTTAAGGTTAGGTGACTTGAATAAGTTTAAGATGGTAAGAAAAAGAATAAAGGCGGTAAAAAAATGTATGAAAATGTTGAAAATGTGATAACTGATTACATTGTCTTTTCCATAATACCAGTTTAAGGCAAATGTCAGGCAGGGAATCGGCCGGTACAATTTTGTACCGGGATCCGGGGGAGGATTCGCAAAAAAGGTTTTTAAAATGGAGTCAGGATTTAAGTCTTTAATATGAAGATTAGGATTACGGGTTATATTTTCATAATCATCAAAATGCCAGGAGGCATTGAAGGTGTTGCTGTAAATAATAAAGATCAAACAAAACAGAAGAAAAAAGGTAAAAGAGTTTCCTTGAACAGAATGGATATTATCATCGTTTAGCATTTCTTGGTACTAAAAGCATTATGTGTAAAAAAAGGGGGAAAGTTTCCCTTCCCCCTTTTTTACGAATCAGATATAATTAACTAACTCCATCCATCAGTAGCAGCAGCAGGCATGGTAAGCGTAAAGGTTGTCCCACGCGGACATCTGCCGCTGGTATCTGTAACTGTAATTATGATAGTATCAACACTACCACCGCTGGTCAATGCAACCGTTGCGTTAGCACTAGATGTAAACCCTGTTAAATCAGCTGTGGTTATCATTGCAACGCGAGCCGGCTCCGAAAAATAATCGGCTATTGACGCAGCACAGTTCTTGGCATCAGATTCGGCTGCGCTGCAAAAAGCTTTATTACGATAAGAGATAAAATTTGGAATTGCAATAGCTGCCAGGATACCGATGATGGCGATAACGATCATCAGCTCAATGAGGGTAAAACCTTTTTGGTTTCTTACTTTTTGTAACATAGCGTCTCTCCTTTCATAATAAAATCGTTTCACGATTTCATGAAGCGCGGCTACGCCGCTTGAAATTGGCACCTTGTCGTCGTGTGCTCACCTCCTTTCTCTCTGCAATCGTTGAGTGGTTAAGTCGTTGAGTGGTTGATTCGTTTTGTCAGACAGGCCCTGTAGACTGCTTGACCTACAACCTGTAAGTTGCCTGTCTATTCAGCAAGATATATGCCATGATCGCTGAAAAAGGGCGGTGATTGGCAAGTATATGATATTATGGCTTATTCCAAAAACGTATCAAAAACGCCACAGGACCTGAATGCGCCGAGATTGCAAAAAAATGTCGGGTATCTGACAATTTTTGTCACCGAAATAGGACATTTGACAGGATTCACAGGATTGACCGGATTGGCAGAGCAGGGGCTTGGGTGTCTCTCGCGGAGGGCGCAGAGGACGAAGGGGGCTTTGGTGTGTGGCCCGGAGCCTGGAGCAGGCGAGAACAATTCCATGGCTATTTTCCCTCTTGACAATTGCGGCTGTTGTTTGTATTTTGGTAACAGTTCAGCCCCTTTATGAGAAAACTGGAATTATTCACCGCAAAGCCGCAAAGCACGCAAAGGAAACATAGTTTTTTTGCTTTCCGCTCAAAGAGCGGAAAGCAAATAGAAAATTGTTCATCTTTGCGCTCTTTGCGCCTTGAGCGAAGCGGGCGGTGAACTATTACGTATTTTGTATGTACAGTTTCGCGTGAATCAAGGAGGGATATATGATGCCGGCCGTAGCGAAAAGCAAATTGAAGCAGACGAGAACAGCGCGGTTGGGTTTGCGTGCGACGCGGCAACAGGAGGTGCTCATTCGTCGTGCAGCCGAAGCTACAGGAAAAAGCGTAACTGAATTTGTGCTCAATAGCGCATGCGTGGCGGCGGAAAGCGCCATTCTGAATCAAAGACTTTTTTTTGCAGACGATGGAACCTGGCAAGCGTTCGTAGAGGCCCTTGAAAGACCCGCCCAAATCAAGGCGCGTTTAGGTGAACTTATGAGGCACCGTGCACCGTGGGAAGAATAGATTCTTCGGTCACATTAGATGTTTCAGAACCCGCCAAGCTCACAATTAATCACGTCGTTGATAAGTTCAATTGTGGATATCCCGTCTTGAACGAATGGTTGCGCCGCCATGCACTGCAGAACCAACGAGCAAATGCGGCTATGACATTTGTCGTTTGCAGTAAAAATCGTGTTGTTGGTTACTACAGCCTGGCCGTGGGATCTGTGGAGCATGAGGTTGTGCCAACACGCATCAAGAAAGGCCTGGCTCGTCATTGCATACCCGTCATGGTACTGGCCCGGCTTGCCGTGGATATTCAGTATCAAGGTCGGAACATAGGTAGGGGGCTACTCAAGGACGCCATCTGGCGGACCCTGCGGGCTTCGGAGTTCGCTGGGATCCGGGCTATTTTCGTCCATGCAAAGGATGAAGAGGCACGCAGGTTCTATGAGAAATTCGACTTTGAGGTGTCTCCAGTTGATCCACTCAAACTGATGCTGCTGATAAAAGATGCCAGAAAAACACTGGAATTGCCATAGGCGGGTGGATCCCTTCGTAGATTTCTGTAATCGTTCAGAAAAAGGTAACCGTTCATACTCGCTCCCACAAGGAGCGATACCGCTAAATCAAGCTATTCGGGCGGGCATAAAGCCCGCCCCTACAGACATTGGAAGAGACAGTAGGGGCGGGGTTTATCCGGGTTTATCCCCGCCCGGACCCTTTCCACGCAACAGAGAGAGAGGGATCCGTACAGGACATTCTTAATTCAACAGCATTGACGGTTCGCGTTGGGACGTGTGAACGGTTATAGAAAAAACTTTGGCCCTTTGGGATAATATTCACCAATTCTATCTCCGGGTACTGATTTTTTAGGCTGAAAAAAGCATTGTACTTAATTCTTATTGTTCGGCATTTTCAGGATGCCACTTCATGTGTAGTCTTCGGTGATGAACCGCGCAGTCACGAAGATAAAGATTGATCAGGTTCTGATAGGGAATACCTGTTTCCTCCGCCATGGACTTGAAATAGGAAACGGTGTCACGGTCCAGCCGAATAGTTACCGGTTGTTTTAGATACTTGATGTAAGGGTTTTTACGCCCTTTCATTTTGGAGAAATCGTAATGGTCTCTCATCCTCTATGCCTCCAATATTCATTTTCTTCATCTTCATCCGCCTTTTTGGCCGATATAATTCTAGCGACCGTCTCACTTTCTCGGAAACAGTGGCAAATAACGAGAATCCGAAGCTTAAAACTCATTCCAAGTAGGATGAAACGGTCTTCATCCTCTGAATGGTCGGGGTCGAAAAATTGTATGGCATTCTCATCGTAAAAAACTGTGCGCGCTTCATCGAAAGAAACACCATGCTTTTTGATATTAGCCTTTTTCTTCCGTTCATCCCATTCAAACCGTAATTCATTCATATGTACATTGTACTTATAATAATGTGTAAGTCAAGATAAAAGTTTAAAAAGAATAGAGATCAGAGGTCGGAGGTCGGAGGTCGGAGGTCTGGCTTCTGATCTCTGACTTCTGAACGCCTATAGAATATGTTAGACAGGATTGACCCCAGTACGATGGTCCCCACCTACGGGGCAGGCAGGATTTGAGGGGTTTTTTTGGTTTCTGCCTTTCCGGCCTTCGGCCTCTCCGAGGCGTAGGCCCGAGGGATGAAAGGCAGAAAACTCAATCCGCGTGCGGAAGAATGGAAGTTCGTCAAGTGGTCTTGCAAATGTCTCGAGTGGTTCAACGGCTCAAGTATTTAAGCAGTGGACTAAGGTCGTCGGGATTTTCCGCTGGCGGACAGGAAGTCCGAGACATTCATTTAGTGATAGTGATTAGCGTATTCTGGCTTGACTTTTCACTGGAAAACCGTACAATATGTTTGAATTTAGCTTCGCTTAGCTCCCTCCTGGGCGTAGGCCCTACGGGCCAGAGGCCGCAATTGGTCGAGTGGTTGATTAGCCTGCCCGCCACCCGCCTGCCAACGCCTGGTACAGCAGACAGCTTCAATGCCGGCGTGGTGGCGCTGGCGGGCAGGTTGCCATGCGCCTGCCCGCCGTTGCCAATAAACAAAGTGCACCTGCCCGCCATTGCCATTTGTGCCGTCATTGCAGTTGCCCGGCGACCGAGGCGTTGGCAGGCGGGTGCCACACACGAGCTACCGGGCGGGTGGCAGGCGGGTGCCGGCATACAGGCAGTATACTGTGACAGGCGTTGGCAGGCGGGTCGAGTGGCCCAGACCGGGATTATACGCTTTTATCCCTGGCCCATACCGATATTGCAGGGCTTGATCGCAACATCTTTATTGCCGAGATATTTCAAGAATGACAATGTGCTCCAGGTAAAGTCGCGCCCCTGGCCCAGACCGGGATGTTGAAAAACTGCAGGCCCTCTTTTCCTGTCGCGCCAGGGCGGGCCAGTTAATCCTGTCAAAAAAATCTGCTGTACTTAGAGGAAGAATATGATGTGTATGTATGTCGAAAGGAGGTTCTGATGGCAAGATACTCACTTAGTTTTCCAGACCAGTTAAAGTTGAACGCTGAAGAGTTAGCCAAAAGGCAAGGAGTGTCTTTGAATCAGTTTATCATGTGGGCTGTCGCGGAAAAGGTGGGCCAAATGGTTGGCCCAAGGACTGCTACAAAGCCGCAATCCTTGCAGGATTTCCCTGCCATTGATTTTCGCCTGGGCGGGGCCGGAATCTATCGACCAGTTCTTAAAAGAAGCGGAATTCACGTTAAGACGATCGTCGTTTGTTCTATTGTATGGAATCAAACTCCGGAGGAAATAGCATTGGAATATGAAAACGTCTCGGTTGAAGAGGTTAAACAGGCGCTGGCCTATTACTTTTCTCATCGTGAGGAGGTTGATCTGGATTTAACCGTTGACAGGCTTTTGGAAAAGACGACAGGGCCTCATGAGGCATTGGCCGGATGAGAACCGTTAAGTTCTATCTTGATTCGGACATATCACGTGTAAGCTTAAGGAAAGGACTTCTCAAAGCGGGAATCGACGTAAGTTGGACTCCGAATGATTGGATGCCGGAAAACGCGTCGGACCAGATGCAGCTTCAGGAAGCTTCTTTGAGGGGACGATGTCTTGTTACTCACAATATAGCGGACTTTTATCGCCTTCATGTAGAACGGCCTGATCACTACGGCATCATACTGGCACATCAACAAGGATGGCAGTCAGGCGATATACTTAGAGCTTTGATAAGAATGGTCAGAAATGTATCCCCCGATAAACTGCGCGGGCAAATCCGGTGGTTAAATGAGTGGAAAGTTTGAGAAAGATATTAAGGAGGTAAATCAAATGTCAAGAATGGTTAAAAAGACGATCGAGTTGGACCAGGACTATATTGATAGGGCACGTTTGATCTTTGAGGTGAGGACGGAAAAGGAGGCGGTTAACAAAGCCCTGGAGATGGCGGTCATTGACAATGATATCATCAAGGCCCATGATCTTGTTGGGGGTAAAGGTGATGTGATAGATGAGGTCTTCAAATGAAGGTCATGTTCGATACGAACATCTATATCTCGTTTATCCGGAACCGCACCCATACCGCGGAACTTCAGCGGCGCGGGACCGTGAAGTACCTTTCGGCCATAGTGCTCATGGAGCTTTGGGCTGGGGCCAGGACAAACCATCAGGCAGCAATTTTCGCTTTTCTCGGTGCTGGACTGATGGTAATATGATAGCCGTAGTCTAACAGTATATCCATTGATATTTCACTGGATAGTTCCCGGCATTCAATTTCTCTGTCCTCATCTTCCGGCATGACAATATTAATCCAAAGGTCATTTGGGTCCTCAGGACTTTCTGTAATATTCACCAATTCTATCTCCGGGTACTGATTTTTTAGGCTGGAAAAAAGCATTGCACTTAATTCTTTCTGCTTAAAATTCATCATTTTTCTATCTCCTTCGTTACGTCTTCAACCAATTCCCTTGCTTTCTTTAATTGTCTATAGGCCACTTTTTTTGATACAAACTTCAACTTATAATCAGCAAAATTTCTTACGTTCTGTAGATCCATCAAATATGATTTCAAATGATTCCCATAAATTTTACGTTTTTGAACTAATTCAGCAGCAAAATTAGCCTGTACAGCTTTATGACGAACACGATCAAATTTTATACCTATATTTTCTAACGCCGCTATCGCAGCTTGAAAACCGGCATAATAAGCCCGATTTGCCGAGGCATTATACAGTCGGTTTTCAAACAACAGTTCCGCTGCTTCAATATTCTCTGTGGCTTTGGTGAAGAATTCGTTTTTCATTTGCCTAAGCGGGACAAGCCGGAACCAAACGGAAATTATACCACCAAGAAGACGAACTATAAAATTTGATAAATGGTTTCATAATTACTTACTTAGTGCTTGAACGAAAACCCTCAATTCCGAGCCGTCATTGCGAGGAGTGAGGAACGAACGACGACGCAATCCCTTTATTTTCAGGAGATTGCTTCGGTCGTACCTCCCTCGCAATGACAGAAAAAGCATAATCCAGGTGGTTTTCGTTCAGACACTACTTAGGAACTATCCGCCAATTAACACTTTTCTGTAATTATACACATCATTTTTGTAGCGGTCAAGCTCAGAATATTAGGCCTGTTATTTAGTACAAAAACACCGATTTCACAGCTAACGGACTAATTCTTACCGTAACCGTTCACGGGTTCAGGGTTCAGTTAAAAGAATAGAGGTCAGAGATCAGAGGTCTGACTTCTGATCTCTGACCTCTGATCTCTGACCTCTGACCTCTGACCTCTGACCTCTGATCTCTGATCTCTGACCTCTGATCTCTGATCTCTGACCTCTGATCTCTGATCTCTGACCTCTGATCTCTGATCTCTGATCTCTGACCTCTGATCTCTGATCTCTGATCTCTGACCTCTGATCTCTGATCTCTGATCTCTGATCTCTGATCTCTGATCTCTGACCTCTGATCTCTGATCTCTGACCTCTGACCTCTGATCTCTGATCTCTGACCTCTGATCTCTGATCTCTGATCTCTGACCTCTGATCTCTGATCTCTGATCTCTGACCTCTGACTTCTGACTTCTGATCTCTGACTTCTGACTTCTGATCTCTGACTTCTGATCTCTGACTTCTGAACGCCTATAGAATATGTTAGACAGGATTGACCCCAGTACGATCTGCCGGACCTACCCCGGTACCATTTCCCGAAGCTACGGGGCAGGCGGGGCAGGCAGCCCCAGTGAAATAGGCTCCGCCCCAGAGGCCATTAGGGGAGGGGACAGGGATGGCAAACTTTATTCCTTGACTTTCTTTTGGCGGGGTGTTATTTGAGTGCTCCAGTAATTAAAAATGGTACCAGATTGATTACTACTGGACTTAGTTTGCTACGCTCACAATTGGAATACTGGAATGGTGGAATAATGGGTTTAAGACCCGCCTGCCACTGCGGGGCACGAGCGGGCAGGGGATTTTGGTCTTTTTATCTTCTACACCATTCCAATATTCCATCATTCCATCATTCCTGTCTCGGGACCACAGCCGGGCTAATAAAGTGCTATGATATCAATATGTTGTAGAAATTCTGAGACGTAAAATCAATATTGGCAGAAAGCAGAATCTATGCTCGACCTTTTGTTATTTAATCCCTGGTGGGAAAACCCCGAAAGCATCGAATCAGACCGATACGTTTCCGCATATCAGCAATCCTTGATTCAGTGGCGGCCGGACATCCTGAATGAATTTGATTTCAATCAAGATGCTGTCTATACCCTTCGTGGCCCTCGTCAGGTGGGAAAAACGACCCTGACCAAGCTCATCATTCACAGTCTTTTGAAATCAGGAGTGCATCCCAGGGCCATCTTTTATTATTCCTGCGATCTGATTCCAGGTACGGAGGAGATATTCGAGCTTATCAGGCAATACCGTGAATTTTCCCAGCCACTCAAGTTCAAGAGGCGGTACGTTTTCCTGGATGAGATTTCCTTGGTCCCTGAATGGCAGTATGCTGTTAAACAGGCCATTGACCTTGGATGGGGCCAAACCACCACCTTCTTGTTTACAGGTTCCTCCGCAATAGATATTAAACGGGGCGCAGAAAGACTTCCAGGCCGTCGTGGGAAAACCCCCTTCCCGGATAAGGTTCTATTGCCCATGAACTTTGCCGAATCTGTTGAAAAATGCTCTGATTTATCCCTTTCCTTAACCAAGACTTCCTTTCGCGAACTCCTGGAAGTTCCTGATGAGATTAAGAGACTCAAGTCCCAAACTGGCGTTTTTCTCCCAAGGTTGTCCTCTCTTTTGACAAATTTCCTTACGGTAGGTGGGTTCCCTTTGGCTGTGGAGCAATTTTTGAAAGCAGGATCCCTTTCACAGGATATACTTGAAACCTACTTCACCGTAATCCGGTCCGATTTTGAAAAGATAAAAAAAAGCCGAATCCTGCTCCGACAAGTCTTGATCAGAATCCTGTCGATCTCAGGAACCCCAGCCAGTTGGCAGAGCCTGGCCAGGACGGTCGATACCCCGTCCTACAAAACTGTTCGGGAATACAGTGAACTGTTGGCCGACTCCTTTCTAATGGCCATACTTTATTTTCTGGAAAAGAACAAGAAATTGGCCAACCCCAACAAGGGCAAGAAATTTTATTTCTCCGACCCTTTGATTCTAAGCCTGGCCGGTCGCGAGGCAGGTGTTCCTATACTCCAGGACCTCGGCAAGGCCGTGGAAGCCGCAGTGGGTGTCCATCTAATCAGGAAATTCGAAAAACGGATTTTTGAAGGTCTGGGCAACATCGAAAAAGTCTTCTACTGGAAATCTACCAAAGGAAAAGAAGTTGATTTCGTGGTCCTCCACGAGGATAAATTTGTTCCGGTGGAAGTCAAATTCCAGAATATTATCACTCCCAGTGATTATTCTACCATGAAGAGAACCTTCGGCCGGGGTATTCTGGTTACCAAAGATATGTTCTTCCGCGATAACCAGATTGTTGGGATTCCAGCTCCCGTGTTTTTACTCCTTCTGGATTAAACGTAAAGTGATCGGTTCCAGGTTCAGGGTTCAAGGTTCAAAGGTTATAGTCTACTTTACAAAGGTTCAGGGTTCACGGTTCAGGGTTGACAACCCCTGGCCCAGACCTGGTTGGTGAGCGTGATAGTCCCTCACGAGCGTGTCGCGCCACACGAGCGTGTCGCGCCAAGGCGGGCTTTGAACCTATGAACTTTGAACGGTGAACTTTCTTTATTGACTCGTTATCCTTTTCAGCCGTCGTAGCTAAAGCTACTTTGGCGAAGTCGGCTTGTTAACAGCCAGTTAGGCCTGCCCTGGCGCGACATCCCAAGATGATTTTGGTGCCCATGTAGTCCCGGGCTCTTCAACCGGGAACCCTGAACGTTGAACCGCTCAACCCAGGTTAAACCTATACAGTTCCAGATGGAGCTTCCAGAGAAGGGCCGCCAAAAAGATTGCAAAGCGCATTCAGGGGATCCCCTTGCTTACCCGAAAAGCCGGCAAGCCGATATCCTATATGCATTTCGTTTCTGCATCGACACCACATTGGGCTCCAGACACACCTGTATGAACGGCACTCCGTTCAGAGCATTCATCCTTTCAAAATGGTGCCGCTCAATGGAGCCATCTGCAAGCTTTGATTCCACCAGAAGCCATGGCGCGCCGTTTCTGACGACGAGGAAGTCGGTTTCCTGTTTTTGCTTGTTCCGAATGTAGAACAAGGAAAAATCGTCACCCGTCACATCTCCCCATAGCGTCAGTCGCGCGTTTAATTCGCAAGCTACGTAGTTTTCAAACCTGGCACCTTTGTTGTTAATCCTGGACCAGTCATAAAGGTAGTATTTGCCGGCCTTCAGCAGTGACCGCTTTATGTTCTTCGAATAAGGCCTAACGGAAAACGCGAGGTAAAAATCCTCCAGCCTGCGGAGATAATTCTTGACAGTCGCAGGGCTGATCTGAAGGTGAGAAGCAAGCGACGACTGCGACACAGGACTGCCCACCATTTCAGGGAGCAGGTTGTAGAGGTCGAAGATATATTCCCGGTCAACAATTCTTGTCAGCGCCCCAATATCTTCGCGTATAACCGTTTCCAGATAATCACGGGCCCATTTATTATGAAATGCCCGCAATTGTTGCAGAAAGGGCTCAGGAAAGCCGCTGTATTCCAGCAGTTGCACAAGCAATTCCTGGGGAGCCGGTGCGCCGTCAAGGGCAAGGTCGATGAACTCCTGAGCAAATTCCGGAACATCCACCTGTACGGAACGGTCACGATATACCTCATCGAGCGTGAGGGGCATCAAATGAAACGTAAAGTAACGGCCCGCCAGGCTGTCTCCCGCACGTCTCACTATATTAAGTTTCGCAGATCCTGTGACGATGAATTGATATCGGTCTGACGTCTCATCAAAAGCCGCTTTCAGGATATTTTTCCACTTCGGCATCTTGTGGATTTCGTCGAAACAGACCCATAGCTTTTTGGCAGGATCCATCGCGTCCGCCGTGAAAAAGAGTTCATTCTCCTTGTACCTCTGGCGAATGTTTCGCAGATCCCAGAGATAGTACAATTGTTCTGACTTCTCCTCGTGAAGCTTTTGCCTGGCAAGAGTCGTTTTTCCCACCTGCCGGGGACCGGTGATAAACCGCATCTGGCGTCCCCACTGAGGGGAAAAGGCGATATCGTATAGATTTCTCCTGATCACAGATGACTATTTACCACGTATATTCATAAAAGTCAAACTATTCTAAATGAACACCTAAAAAAGAATAGAGGTCAGAGGTCGGAGGTCTGACTTCTGACTTCTGACTTCTGACTTCTGACTTCTGACCTGTGAACGCCTACAGAATATGTTAGACAGGATTGACCCCGGTACGATCTGCCGGACCTACGGGGCAGGCCCCAGTACGATGGTCCCCACCTACGGGGCAGGCGGGATTTGATTTGAAGCCAGGCCCAATTTATCCAATCGATATCTCAAGGATCTCATGTTGATACCCAGTATCTCGGCCGCCTTTTGCTTTGAGCCACGGGCCATTTTCATGGCCTCGAGAATGTAATCTTTTTCGATTCCTGCCATCACCTTATCTAGTTGAATCCCGTCCGGACCCAAGTCGACCCGTCGTCCTTCTTTTGTGATTGGATCTCCTTTCAAACTGGAAAGGGTCAGACTCTCTGGCAGCACGATATTGGATGTCTCCAGGGCGACGCTTCTTTCAATGATATTTTCGAGTTCCCTGACATTCCCGGGGAATCTGTATCCCATCAAAAGTTCCATGGCATAAGAGGATATTTTCTTGATTTCTTTTCCGAACTCCCTGGAATACTTTTCGATAAAATGTTTTGTTAAAACAGGAATATCCTCCTTTCTCTTCCTCAGTGGTGGAACATGTACCGGAATTACGTTCAGCCGGTAATAGAGATCTTCTCTGAAACTCCCATCTTTTACCTTCTGTTCCAGATCCTGATTTGTGGCTGCTATAATCCTGACATCGACTGTAATATCCTCTGATCCCCCCACCCTCATGAAGGCTTTTTCCTGTATGACCCTGAGGAGTTTAACCTGAAGGATTGTTGGCAGTTCGCCAATTTCATCAAGGAGCATCGTCCCTCCCCGGGCAACCTCGAAAAGACCTGGTTTATCCGAGTAGGCACCGGTAAAGGCCCCCTTCATATAACCAAATAGTTCGCTTTCCAGGAGGTGTTCGGGTATCCCGCCACAATTTATGACCACGAAAGGCTCATCTTTTCTCGAACTATTCTCATGGATAGCCTGGGCCACCAGCTCCTTTCCCGTACCGCTTTCACCTAAGATGAGGACATTAGCCCTGGTATCTGCCACTTTTTTGATTTGGGAATAGATCTTGAGCATCTCCTTGCTTTTCCCTATCAAATTTCCAAAGCAAACAGCATCTTCCACACCTTTGATAAACAGGACATCATCCTTTTTTATTCCCTTCTTATGCAGAGCGTCTCGAACTATACTCTTTAAATCCTCTATATCAAAATTCTTCTCAATATAGTCGTATGCCCCCTCCTGCATTGCGGTGACAGCGGTTTCACCTGAAGCATAAGCGGTAATTAAGATAACCATGGTTTCAGGAGAGATCTCTTTAACGCCTTTTAGAAAGTCAATTCCATCGACCTTTGGCATCTTCAAATCAGTAATCACCAGATCAAATTCATGGTTTCTACAAAGGTTCAGTGCCTTTTCCCCTTCACCTGCGCACGTAACCCGGTATCCTTCCTGGGTCAACATAATTTCAAGGAATTCCCTCATTTCCCTGTCATCATCCACAACAAGAATCTCGCTCATTTACAATCCTCACCTAAAAGAATAGAGATCAGAGATCAGAGGTCGGAGGTCTGACTTCTGACTTCTGACTTCTGACTTCTGTCTTCTGATCTCTGACCTCTGACCTCTGACCTCTGACTTCTGACCTCTGACCTCTGACCTCTGACTTCTGACCTCTGACCTCTGACCTCTGACTTCTGACCTCTGACCTCTGACCTCTGACTTCTGACCTCTGTCTTCTGATCTCTGACTTCTGACCTCTGACTTCTGACCTCTGACTTCTGACCTCTGACTTCTGACCTCTGACCTCTGACCTCTGACTTCTGATCTCTGACTTCTGATCTCTGACCTCTGACCTCTGACCTCTGACCTCTGACCTCTGACCTCTGACTTCTGACCTCTGACCTCTGACCTCTGACCTCTGACCTCTGACCTCTGATCTCTGACTTCTGACCTCTGACTTCTGACCTCTGACTTCTGACCTCTGACTTCTGACCTCTGATCTCTGACTTCTGACCTCTGATCTCTGACTTCTGACCTCTGACCTCTGACCTCTGACTTCTGACCTCTGACCTCTGACTTCTGACCTCTGTCTTCTGTCTCGTGGCAGCAAAAGTATACAGCTTGTCCCTTTTTTAAATTCACTCTCGACTTTTATTTTACCCCCGTGACTCTCCACAATTCTGTTTACAATCGCAAGCCCAAGGCCTGTTCCTCTTTCCTTTGTCGTGTAAAAGGGTTCAAACACTTTATTGTAATCGTCTTCTTGGATCCCACAACCAGTATCGCTTATCCGTATCTCAAGATATCCCTTCCCATTGTCAAGTATGATCGGTTTGGTTTCTATTTTCAATCTGCCGCTGTCCGACATCGACTGAACAGCATTCAAGACA
>JAFDKF010000259.1 GCA_019307135.1 Deltaproteobacteria bacterium
AGCCCTAACTGGCTGTTAGCAAGCCGACTTCGCCAAAGTAGCTTTAGCTACGACGGCTGAAAAGGATGACGCGTCAATAAAGAAAGTTCACCGTTCAAAAGCCAGAGATCAGAAGTCAGAAGTCAGACCTCCGACCTCTGATCTCTGACCTCTATTCTTTTAACTGAACCTTGAACCTGGAACCGATCACTTTAGATGTAAAAGAGGTCGTGTGTTATCCCCCTGCCTATCAAGAAGTTCAGCACATCGGAGGGCTTGAAATACATCCTGAGCTGCAAGAGCTTTTTGCTTGTCCCCTCGAAGACACTGTCATCGAGGGTCTCGATAAAGCCGATAAGCTCCTCTATCTCTTCATCAGAAAAGTCGTCCCTTAAGTCTTCAATATCTTTAAGCTCATCGCCAGGTATGTCGAGCCTGTCGACTATATGCCGGACGGAGTCAAAAAAGGGCCTTCCATGTGGCGTGTCATAGAACTTGGGGAGGTTCAGTAGGTAATGGGTAATCGTCCTCACGTCAGGGAGATTGCCTACGTATTCGAGCGTGATACCGAATTTCTGGGTGCAGAGGGTTATGAGGTTTTTCACAAGTATAGGTGTGCCACACTCCGTGGTTCTGTTGACAACAAGGGCCGGCCGGAACGAATTCTCTATTTCGTCTATCAGGGGGAGCATCTCGGGATCTATCTCCCTCACCCTGGCTGAAAACCACTCAAGGGTAAAGCTCTTCTCTGTCTCGGTCTTCTTTATCTCTGACTCGATCAAAGGGCCGATCTCCGGGTGCTTGCTGAAGACATTCTGGAGCTTTCTGAAAAAGGCGCCCTTGATAAAGACGTAGGCGTTCATTACTGCCCCCGGTTCAGGAGCAGTGACGACAAACCCCCTGTCGGAAATACCGAAGAAGTCCAGGGTGTTGAAGTGCACGCCCGCGCCGAGGTCGATTATCACAAAATCAGCAGTGAGAGACTTCAGGTGCCTCATCATTTTCAGCTTCATCCAGTGTGCAGGGTTGGCCATACCAGGCACGAACTCTGCTCCGCTTATCAGGCCCAGGTTCTTCTCAGAGGTCTCGACAATGATATCATCGAGTGATGATAGCTTCTTTAATATAAAATCCGCCAGCGTGGGCGTCTTCTTTGTAATACCAATGTAAGTGTGAAGGTTTGCCGTCCCAAGGTCAAGATCGGCAATTACGACCTTGAACCCCTTTTCCACAAGGGACATGCCGAGGCTGATTGAAAAGATGCTCTTGCCGACGCCCCCCTTGCCCCCGCCGACGGAAAAGATTCGTCCTGTCTTCTTATCGTCTTTCACAGGCACAGGTTCTCTGCTGTGGAGATTTCTCTTCCAGTAATTCTATTTCATTTGTAACACTAACTGCCGTAATGGGTCCAATGAACAGCCTGCCATATCCCTTTTTTTACGTAAATCGAATGCCGCCACAATACTCCTGTCGGCGGGTTAGAGTTAACGTATTGGCGTGGGGTTTCACAGGAAACTATCAAAAAACGCTTTTTGGATCAAGCGGTTAGCTTGTTCGTGGCGGAATCAAGGTGGAAGCGAACAAGCCGCAGGGGAGCCATGGAGTGAAATTCCTCAAACGTTTCCTTCCTTTCGAAGACATACTGATCAAAGGGCATAAGGGATTGCGATATTTGCAAACTTGGCTGGCTTGTCCGGTGTTGGTGTCACTGAATCTGGCGCCAAAATATGAACTCCTGCGGCTGTTTTGTGAACAGTGCTGTGCAGAATGACGCCGATCCCTACACCGACGTGTCCAATCTTCAATAGTCCTGAATCAGCAAGTGCGCACTCCATTAGTTTAAACAAGTGTCTGTGCCATTATGCTATCCTCATCGTGTATAGTCGTTGTCTCAGCAAGCAAATACCATACCAAAAGGGCCTTTGAATTGTCAGTGCAAATCAAATCTCTGGGCATAGCGTGTCAACAGTCACTGACAAAAACTACCTTTCACTACTCAACTATTTACTTGACAGTTGCCTCTCACATGTATAACGAATCACCTGTGGGTCGCAAAAGGTCTATAGGGGCGTATCTAACACTTGGGGGGAGACAACAACTTTTCCGCATCCTTCTAAATTTGGCAAACAATGGAACTAAAGTGAGCTAAAGTGCCTAAAGTGTCTAAAGTGAGCTAAAATTAAGGACTTGAAAAACTGTTTTATTACTCGTTTTGTCTTTCAACTTTAGGCACTTTAGCTCACTTTAGTTCACTTTAGGCACTTGATGTACTCCAATACTCCACAAATGCGGCCCAACTGATTTCAAGAAGATGCATCCCCCAAGTTCTGGATACGCCCAGGTCTATACCAATGATCGAACTAATCGTTAGCCATGACGGGAAAAATTGGATTGCAAGGAGCGATTTGCTATCTGCAGAGGCTGCGACATTAGAAGAGCTGGATAATAAATTGAGAAAAATGGTGAAAGAGAAGGGCTACCTTGAACCGGGTAAGAAACTCGATCTCTTTATGGCCTTTGACAATTCAACGATCCCCCTGTGGATGCGTCAGTACAGCCAGCATTATTTTAACAGAATTGTACAGGTTGGAACTTAGCTCCGCTTCGCTCCGCAATTGGTCGAGTCGTCGAGTGGTCAAATGGTTCAAGCATTCTACGACTTGACGACTCGACTATTTAACTAGTGCTTGAACGAAAACCCTTGATTGCGAGCTGTCATTGCGAGGAGTGAGGAACGAACGACGTGGCAATCTCTTTGTTTTCAGGAGATTGCTTCGGTCGTGCCTCCCTCGCAATGACAGGTTTAGGGGGTTTTCGTTCAGGCACTAACTACTCGACTAAAGTCGTAGGGATTTTTCGCCGTAAGCGGATAGAAATTCCGAGACGTTTCTGATTAGCTAGTGTCCATCCAGAAATCGCTCTCTATGTCATTTCGACCAAAGGGAGAAATCTAAAACCTACGTGTTTTCAATAGCATAAGATTTCTCGCTTCGCTCGAAATGACAACTTTGGCCAGTTTTCGGACGGACACTAGCTAAGGAGCGGTCGGCGGCATCATGCCGTGATGGAACAGCCATCCTATAAACAATCCGATGGGTATTACTATAAGGACATAAACCGTTGCCTTGGCAGCAGCTACTCTTCCCAGCCCTTCTTGAGCAAGTTCTCTGAAATCTGTAATTATGCCTATACTCGTGAATGTCAGCATGAAAAACAGCTTTCTCAAAGAACCTTCAATTGGCTTCAATCCGAACTCAAGGCCTTCGAATGACATGATGTTGCCCAGTCCAAGACCCATAACCAGAAACCAGGCAATGAAATATCCAAGAACGAACTTCGGAAATCTAAACCATATCTCAGACTTTGGTACGGTTTCTCCTGGTCTTCTTTCTATGTAATAGACCCAGATCACTGCCAGGACAAATGCCCATATCCCTATAAACATGTCTATCCAGATCTTTGTCATAATCGCCGAGGCCAATATCCATCCTTCATCCCAGTGTATGCCCTGTTCCGCCACTTTTGCCCTTATGAGCTCATCAAGGATTGCACCTGCCGCCGCATCCGCCCCATCAGTCTTCACAGTCAAGCCGAGACCGGCCCCGGCCGCTATAGGATCATGTGACCAATACGCGGTAAGCACTGGTGGAAGGACTACAAGTTGAAACACAGCAAACACCACAACGAGTGAGGAAATCATGACAGGGACTATGGGTCTTGCCCTGATAGAACCACCGGTTGCAATTGCTGCCGAAACCCCACAAATGGATACCGCCGAGGCCATACATGCTGCCCATTCCCTGCTCAGCTTGAAACCCTTTCTGGCCACAGCATATGCCAAAGGCCAGAAAAGCAGGTAAGCAGCTATGGTAGCGCAACAACCGGTCAGGACCAGATGGATAGCAAAACCCTTTGCCGCAATAGCCTTCAACCCCAATTTGGTGCCTAAGCACACGATAGCCACCTTGATAAACCATTCTGGCTTTGCCCCCTCTCTCATCAGGTTTCTAAACCACTTTGGCGTCAGGTTTCCAATAAACAGCCCTGCGAAGAGTGCAATTATATAACAGGCCCCACCCAGGGAAAGGCTGTGATCGATACCAAACTTCTTCTGATCTAAAGAGGTGGCGCAAATATAGGCATTTTGACCGACAACATAAAAAACGACCGTTAACCAAAAAATTATACTCCATGCGATAAAATATTTTTTCAAATCCCATTTCATACATTTGGCGCCAATGCCAGTAACAACTGTGAAAAGGATATAGCTTAGCACGAGAGATGCCACTGGGCTCAACAACCCCTTATGAGAGGCACTAAACGATTTTGTTATATCTACCCATTTGGGAAACTTTACTATCCAACCGGTTAAGTCAACGCCACTTGTTGCCACGATACCAAGTAAGACGAAGAAAAGGCCTATCCAAACCGACCACCAGTCTTCCGTGCTGAACATTCCAGAATACCATCTTCTTTGTTCAAGCATTGTTTACCTCCAAGAATTACTTTCCCAAAAGAAACATGTGCACCAAAGTTGCCAACACAATCAGTGTTATTATGCCAGCGATTACAGAACCTACAACCAGTTTTGTCTCTATTGGCAGCCAGGGTTCCTCGGCTTCTTGAGTAGCTTCTGTTTCATGTACATCTTTCATATTCCACCACCTCCAAAATCATTAACAGTCATATTTCAAAAAAAATGTCAACAAAATTCTCATTGGGCCACCCACCCTTATACCCCATAAGCGCTAAGTTGTTTTGTAAACGTTCACAGGTTACATTTATGCCATACGGAATTGTTTTGAAAGATGAACGTCGAACATATTGAAAGATGAACGTCCAACATCGAACATTGAACGTCCAACGTCGAATAATGATGTCGCTCCGCTTCTCAAATTATTCCAACGTCGAATGAAAAACGAATATCCAATACCGAACATTGGTCAGTGGTCAGTGGTCAGTGGTCTTTTCCCATTCAACGTTCGATGTTGGACGTTCGATGTTCGATGTTCATTTTTTTCAGTAAACCTTCCACAGTCCATCCCTATTGCCGCAAATGACAGTTGGCACTTATCTTGCTGTCACCCAAAAAGAGGGCTGACATTCTCTCCGGGAGGTCTGCTTGTTTGACTATGGATTTTACTTCCGGTGATATTT
>JAFDKF010000260.1 GCA_019307135.1 Deltaproteobacteria bacterium
CCCAATCACTCGTTCTCTGATCGCCCTCAAAGTCATTTTCGGGCACAGAATAATCGTAGTAGAACCAAACCGTGGGGACATAACGTCCGTAAATAAATAATTCAAGCATTGAGACCTTTGCAAAACCGGGCGAAAATCGCCACTGTTTGCAACCTCCAGAATAGAAACTTCCCAAATTCAAAAAAATGTGATTGGAAATAATGGTCTGAATATAAAATAGCGAAGCGATTTTATTATGAGACGACAATTTCTGTCAAAAATTGTCATTTTAAAGACATTTTACTCATTGTATGAAAAATTCAAAGGTCTCACTCTGTATTCAGCCTTAGGCACGGTATTACTGGATGCGCGCCTCTGGTCAAGCATCAAAGGACAGGACTAAATTTTGTGGAATAGCTCTTTTAAAGTGATCATCATTGGAAACAAATAATTCTACATCTTTTTCTAAGCCTGAAGCTATTATCAGGCTGTCAGTAGTCCTTAACTTTGACCAGTCGATCAGGTTATTCCCTCCGATGCATTCTAAAACATCCGCTGTTATTTCCTGACAGGAAGTGTTGGGAAAATTCAAAAGATAGTTTTTTACATCCTTAGCACTCTGACGATATCCTTTTTTTACAGGCCCCTGCATAACTTCTGCAACCGAAACGATTGATAACACAGCAGATGCGTCACCTCTTTCAATCATTTCAAATAATAATCTGGAAAGTTGTTCATAGGGTTGCACCATATCGGTTAAATAAATAACGATATTGGTATCAATCAATATTTTTTTGCCACTGATTCTTTTTTTGAGTGCTGAAGTTGTAATTGTTTTCATCGCTCCGCCCGCTCCTCATCGATATATGCTTTAATCTCATCAGGACTGCTGCCAAAGCTCTGACCTGTTAACCCTGCTAATTTTTGAGTAAAAGAAGACACCGGCTGTAAAATAATTTTATTCTCTTCCCTGCTTAACAAAATTTTTGTGCCCGTCTTTATGTTCATTTCTTTTCGCAGGCTGACAGGCAAAACTATGTAGCCCCTATTTGAAACTGTCACATTAAGTGATTTCATGTGCAAATCCTCCTGTTGTGTGTTAAATTGTATTTTATCAGCATGCAAAATGTATGTCAAGAGACCTTTGCAAAACCGGCTGAAAATCTCCGCTGCTTGTAATCTCTGGAATATAAATCTCCCAAATTAAAAAAATGTTATTGGAAAATAATGGTCTGAATATAAAATAGCGAAGCGATTTTATGATGAGACGACAATTTTTGTAATGAATTGTCATTTTAAGGGTATTTTACTTATTATATGATAAATTTAAACCTCTCATAGTTTAGGGCATGTCCGTAAATACCTCCGTGTTTTCAAGTAGTTACGGATGACCCGCCCTAACTGGCTGAAATGTCAAGTAAAAAATGACACCGTCATGAATTTTTTTGCACTTTTTTTTTGCTAAAATCATTTGCAAATCTCTAACCGGACAACGTTGATACAGGTTGATTTTAAGATCATTAGTGTATATACTAAAAATATATACGACAAGGAGAGGTGATAAAATGCAAACAGCAAAATTATTTCAGAATGGCAGTTCTCAAGCAGTAAGGCTACCCAAGGAATTCAGAATTCCTGGTAATGAGGTGAGAATATTCAAAAAAGGCAACCAGGTTATAATTGAGCCCATAGAAACGACATGGGACTCGTTGTTCGACTCGCTCAGTGAATTTCCAGAAGATTTTATGAAAGACGGACGTAATCAACCTGCCATGCAGAAGAGAGAATCTTTCTGATGCATTATCTGCTTGATACCAATATTTGCATATACCTCATAAAAAACCGCCCACCCAAGGTTCTTGAGCGATTCCGACAACATTCACCACAGGATGTTGCAATCTCCACAATCACCCTCTTCGAACTTGAATATGGGGTCGAAAAAAGTCAATACCGGCAACGTTCCGAGGATGCCCTTGCCAAATTCCTTCTGCCATTGAACCTTATTAACCTGGATCGTTCCGCTGCTATAGAAGCAGCAACTATTCGTGCACAAATTGAAAAGAAAGGAATGCCAATTGGTCCTTATGATCTTCTCATAGCAGGTTTGGCCCGATCACGGGACATGACATTGGTGACCAACAATACCAAAGAATTTGAAAGAGTTGTTAGTCTGCATGTGGAAAACTGGGTTGAATAAATAAGTAGAAAAGGGGACAGGCGAACTATACGTCATAAAAGCAGAAGATTGGGATGGAATGTGTGATGAAGAAAATACTTTTATTTGAAACCTTAAAAACCACCCGATAACCTCCGACTCTCAACTTCCAGTATCCTTTAAGGGTTCTTTGTAATGGCTTCCCAGAGGGACATAACGTCCGTAAATAAGTGTACGAGGTCGCGAGACCGTTACCTTGTAACCTGAAAGGAGGTTATCATATCAATTGCCCTTTTGGATATGTAGGCAGAGGGCGGGTTTGTGTGGTAACACACGGGCTGAACTTGCCCCGACACGGTACCGAGGCGGCTCGCTGAAGTAGCGGGTTTTACCCATTCAGGGGTGCCGGCCAAAACCGCAGGCCGTAGCGAGACCTTTGCAAAACCGGGCGAAAATCGCCGCTGCTTTTAATCTCCGGAATAAAAATCGTGACTACTCACGTAGTCAGGCTGAAGCTGTTTAGACCGAAGGCTGTCCACCCTCCGTAGTCCCGCTTGAGCAGAGATTTTAATGAGGGTGTTAATTTAACATTTTCTCCAAGCGGGAACACTAATAAAGTTGTAATCGCGAGAAGTATGGGGGGCA
>JAFDKF010000015.1 GCA_019307135.1 Deltaproteobacteria bacterium
GAATCCCCTCAGAAGTCAAAAAGATGATCACCGAATCGGACCTGCCGGACAAAATATTTGGTCTATTTTCGGCGTAAGCAAGATAGATGCCAACCGTCGTTTGCGCTCATAGAACGAAATTGATGAAAAAGTTAGGAAAAAGCCAATTAGAGATGAAAGAGGGGAAGGAACAGATTGTCTCGGTCCATTTTGAAGAATTGAAAGAGGGTATGGTTGTGGCCAAGAATATCTGTGCCAAGAATGGTGCCTTTCTGGTGCCTAGCGGTACGGCTCTGAAAAAACACTCAATCTCAGCGCTTCGCAGGCTTGGTCAAGGGAAGGTTATAGATGAGCAAATTCATGTAACAATATAGAAAGAAGAGTGCCTAAAGCCCGCCCTGGCGCTACGTGCCCGAATGAACCCGGGAAGCCTAGAGGCCAGGTCTGGGCCAGGGTTGTGGATAGGATAATTGAGCGTCTCGGAATTTCTAAAACTTATTAAAATTCCTATGACTTTAGTCGAGTGGAGGTGTGATTCACGACTGTTGGTAAAAATCCCCCTAAATCTGCCCGCCATTGCCGTGTGTGCCGGCACTGTAGCTCCGTTGAGAACCAGGCGTTGGCAGGCGGGTCCCCCTTTTCTAAAGGGGGACTTTCAACCATCCCCCCTTTTCTAAAGGGGGGTTAGGGGGGATTTTACTGTGTTCACTCAACCAATAGTCTTGAATTACACCTGTCGAGTGGTTAAATAGTCGAGTCGTCCAGTTGTAAGGTTCTTGAACTACTCAACTAATCAACCACTCGACGACTCGACCAATTGCGTAGCGAAGCGGAGCTAAAGAACATGGTGCCCCGCGGAGGGGGCACGCTACGCATTATCGGATGTCCATCTGTAGCGTGGGGGCTCTGCTCCCCACAACATGGTTTCAAAAGGATAAGACATGGATTCGCGAACATTTCTAAAAAAGCTAGATCGCATACCTGACATTCCGACGCTACCCACTGTGGTGTTCAAGGTGAACAAGATGCTCCAGGACTACGATACCTCCATCAAGGACTTGAGCAAGGCAATAGAAAAGGACCAGGCCATTGTGTCCAAGATTTTAAGGCTGGTGAACTCGGCCTTTTACGGCTTTCGATCCAGGATCAACACCATCGCTCATGCTGTGACCATATTAGGCTTCAATACCGTGCGCAATGCCGTGGTTTCGGTTTCAATTATAGATGCTTTTTCTAGCAAAGATTCGGCCAAAGGGTTTGACATTACAGACTTCTGGAAACATTCGCTGGCAGTGGCCGTGACCAGCAGGTACCTGGCCGATAGAACACGTCTCGTTACTCCTGATGAAGCTTTTGTTGCCGGGATTCTGCATGATGTGGGCAAAGTGGTTCTGGCTCAGTATTTCAAGGAGCTTTTTGGACAGGTATGGGTAGCAACCCGGGAGCAAGGTCTATCCTTTTATGAAGCGGAAAAGAAGCTGTTGCCGGTCAACCACGCACAAATCGGCGGGCATCTGGCAAAAAAATGGCAGCTTCCGGCCAGCTTATTCGAAGCGATTTCCTACCATCATGCGGTCATGAAGAGTGCTACTCATCTAAATTTGTTAATGGTTGTGCATGTTGCCGACATCATTGTGAATAACTATAAGAGTGATTCGGAAAGCGAACCTGACTTTTCTGGGATTTACCCTGAAGCCGCAAAGGTCATGGCACCCCAATTGAAAAGCGTGTCAGACTGGTTCCCTGACGTGGTGACGGAGATTGAGTCGGCCTGTGAGTTCTTTCTTGAATAAAATCGCTCCGCGATTTTATGTAACGCGGCTACGCCGCTCGGAAAAAGGGCTCGTTGTATGAAACGCGTCATTGGCTTCGTAGAACCCACAAGTAGCGTGGGGGCTCTGTCCCCCACACTATGTGCCCCGCGGAGGGGGCACGCTACCCATTATCGGATGTCGATTCGTAGCGTGGGGGCTCTGTCCCTCTCCGAGGCGTAGGCTCTACGAGCCGGAGGCCCACAACACGTGCCCCGCGGAGGTGGCACGCTACATCGATGAATTGGCCCCGCGTTTAAGCGTGTACATACGCTTCATAGGCAAAGATCAAGAACCAATGACCAGTGACAAATGACAAATGACAAATGACAAACTGCGAACGGAGTAAGGGCGATGAACGAACACCAGCACACAGTCTTATGCGTGGATGATGAGGAGAATATCTTACATTCTTTAAAGCGACTGCTTCGAAAGGAGGGCTACCGGCTGCTCACGGCTATAAGCGGCGCCGAAGGCCTCAAGCTTTTTGAGGAAAACGAGGTTCACCTGGTGATCTCCGACCAGAGGATGCCACAGATGAGTGGCACTGAGTTTTTATCTGTCGTAAAAGATCGGTATCCTGATGCGATTCGTGTCGTCCTTACGGGATACACGGACGTGGACGCCATTACCGAGTCAATCAACAAAGGACATGTGTACAAATTCTTCCTAAAACCATGGAACGACCAAAGTCTAAAACTGGAAATCAAACAGGCCCTGGACCAATACGACCTTATCCAGGCCAACAAAATGCTTGATCAAAAGGTTGTGCAAAAAAACGAAGAGTTGAAGAAAATAAATGAGAACCTGGAGATGCTTGTCCAAGAAAGGACAAAGGAGCTTGAAATTCAGAACCAGGCCCTGGAGCTCTCACAGGCCATCCTGGAAGATGTCCCAATACCGATCATTGGTGTCAGCGAGGAAGGGTTGATTGTGCTAGTCAATGAAGAAGCCCGGACCCTGTCATGCAGTTGTGGAGGCATTGACGTTGGGAAAGGACTTGTGGATTGTTTTTCAAATGATGTGGAAGGAAAGATAGCCAGTGCTTTCACAATCAACACAGCCCAGACACTTAAAGGCTATCGGCTCTCAGATAAGGCCTACGATATCGATTTAACACCTTTGTCCGGAAGATTTAGCGGCCAAGGAATTGTCCTGACGTTAAAACAGGTGGAGGGGTAGTTATTGGTTATTGGTTGAGTAGTTGAGTGGTTGACTGGTTGAGTAGTTGAGCGGTTCAACGTGTCAAGGGTATTTCCGTACGATTCGGCGGGGTATAAACGACTCAACAACTTAACCACTTAACGACTCAACGAACCGCAAACGGAGTGAGCCAACATGGCTGAACTTAACAAGGAAGAGAAGAAAATAGTCGTCAAGGTTGTCTACTACGGTCCTGCACTGAGCGGAAAGACTACCAACTTGATGCAGCTTCATGATATCCTAAATCCGGCCGGGTGCGGGGAATTGATGACCTTTGAGACTAAAGGGGACCGCACACTCTTTTTTGATCTTCTTCCGTTGGTGGTCAAGTCGGAAAGCGGCTTCAGGATCAAGATAAAACTTTTCACTGTTCCGGGCCAGGTAGCGCACGATGCCACGCGCAAGGCTGTTTTGTCCCGGGCAGATGCGGTGGTTTTTGTGGCTGATTCCCAGGTAAGCCAGGCCATGAGCAATTTTGAGAGCTTTGACAACCTGGAAAAGAACGCTGGCCGCGTAGGTCTCGATTTTGACAATCTCCCCTTGGTGATACAATTCAACAAGCGAGACCTCAAAGATATCATCAGCGAACAGGAGGTGTTAGACCGGTGGCGGCCCAGCGGGCTTCCCATTACGTTCAGCTCGGCCCTTTATGGCAAGGGTGTGAAAGAGACGTTTGAGATAGCATTAAGACAAACCTATATGAGATTGGACGGTATCTATCGACTAAAGGAAGAGTATTCGGTGACAGAGCAACATTTTTTGAGCATCATTCCAGGGTAAGTAGCGTGGGGGCTCTGTCCCCCACAACATGTGGTGCGCAACATGGTGCCCCGCGGAGGGGGCACGCTACGCATTATCGGATGTCCATTCGTAGCGTGGGGGCTCTGTCCCCCACATAAAATGAAAAATGAAAAGAGAGAGAATTAGATTTCATAAATCGATCAGGCTGCCGAGGGAATGTTATAGTGAGCCTAATCGGCCATTTTTCATAACCATATGTGTAGTCAATAAATTCCAATTATTCTCCAACACCAAAATTGCTGAAAGAATGTGGGAGTTAATTATCAAAGGACATCTCATGACTCATTCCGATTTGATTTGTGCATGTTTGATGCCTGATCATTTGCACCTCATTCAAGTTCCTACAAAAGAGAATCTTATCGATCTGATTGGAAGATGGAAATCGTACACAACAACCATTATGAAAAAAGAGTTCCAGGTACGGTCATTGTGGCAGCGTGGTTTTTACGACCATGCAGTACGCAAAGAAGAGGATTTAAGAGAGTTGGTGGATTACACGATTAACAATCCGGTTCGAGCCGGTTTGGTGGAATCCGCCAAAGAATATCCTTATAGTTGGCACCGTTGGATGCAATCGTAGCGTGGGGGCTCTGTCCCCCACAATATGTCCCCGCAGAGGGGGCACGCTACGCATTATCGGGTGTCCATTCGTAGCGTGGGGGCTCTGTCCCCCACAATATGTGCCCCGCGGAGGGGGCACGCTACATGGACGAATTAGCCTCCATAGGCAAACACCAACAACAAATGACAAGTGACAAGTGACAAATGACAGCGAACGGAGTGAGCGAAATGACAAACAATTTTGATCGAGAATACGGCCTGAGCGAACTTCTTTCAACGTCTGTGCTTGACGAGCTGTGTGCGGAGATACAGAAGGTTTCCCCCATTCCTGTTCTGGTGCTGTTGCCGGATGGCACCCCATACTATACCATGGGATCTCTGCAACAGGATGAGGTGGCCTCTCTGCGCAAGATCTTGCACCGAGAAAGGATTGATACGACGAAGATATTGAAATCGGCACGGGGCAAGATCACCATCTTCCCCGTCACGCACGAGCTTGAAACCATAGGCTATCTGGTCCTCGGATACGAGAAAGATGGGGATCGGTCATCATGTCCGGTCATCCCGTTGGGCTCCCTCGTGCTGAAGGTCTTGAATCATCTTATAGTCTATAAGTATAAGAGTGTCTTGACCGCAGGGCTGCACGGACAGGTGGTGGAAGAATCGCACGAACAACTCAGGGAAAAGGCCGCTCTCCTTGAAAAATCAGAGCGAAAATACCGGCGTCTGGCCGAAAGCCTTGAAATAGAGGTAGAAAGGAAAACAAAAGAGATAAAAGAGACTCAGGCCCAGTTACTCCAGCAGGAAAAGATGGCCTCCATTGGCCAATTGGCTGCTGGTGTAGCCCATGAGATCAATAATCCCATGGGATTTATCAGCAGCAACTTGAATACCCTGGAGGAGTATGCCAGGGATATCCGGTCATTGATTGAGCAATACAGGCCCCTTATTTCAGGGCTAAACGAGACCATGGTTGTCGAAGAAGGTCGAGCGGCGATTTCAGAAACACTGGACCGTATTGTCGCACTGGAAAAGGACATGGACATCGATTTTGTCCTGGATGATATCCCGAATCTTATGAAAGAGTCCCAGGAGGGAGCGGAACGTATCAAAAAGATCGTGATCGACTTGAAGGATTTTGCCCATCCGGGCGATCAAGAGCTGAAACACGCCGATATCAATCGCAGCCTCGACTCCACGCTGAACATTGTGTGGAATGAGCTCAAATATAAGAGCACTGTGACAAAAAATTATGGGGACCTTCCCCATGTGCGGTGCTATCCCCAGCAGCTGAACCAGGTCTTTATGAACTTTTTAGTAAATGCAGCCCAGGCCATAGAAAAACAGGGCGAGATAAACATTATGACAAGGGCACTAGATGGAAAAGTAGAGATTGCGATAAGTGACACCGGATCAGGCATCCCCAAAGAGAACCTCTCCAGGATATTCGACCCCTTTTTCACCACCAAGGACGTGGGTAAAGGGACAGGTTTGGGCCTCAACGTTGCGTATAACATTATTAAGAAACACAAGGGGACTATTGATGTGAAGAGTGAGGTGGGGAAGGGGACTACTTTTACGATACGGATACCTGTTGATGGTCATTAGTCATTAGTCATTGGTCATTGGTCATTTGTGAAAAACACACACCAACAGCCCGTAGCGTGGGGGCTCTGTCCCCCACAATATGTGGTACGCAACATGGTGCCCCGCGGAGGGGGCACGCTACGCATTATCGGGTGTCCATTCGTAGCGTGGGGGCTTTGTCCCTCTCCGAGGCGTAGGCTCTACAAGCCGGAGGCCCACAATATGTGCCCCGCGGAGGGGGCACGCTACAAGTGACGAATGACAAAGGAGCAACATGTCCAGATTAGCGTCTCTTTTCATTGGGAAGGAAAAGGATCCCGAACAACCGAACGTGCATGAGGGGGTCGAGGCGGGCAAGACCACTTATAAGATCCTGTTCGTCGATGATGAAGACAATGTGCTAAAGGCCATGCGGCGCATTTTCAGGCAAGAAAACTATACCATATTGACCGCAAGTTCTGGCGACGAGGCCCTGAAGCTTCTCGAAAAGGAACCGGTCCACATCGTGATCTCCGATCACCGCATGCCCGGCATGACCGGGGCAGACCTGCTGCGAAACATCAAGGAACTGTATCCCCAGACCATACGGATCATGCTCACCGGACATGCCGACGTGAACGCAATCATGGGGGCGGTAAATGAAGGGGCTGTATACAAATTTATCACCAAACCCTGGAACGACGATGACCTCCGTCTTACCGTCAGTCTCGCATTAGAGAAGTATGATTTAATCCAGGAAAATAAGGCATTAAAAGAGCAACGGGAGGCTCAGAAGAAAAAGATCAAGCAACTGAGCCGCTTTGTAAACGTCAACCGGAGCCAACTTGGGCGCATGCTGCTGCGAAAAAAACTTATCCAAAAGGAGGATCTGGATAAGGCCATAGCGGTGCAGGCGAAAACAAATAAGATTTTGCCAAGAATCCTGATAGACATGGGGATCGTGGATGAAGCAACCATCATGAAAACGATTCAATCAGAGACAGGAATCAACCGGGTCTATCCAAATGAGTTTACGGTGCCAAAGGAGCTGGCATTACTCATCCCCAAAGAAATCTGTGAGAAAAATTTACTCGTACCCCTCAAGCGTGCGGATGGCCGGTTGATCGTAGCCATGGCCGATCCCACTGATTATATGAAGACGGATGACCTGAAGTTTATTGCCGGAGCCCCGATCCAACCTGTTCTGTGCACGGAGAAAGAGATCACCGATAAGCTACAGGAGCTTTTCGGGGAGGCCAATATCGTTGAGGAGGTCATATCCGAAATCGATATGTCCGACCCGTATGATACCATAGAGATCATCTTAGACGAAGAGGATGAAGAAACAGATGTTGATGAGTTGCTACGCGCCAAAGATCAACCGCCCGCGGTTCGGATCGTCAATGCTATTGTCTCCGAAGCCCTGCGCCACAATGCATCCGATGTCCACATTGAGCCCAAGACCAAGAATGTGATGGTGCGTTTTCGCATAGACGGACTCCTTCACGATAAAATCAACATCCCGCTTGCAATGCATGCCTCCATTGTTTCCAGGATCAAGGTCATATGCGAGCTGGACATAGCGGAACGGCGCAGACCCCAGGATGGCCGCGTGACCGTAAAGACCTCCTCAAGGATGGTAGACATGCGCATCTCCACACTTCCCACGATTACCGGCGAAAAGGTGGTGCTGAGGATACTGGATAAAAATGCAGCCATTAGGGATATTGGAGAGCTTGGTGTTTCGGATAGTGATCTGGTGAAACTTGTGCGATTGGTTTCACAGCCTCAGGGGGTTATCCTCAGTACAGGGCCCACCGGCAGCGGCAAGACCACTACCCTGTATTCACTCTTGCGGCATGTGGCCACGACTATCAAGAATTTTACCACGATTGAAGATCCGGTGGAGTATTACATGAGCATGGCCGAGCAGGTACTTGTCCGGGAAAAGATTGGTCTTCGCTTTCCCGATATCCTGCGGGCTCTCTTACGGCAGGACCCTGATGTGATTATGTTAGGCGAGATACGGGACTTTGAAACCGCGGAAGTGGCTCTTCACGCGGCCATGACAGGCCACCTGGTCCTGAGTACCCTGCACACCAACAGCGCCATAGCCTCTATTACACGGCTGCGGGATCTTGGGATCAAACCTTATGTGATCAACGAAGCCCTTACCGGTATTATTGCCCAACGGCTCGTGAGGCGCATCTGCCCGCACTGCAAGGTAGACGATGATCCTCCTCAAGAGGTGTTGCATGCCTTAAGACTCGACAAGAAAACCCTTGATATTACGCCGCAAAAAGGGGCCGGGTGTCAGCACTGTAACCAGACCGGATATACGGGAAGAATAGGGATTTTTGAGGTGTTCCAGGTGGATGAGGGACTCAAGAAGATGATTTACAGGGATGCCGGTCAGATAGAACTTCTCAGGGCGGCACAGTGGTCTGGTATGAGCACACTCCTGGAAGACGCCATTGATAAGGTAAGAAAAGGGATCACGACCTGTGAGGAGGTCCTGAGGATTCTTGGGCCACAAAATACCCTGGAAATCGCATGCCCGCAATGTGGCGTTCGCCTTGAAGAACGTTTTCAATTTTGTCCGTTTTGCGGTGGTGCGATTATCCCGTGCTGTGCTGGTTGCGGCAAATTTTTGACCGGGACCTGGGAGACCTGTCCTTACTGCGGGGAAAAGGTTGTCATTGGTCATTAGTTGAGTAGTCGAATGGTTGAGTGGTTGAGTGGTTGAACAGAGTTGAATGATCTGACAACTCAACGACTCAACGACTCAACGACTCAACTAAACACAAATGACCAATGACAGCGAACGAAGTGGGTGAAGGAGCCAAAATTATGGAAACGCTAACCGTACTCGTTGTAGATGACGAGCCAGATATCTTGAACTCCCTCAGGAGGCTTCTGAGAAGTGAGGCGTATCAGTCACTTTTTGCCCGAAGCGGGAAAGAGGCATTCCATTTTCTGGAGAGCGAGAGCATTCATGTCATTATTACTGATCTGGGCATGCCGGACATGGATGGACTGGCATTGCTCAAGGAAGTTGAGCAAAAGTATCCAGAGACAATTCGCCTGGTATTGTCAGGTCTCCATGATAGCGATTCCATTCTTGATGCCATTAACAGGGGGAACGTATACCGTTACATTCTCAAGCCATGGGATGACATGGAACTGGAGCTAATTGTGAGACAGGCGATTGACCTATTCAGCCTGCAACAGGAAAGAAGGGACCTGCTTAAAGAACTGGAGGAACATAACCGGTTGTTGGAAAAGAGGGTGGAAGAAAGAACCAGGCAGCTCCTGGCTATTGAGAGAGAGGCGGAGATCGGCAAGTACGCCTCACAAATCGTTCATAACCTCAATAACCCTCTTCAGGGCATCCATGGTGGGTTGGACATAGCCGATCTGATGATGTCCGATGATAATCCAGACTTGAAAAACTTGCGAAAATGCCTTCAAATTGCCAAAATGGGTGCCCTTGATTTAAAAAAGATAATTGCGGGCATCCTGATTCACGCGAGGAAAAAGGACCTCCACAGGACCGAACAGATTGACATAAACGAGATTCTTAAAAGAGAACTCGGTTTCTTCAAGCTGGACCCTGTCTATAAATACAAGGTAGAAAAGCATGTTGACCTTTCAGATAACCTCCCGCAGATTTCAGGAAATCCGATTCAGATCAAACAACTTATAGATAACCTTGTAAAGAATGCGATTGATGCAATGGAGAATTCTCCTGAAAAACGGCTGACTGTGGAGACCCGCTTGGAGGACAAGACAGTGGCCATAAGAATATCCGATACGGGTGAGGGGATTGCAGAGGAAGACCTCGCCAGAATATTCTCCCCGGACTTTACCACCAAGCCGATTGGTAAGGGGACAGGTCTCGGGCTGGCAAGCGTAAAAACTATGGTGGAGGCCTATTCAGGTGACATCCAGGTGGAATCGAGTAAGGGTGAAGGGACAACGTTTACTGTGAGAATGCCCGTAGATCGGTCCGTATTCCGTGACGAAAGATGAAGCACAACGTCGCAGATGGACTTTTTACGAAGCCGTCAGGTCTGCCTCGGTTTGTCCTCCCATAGGTCCTGCCACTTCCAGGCCATGGGATATTTTCTTCCGTAGCCAAAAGACCTGCTGGTGACCTTCAGACATGGGGGGGCCTGATATCGCTTGTATTCATTGCGATCAACCCTGAAAATAATCTCTCTGACTGTTGATGGGTCAAAGCCCATGGCAGTGATTTCATCCGGCCCTTTGTTTTCTTCGACATATGCCTTTAATATGCCATCCAGGATTTCATAAGGAGGGAGGTCATCCTGGTCCAACTGATCAGGCTTGAGTTCGGCAGACGGTGCCCGTTGAATGATGCTGGCCGGTATCACACTTTCCTCTTTGTTCACTAAGTGAGCAAGTTCGTAAACCACAGTCTTGGGCACATCAGAGATCACTGCAAGGCCCCCGCTCAAATCACCGTACAGCGTGCAATAGCCTGCCGCCAGCTCTGACTTGTTCCCGGTGGATAGGACCAGGTGGCCAAATTTGTTCGAAAGGGCCATCAGCAGAGTTGCCCGGATACGTGCCTGAATATTTTGTTCTGTCACATCATACGAAGGTTCTCCGAAGACAGGCGAAAGGGTTTGCAGGAATCTATCAAAGACAGGTCCAATAGGGATATGAACCAACTCTATTTGAAGGTTCCTGGCCAGGTTTTCTGCATCTTCATGGCTTTGCTGAGACGTATACTGGGAGGGCATAAAAACACCCAGTACGTTTTCCTTGCCAAGGGCCTTTACTGCAATACAGGCTGTGAGTGCGGAGTCTATGCCCCCACTAATTCCCACTAAGGCCTTCTTGAAACCACACTTATGGGCATAGTCACGAGTGCCCGTAATTAGGGCCTTGAGCATGGAATCGGTGCTGGTTTGCGTCACGGGATGGAGCTGACCTTTTTCGTTCTCTGTGTCAAAGACAACCATGTCCTCTTCAAAGTCGGTGGCCCGGGCCGCCATCTCGCCCGTTGAATCAAAGGCCATGCTCATACCGTCGAAAAGCACGGTGTCATTGCCCCCCACCTGATTGACATAAAGGAGAGGGACTTTGTATTTTTTGGCAATATTGCCAAGCACGTCCAACTTCAATTCTCTTTTGCCAGCAAAGTAGGGAGAGGCCGATATATTTATGATGAGATCGGCCCCTTGTTTGATCATACGCGCCATCGGGTCAACAGGATCATGCCTCTTTGAAAAGAAGTCTTTGTCATCCCAAATGTCCTCGCAGATGGTCAGTCCTATCTTGGAGTCCTTATAGAAAAAAGGCGAACATTCGGTGCCTGGTTCAAAATATCTGGTTTCGTCAAAGACATCACAGGCGGGAAGGAGTCTCTTGTGGACCTGATGAAGCAACTTGCCTTCTTCAAAAAGGACAGCTGAGTTATAGAGTGGGTTGCCCTGTTGTCCTGGGTTCTTGTCTGCAAATCCACAGACAACGCCGATTCCTTTGCCGGACTCAACCATTTTGTGGAAATTGTCAAAGTTCGCAGCCAAAAAGTCTTGCCTTTCCAGAAGATCCTGTGGCGGATATCCTGAGATAACCAGCTCCGAAAAAACGATGAGATCACAAGAAAGGCCCTTTGCCTTCTCGATGAAACCCATCATCTTTTGCGTGTTCTGTTGGAAATCCCCGATGGTGGGATTAATTTGAGCCAAAGCGATTTTCATATCTCATCGTTTGCTTAATAAATTCGTACTTAGATTAATTCTTATATGGACCTAAATCTTTATCCCGTTTTGGTTTCAGGTTTCAGGTTTCAGGTTTCAGGGCACATGCAGGTTTCAGGTGTCAGTGTTCAGGTGTCAGGGAAAAATCGCACAAGACCTTAAACACGCCCGCGGAGCGTAAACCTGACACCTCAATCCTCGGGTATGGGCCAGCCTTGAGGGAGGGGTTCATCATTTACGCCATACTCTGCCGATTCCTCGGCTACCTGCCAGCGCCGCTCTCGCTCCGGAACTTTCCGCTCCAATGTTTTCTCCAATCCATTCAGCATGCGAATGCATTCTTTGTAGCGGCCCCTAAATTCAAGATACGACTTTTCTGTAATGTATCCTTTGAGTTTTGCCATGAACAGGTGATGAATTGTCTCACCTGCTTCTCCTCTGCTACGATTCACACCTTCGATCTTGTTACGGATATGCCGGTCATCATTTTTCTCGGCGAGTTGGGCGGGTGCACTGTTTGAAGAACGCCTTGCCTGGCTTCCCAACTCGTACTTCTCCTCTTGGGGCCACTTGTGTGCCAAATCACAGACTTCAATGTGCAACCGGCACAACTTTTTATAAACATCAAGGTCCTCCACATCCAAATAGGGTTTCACGCCCGAGCTATTTCCTTGCTTTGATGTCAAATGTTGTTGTTAAACTTGACGACGTATCACGCTTGGTATTCAGGTGTCAGGAAAGAGAAACGCAAAACCTGACACCTGACACCTGACACCTGGTTTCTGACACTGAAACCTGAAACCTGAAACTTAAGGAAATTTCTACATAATCGGAAGGTACTTTTCAATCTCATACTGGCTCACATGGGTGCGGTAGCAATCCCACTCGATCTTTTTGTTTTCGATGAACTTGTTAAAGATGTGATCCCCCAGGGTCTCGCGGACCAACTCGCTCTTTTCCACGTCATGTATCGCTTCATACAGATTCCCCGGGAGTTCTTCTATGTCTAATTTTTTGCGCTTTTCAGGACTGAGTTCATAGATGTCCTCCTCTATAGGATCCGGCAAAGGATAGTCCTCCTCGATCCCCTTCAGTCCTGCGGCCAGCATCACCGCAAAGGCCAGGTAGGGATTACAGGCCGGGTCTGGAGAGCGGAATTCAATTCGCGTGGCCTTTTCTTTGCCAGGCTTGTACATGGGAACCCTCACAAGGGTGGAACGGTTGCGCCTCGCCCATGAGACATAGACCGGCGCCTCGTAGCCAGGAACCAAACGCTTATAGGAATTGACCCATTGGCTGGTGATAGCGGTAATCTCCCGTGCATGCCGCATGATCCCTGCAATGTAGTTCTTTCCGACAGCAGAAAGATGGTAGTGATCGTTGGTATCGAAAAACGCATTGTCCTTCCCCTTGAAAAGGGACTGGTGGGTGTGCATGCCGCTGCCGTTTTCACCAAAGATGGGCTTGGGCATGAAGCTGGCGTAGAACCCTTGCTGCCTGGCAATTTCCTTGACCACGATCCTCAGGGTCATGGTTTTGTCGGCCATTTTCAAACCTTCGTCATAACGCACATCAATCTCATGCTGGCTGGGAGCAACTTCGTGGTGGCTGTATTCTACTTGAATCCCCATATCCTGAAGAGCAAAGATAGTATCCCTTCTCAAATCGCTCCCCATGTCTAAAGGCCGGGCGTCAAAATAGCCCCCTTTATCAATGATCTTGGGGACATTGTTACTTTCGAAGTAGAAATACTCAAACTCGGGCCCTATGTAAAACGTATATCCTTTGTCTGACGCCTTCTTCAAGACCCGCTTAAACACGTACCTGGGATCACCCTCATAAGGGGTGCCGTCAGGCTGGAGGATGTCACAAAACATCCTGGCCACAGGCCTGTCTCCGGGCCTCCACGGCAAGAACTGAAACGTGGTTGGATCGGGCCTGGCGATCATGTCGCTTTCCTCAATCCGGGCAAATCCTTCAATGGAAGAGCCATCAAAACCCATCCCCTCGGTTACCCCCTCCTCCAGTTCGGAGGGCGTGACGGCAAAACTTTTCAACATCCCCAAAACATCCGTAAACCAGAACTGGATGAAGCTAGCCTCCGTGTCTTTGACGATGTTCAAGACATCTTGTTCGGTTTTACAAAGCATCTTTTCCTCCTCTTTTCAGGCATAACACAAGGTAACCCTGAACGGTTCACCCCGTTAAACAGGGTTCCCTTCGGGACACGAGGTGTAATGTTTTCAAGCCGTGAGGCGCAACCTTGCGCCAAAGTTAACAGGGTGAACTCTGAACCTGTGAACGCCTACCGAGTAACGAATAACGACTGACGGAGGGATTTTTCGGAGGCAGATTAGGTAGTGCTTGACCGAAAACCTCTGTTTTTTTGGTCAAAAATTCGAAATCCGAAGCACGAAATCCGAAACAATGACAGAAATAAAAATGTTCCAATGACAAAAACATCGAATTTTACGTGTATTAGTATTAGCTTTGGTCATTTTGTCATTCGGTATTCGAATTTGTTTCGGTATTCGGATTTCGATATTCGGATTTTGCCTGAATACGACTTTTCGTTCAGGCACTAGGTAAGCGGCGTCCCCGGCTCAGAAGGGCCGTCCACCGTGACCAATCTACATATAGCCTTGTCGGAAGCCGTCAAGACCATGCCTTGCGACAAGATACCCATAAGCTTGGCTGGTTTGAGATTGACCACGATGACCACATGCTTTCCTATGAGCTCTTGTGGCTGGTAACTGTCCGCAATGCCGGCCACAATGGTGCGTTCTTCGCCGACATCGACCTTCAATTTCAATAGCTTCTTGGACCTTGGCACAGGCTCAGCATGGAGCACAGTGGCCACCCGAAGATCGATTTTCTGAAACATTTTTTCAGAGATCTCCGGCTTCGCCAAAGTCGATACTTCCTTTAATGAAAGGGCTTCCATGGCCTTCGGTCCGAGTTTAACCTGTTCGACCCTCGGAAACAGGGTAATCGTTTTTGGAAGTTTCGTTCCAGGTTGTGTCTTTCCCCAAACCTTCAGATCCTCCAATGTCTGAAGCGAATCTGCTGATGGCAACCCGAGGTGTTTTTGCATAACCCGTGCAGCCCGCGGCATAATGGGATAGATGAGTCCTGCAATGACGCGGAGACCTTCCAGGACATTGTAAAGTACTGTCTGAAGCTGTTTGTGCTGGGACTCTCTCTTGGCGAGTTCCCAGGGGGCAGTCACGTCTATGTATTTGTTAATATTGTTTATGAATTCCCAAATAGCCATCAGGGCCTTGTGGAAGGCAAGGTCTTCCACAGCCTTCTGGTAATCTTGAATTGCCTTTTCAGCATTGGCTCTCAAGCCAAAATCGAGATCGCTCTCTGTGCCGGCTTCCCCCTGTGGTACGATCCCTTTAAAGTATTTGTGAACCATGGTCAAACTTCGGCTAAAGAGGTTTCCGAGATCATTTGCCAGGTCCGAATTGAAGCGCTGGACGAATGCCTCTTCGTTGAAATTCGAATCAAGGCCAAAGACCATCTCACGCATCAAAAAGTAGCGAAATGCGTCTGAGCCATACGCTTTTTTTAACACGAGCGGGTCCACCACATTGCCAAGGCTTTTTGACATCTTGGCTTCGTCCACATTCCAGTAGCCATGGACATTCAGGTGACGGTATAATGGGATACCTGCGGCTTTTAACATGATTGGCCAGTATATCCCGTGTGGTTTGAGGATATCCTTGGCTATGAGGTGCTGGACAGTCGGCCAGAATTTCTTAAATGGCTTACCGTCCGGGTATCCCAGCGCAGAAATATAGTTCAGAAGGGCGTCGAACCAGACATAGGTGACAAATTGGTTATCAAAGGGAAGCGTGATACCCCACTGGAGCCTTGTTTTGGGACGGGATATACACAGATCCGCTAAGGGTTCGCGCAAAAAGGCGAGCACCTCGTTCCGATAACGCTCTGGCCGAATGAAATCCGGGTGTGTCTCGATGTGCTCCATAAGCCAGTCCTGGTATCGGCTCATCCTGAAAAAATAATTCGATTCCTTGATAACTTCAGGAATCGTTTTGTGGTCCGGGCATCTGCCATCCACCAGTTCGCGTTCTGTATAAAAACGTTCACACCCAAAACAGTATGCGCCTTCGTATTCGCTGAAGTAGATATCTCCTGCATCATAGATCTTCTGCAGGACTTCCTTGACTACCCTGGCGTGGGCAGGGGCTGTTGTGCGTATGAAATAGTCATACTCTATGTCGAGTTCAGGCCACAGGGTTTTGAAAAGCTCGGTGATCTGGTCCACATAGACAAGTGGACTCAAGCCCTCCTCCCTGGCCGCCCGGACCACCTTGTCACCATGTTCATCGGTTCCTGTCAGAAAGTAGGTCTCCTGGCCGCACATCCGGTGGAATCGATTCAGGACATCGGCCACAACCGTGGAGTAAGCATGACCCAGGTGCGGCCGGGCATTCACGTAATAGATGGGGGTTGTAATGTAGAATGGTTTCACACGTTTCTCTCCTCGATAATCTTGTCTAATCCCACATCAAGCTCATGTCCCTCGTCAGTCTTGATGGTGATCAGTTCTTTCAATATGTTTCGTCTGACAACCCTTCCGTACCCCATTTTAGTCCGGACGTACTTTCCGGAATCGGGGAATTCACTTTTGAGGTGGCAGTAGGTGTCATATTCGAATGCCAAACAGCACATAAGTCGTCCACACAAGCCTGAAATCTTGGTGGGATTCAGCAACATGCCCTGCTCTTTGGCCATTCGGATTGATACTGGTTCAAAGTCATTCATAAAGGCAGAACAGCACAGTACGTGGCCGCATCTTCCGATACCGCCGCACATCTTGGCTCGATTGCGCACTCCGATCTGGCGCAGTTCAATACGCACCCGGTAGGCCTTAACCAGCATCTTGACCAACTCTCGAAAGTCGACACGCGCATCGGCCGTGAAATAGAAAGTCAGCTTGGTTCCCTCGAACAGACTTCGCACAGACACGAGGTTCATTTCAAGCCCTAATTCATTGATACATTTCAGACAATATGTATGGGCTGACTTCTCTAACTCAACATTTTTCCTGTACTGGGCGATATCCTCATCGTTTGCTAAGCGATAGACCTTCCTTAGACGAATCTCGGACTCCTCCTCTCCAGCAGGCCTGGGAGGTGTGACCACCGTGCCAAACTCCAACCCGTGCTCGGCTTCCACAATTACATGACTGCCACAGGAAAGTACAAAGAGGCCAGCATCAAAATTGCAGATCTTGTCTCCTGGCCTGATGCTTACGCCGACGATTTTACCCATAACGTCTCCAAATAAAAAGTGCCTGAAGTGAACTAAAGTGAACTAAAGTGCCTAAAGTTAAAGTAACAAAACCAACCCTTACAAAAAGTTTTTTCAAGCCCTTAACTTTAGCTCACTTCGCTTGATCTCATCATTCCAGTATTCCTGTATTCCAATTGGGCCAACGCCCGTGGTTCATAGTATAGAAATTTCCTTTTCTAAGCGGCGTAGCCGCGTTATATAAAATCGCACAGCGATTTTATAACTTTAGCTCACTTTAGCTCACTTTAGGCACTTTAGCTCACTTCAATATACGCATCATCATCACCTCTAAGGCCAGCCGAGGATTTGAGTTTTGTGAAATGGCGGTTTGTGCCGCATGCACGGCCCCCACCTTTTCCAGGAGCTCGTTGACCGACGGCCCTTGTGATGCATACTCGATCTTGGTCATAAAGTCCTTATTAATGATCCTTTCAGGAGAGACCTTACACATGAGAACATCCCTGACCCATGTCATGATCATGTCCAGAGCATCGGCCAATCTATCTTTATCACGGGCTAAGGCATCGGCGAAGGCAAAAACAGGCTGAATCGATTTTATGGAAAGGGACGCAATTTGCTCAACGAGACCAGTGCGCCAAATGGTCCACTTTTCTTCATCTACCGACAGTGCCTTTCCCAGGCTTCCTTTGGTCGATACAGCAAGTGTTGTTGCCGTTTGTTTGTCAAGCCCCTGTAGTTCCACAAGCACCTCAGTAACCTTTTCATACGGAATCGGCCTGAAGGCGATTTGCTGGCACCTGGAGACAATGGTGGGCAGCAGGTCTGTTGTCTGGCTTGCCGTGAGGATTGTGACCGTGCCCTTGGGCGGTTCCTCCAGGATCTTGAGAATAGCATTCGATGCTTCAAGGTTCATGGCCTGTGCGTCATTGATGATCACGATACGCCAGTTTCCCTCAAGGGGTGCAAATCTCAGTTGCCTGGACAGAGCCCTGACCTGGTCGATCTTGATAAAGGTACCCTCAGGCTTTATGGTAATCATGTCCGCATGGGCCCCGGAAATGACCTTGTGACACGAGTGACACTCTCCGCAGGCCGATACCCCCACAGGGCTCAAGCAGTTGAGAGCCATGCCCAAGGCATTGGCCGTTGTTTGCTTGCCAACCCCATCGATCCCTGTAAACAACATGGCGTGGGGAATGCTCCTTTTTTGAAGCATTTGGGCCAAGAACCGGATGGGGCGTTCCTGGCCAATGATAGATTCAAATTTCATCATCAAACCACCACTCATCTGAAGCGGTATCCAGGATTTGCTTTGCCAGGGATTGACCGACGCTGGTTCGCAGCCGGCCCACCACATGCGGAAGCCACGCCTTGGGGCCATTGTTTCCTGTATCATGCAAGGCTTTCAGTTCCAGGACTAGTGCGAGCTGGTCTGCGTCGTGGGCAAGCTGGGCTTCCAGGGTCTCTGCCGCATTAAACTCTTCTATGAGATCGGCCACAGCCTTGCCAAAAGGAAGATCCTTAGTAAAGTCTGCAATAGCCCGGGATTCGTCCACCGCAAGGTACTTCTTTTGAACATAGTTAAGATCCCCGGTTCTGGCCTCGGTGAGATCGTGTATCAGGCACATCTGAAGAAGTTTAAGAGCGTCCGCGTCAGGGGCGATCTGTGAGATAACATAGCCGATAAACGTTGCAACGAAGCTATGCTCAGCCACTGATTCGTCACCCGATCCCAAGAAGTGAAACCCGGATCTGGGGATGTCTTTTAGAATCCTGGCCTCAAAAAGCAGATTTGCTATGGCTTTCATGATGTCCACTATACATACACCTAGGTTTAGCGGTTCAACGTTCACGGTTCCCGGTTGAAGAGCCCTGTCAGAGATCAGAGGTCAGAGAGCAGACGTCAGAGAGCAGAGGCATGACTTCTGATAAGGGATGTCAATAGATTATAACCTTTGAACCGTGAACCGTGAACCGTGAACCTGGAACCGTGAACCCTTGTAAGAAAGTTCACCGTTCAAAGTTCATAGGTTCAAAGGTTGTCAACCCTGAACCCTGAACCCTGAACCGATCATTTTAGGATACAATCTATACAATCCCGGCCACGAAGGCAACCGGAAAATGACTTGACACCCCAATGAACGTCATATAACTTCCACCCGAAATTGCATATTTCAAAGGAAAAACAGGGATTGGGAAATTCAGGAATCAAGTATTGAGCGTTTTTAAATCCGCAATCCAAAATCCTATGTAAGGGGTAATATGCCAGTTCCAACCAGCAATGACATCGTTCAGATGATTTTCCAGGCAGGACCCATGGTTCGTTTTGTCCTGCTGCTTCTGTTGTTCTTTTCTATAACCTCCTGGGCCATCATTTTCGCCAAATATCGGACTATTAGGAGGGCACGCAAAGAATCAGCCAATTTTCTTGATCTTTTTTGGAATAGCCCTGGTCTTTCTGAGGCCTTTGCGGCCTCAAAGCGTCTCCGGTACAGTCCCATCGCCAGAGTCTTTCGTGTGGCTTTTATTGAGCTCAAAAAGGTGAACAAATCACAATCATCCTCCGCCCCCGGGGGTGATGACGTTACGGACGAAGCATCGCTGAGCCAAAAGATGGTTGCGGTTGACAACATCAAGCGGGCGCTTCGGCGAGCTGTTAACATGGAACTGACCGGACTGGGCAAGGCTCTTTCTTTCTTGGCAACTACTGGAAATACAACACCTTTTATAGGCCTTTTTGGTACTGTGTGGGGGATCATGAACGCCTTTCGCGGAATTGGCCTGAGAGGTTCTGCCAGTTTGGCTGTGGTGGCCCCGGGCATTTCAGAAGCGCTCATTGCCACGGCTGCCGGATTGGCTGCTGCAATACCGGCTGTTGTGGCTTATAATTATTTTACAAACAAGGTTCGTGTTCTGGAATCAGAGATGCACATTTTCTCTGCCGATTTCCTGAACCTGATAGAACGAGACCTAATTAGACAAAAGACCATAGGTTGAGCGGTTCAACGTTCACGGTTCCTGGTTGAAGAGCCCTGTCAGAGATCAGAGATCAGGGGTCAGAGATCAGAGATCAGAGATCAGAGATCAGAGGCATGACTTCTGATAAGGGATGTCAATAGATTATAACCTTTGAACCGTGAACCTGGAACCGTGAACCCTTGTAAGAAAGTTCAGCGGTTCAACGTTCAGAGGTTAAAACCGTGAACCGTGAACCGTGAACCGTGAACTGTAAAGTGATAGATGTCAGTATATTATAACCTTTGAACCCTGAACCCTGAACCTTGAACCCTGAACCGATCACTTTAGATTAGACCAAAGGGGAAATAGGCGCGGCTATGCAAGGAAGCAACAGCCATTTCATGTCTGATATAAACGTAACGCCCCTGGTAGATGTGATGTTGGTCCTGCTCATCATTTTTATGGTTACGGCCCCTATGATGATGCAAGGGGTATCTGTATCGCTGCCTCAGACTACATCCAAAGCCCTTCCAGCAGAAAAGGACCATCTGATCATCACCGTGGACCGCAGTCAGCAGATCTTTATCAATGATTATAAGGTAGCTATGGAGGCCCTGCAGGCCAAACTGAAAAAGATCTGTGAAGGCCGTCCTGATCAAAAGGTCTACCTCCGCGCTGACAAGACCGTACCCTACGGGGTCGTCGTCCGCGTCATATCAGAAGTGAAGAACGCTGGTGTGGAAAAGCTGGGGATGGTCACCGAGCCCCTGAAGGAGACCGAGTAACAAGGTACATGGTTGCCCATCCGGAAGTCTTGAACCAGGGCGATTACACAGACCGGGCATGGATTGGTATGGTCGTCCTTTCGATTGTGTGCCATATCCTTTTTTTCTCCGGTGTTCTCTTCCTGCCAGAGTTGCGATCTGCCAAACCGTACATACCTTTTGCGGTAGAGGTGGACCTGGTAAGCCTCCCCCAGGTCGAATCCCAGCCACAAGCAGCCTCCGATCAGGTATCCGTCTCCGCTCAGGCTGAGGTGAAAAGAGCACCTGTTGAACCTGTGAAGCCGGCTGAACAACCGAAGCCTCCAGAGCCAGCAAAGGAGTTGGAATCGGTGAAACCAAAGGAAAAGCCGGTGCAGGCTGTGGAGACAAGACCTGAGGAGGTTACTGACAAACGAGTATCCCTGGCCCCAAGACCGTTACAAGTTAAAAGATCGCTCAAGCAAAAGACCTACAATGCGTCCAGGGTTATCAGGAGTGCAATTGCAAGAATCGAGAAGGAGGCCCCTGAATCAAGGCCTCGTCCCGTGCTTCAGGCCATTGATAAGTTGAAAGAGGAAGTTGAAAGTCACGGAGGGGTTGTTATAAGGGGCGGCATGGCCAGAAGTGGGGTGAGTAGGAAAACAGTGGAGCTTCTGGATATCTACAACGCTGAAATCTGGCACCGGATACAGAAAAACTGGGCCTTTTCCGAGGAGATGGTTCGAGGTCGCACCAATTTAGAAGCCACCATCATTGTGAAGATCATGAGGAAAGGTGAGATACGGGATATCTGGTTTGAAAAAAGGTCGGGTAACAGCTATTTTGATGATTCGGTGTTTAAGGCTGTGAAAAAATCTGACCCGTTACCTCCATTGCCTGAAGGATATTTTGGTCCCTTTTATGATGTTGGCTTTAGATTCAACCTTTCTGAATTACAAAGAAGATTCTGATAATGTCTTATGATTCGCTTAATAGGGATAGACTTTTGTTAATTTTGAGAATCTATAAAAAGATATATATATTCCTCAGGTTTCAGGTTTCAGGTGTCAGGTGTCAGGTTTTGCGTTTCTCTTTCCTGACACCTGAACACTGACACCTGAAACCTACATGTGCCCTGACACCTGAAACCTGAAATGAAACCAAAACGGGATAAAGATTTAGGTCCATATAAGAATTAATCTAAGTACGAATTTATTAAGCGAACGATGAGTAATGATTAGGGAATTTAGGGATTAAGGAATTCCTCAATTCGCAATTCCTGAATTCCGGCTTGTCCGGGTTAGCTGTTGTGATTTCAATAAGTTGTAGAAAATTGAAAAAATCACATCTAGCCACAATTTTTGTGCTCTTTGTCACACTGGTGGCCTGTTCGAACAGACCTTGCCATGGGCGTGTCTACATCGATATTAACGCTCCGTATCTGAGGAAAATCCCAACCGCGATCCCGATTTTCAAGGGCATGAGCGCAGGGCAGAGCCACGCCAAGCTTGGCAGGATGCTTTCTGGTCTCCTGGCAGAAACAGTAGAGTTTACGGGTTTCTTTAAGATACTCGACCGTGAAAGTTTTCTTGAGAATCCTCAAAGAGCGGGTTTCATGCAGCATACCATCAATTTCAAAAACTGGACCGACGTCGGTGCCGAACTCCTGATCAAGGGCGGATTCCAGTGTAAGGGGGACGTGCTTGAGGTCGAACTTCGGCTCTTTGACACCTTTAGCGGTCGCCTGATCGTGGGCAGGCGGTATACGGGACGACTTAAGGATCATAGGCGCATAATCTATCGCTTCTGCGATGAGGTCATCCTTCGTTTGACGGGCCACCGCGGTATTTTCAGTACCCAGATTGCATTTTTGTCAACAACAACAGGAACCAAGGAGATCTATATTGCAGGTTTTGACGGATACAACCCAAGACGGTTTACGAACACCGGAACGATTACCCTGTTTCCCGCCTGGTCCTCAGATGGAAAGTGGTTGGCCTACACGGATTACAGGCATGGAAAACCAGAGCTTTTTGTCAGACATATTAAGGAGAAACGGGGCACAGTGGTAAGTCTTGAGGGATCAAGCATCACACCGGCCTGGGTTCCCGGAAGGTTTGCTCTGGCTGCCTCCCTTTCCTATGAAGGCAACCCGGCGATCTATCTGTTGACCGGGAACGGAAAGATTACAAAAAAACTGACTCGCCATTGGGGCATCGATGTTGCCCCAACGTGGTCACCCGATGGTAGAGAGTTTGCCTTTGTTTCGAACCGGTCGGGATCTCCCCAAATCTTCATCAAGAACATCGAAGACGGCAATATCCGCAGGCTGACCTACGAAGGAAATTACAACACCTCTCCCCAGTGGTCACCTCGCGGCAACCACGTAGCTTATGTGGGATGGAAAAACAGTCACCTTGATATTTACTTGATTGGGATACACGCAAATAGCCCGATTCAACTTACCCGGGATGCCGGAAACAACGAATCGCCAACCTGGTCTCCGGACGGGACCCTTATTGCCTTTAGCTCCACCAGGGAAGGGCCATCCAGGGTCTATGTGATGAATGCCAACGGGACGGACCAGCGTCGTCTGTTGCTCCTTGAGGGTGAGCAGACAAACCCGAGTTGGTCACCACGGCTTACCAGCGATTGAAGTCGTTGAAACATTGCGGAATTTGAGCACTTGACTTTTGTCCGGGTTTCAAGTATCGGAGTGTTTAACTTTTGCTTCAGAGGAGGTAGAATTATGACAAATCGGTTCTGGAGAGGTTTAGCGCTTTTGTTGGTGATTCCGGGGCTCATGTTTGCAGCTTCCTGTGCCAAAAAACCGGTGGTGTCTGAGCCTGCGGTGACTCCTGCGGTAGAAGAGGAAGCAGAGGCAAAGCGTTTGGCGGCCGAAGAGGAGGCGCGGGCAGCAGAGAGGGCCTTGGAAGAGCAGCGTCTACGGGAACAAGCCAGGGAGCGCAGGGAGCGTGAAGAGATGGCTGAGCGGGAAAGATTCCTGAATGAAAACATCCGCTTTGAGTTCGATAGGTCGAGGCTCCTTGCTGAGGCGAAGAAAATCCTCAGGCGTAAGGCAAGATGGCTTAGGGCACACCCTGACGTTTCGGTTGTTGTCGAAGGCCATTGTGACGAGCGCGGGACCAACGAGTACAATATGGCCCTTGGGGATCGACGTGCTCGGAGTGCCAAGAGTTTTCTCGTGGATATGGGGATTGCGCGGGGACGCCTGACAACAATCAGTTACGGCGAGGAGAAACCTCTTGATCCACGGCACAATGAAGAAGCATGGGCCAAGAACAGACGGGCCCACTTTGTTATAGACTAACAGACCATCCCCTTGCTTGCCTTGGCACTTGGTGGTTGCTGGGGGCTATGAAGCTGGCAAACCAGGCCCGCTCTGGCGCGTCTGCTTGTTATAAGGTATTAAGCTGTTAAACCCGGTCTGGGCCAGGGTTTGTTTGGTTAACAACGAACCCAATAAACCCGAACGGTTGCTGTAGCTGTAGGGTCGGCTTTATGCCGACCGCCACAGGGCGGGGTAAACCCGTCCCTACCTGTGTTCTATGCGTGCAAAGACTGTGACATCGTGGGTGGTCCTTATGACAACCGTGCTAATTTCCTTGGGCGGTTGCGCCCTCCAAGAGGATCTTGTACTGCTCAATGATCAGGTCTTAGCCTTGGAGCAGAAGGCCGGAGCAGACAGGGCGTCGCTTCGGTCTGAAGTGAAGCGTTATCATGAGGATCAGTTAAAGTCTGACCAGGCGTCTCGCAGTAGACATGCCGAACTGCATGCGCTCATAAACGACCTCAGAGACGAAATGAGGCAGCTTCGTGGAGGTCTGGAAAAAGGTCAATATGATGGCAGGAAAAGGATAGAGGAGCAGGCCAGGCTGGAGGTGGGCTGGAAAAGCCTGGAAAAGTCTCTCCAAAACAATCTTGATCGGATTGTTCGAGTAGAACAATATCTGGGGATGGAGCCTTCAGAGAAACTTGTCGCCTTGGATACAGACCGAGATCAGGGCAAAAGGGGAAAATTGGAGGATCAGGAAACCCCTGAAGGGCTTTATGCGAGGGCCAAACAACTCTTCGACAAGGGTGAGTACGAGAATGCTCGAGAACTGTTTCGGGCCTTCTTGAAGCAATATCCGAAGTCCAAGAAAGCTGACAATGCGCAGTTTTGGCTTGGGGAGATCTATTATCGCGAGAAGTGGTACGAAAAGGCCATATTAGAATATCAAAAGGTGATTGAAAACTACCCCAAGGGGAATAAGACTCCCAGTGCCCTGCTTAAACAAGGGCTTGCTTTTCTTAATCTTGATGACAAAGCCAATGCCCGACTCATCTTGAAGGAATTGATTCGAAAGTTCCCGGATTGCAATGAGGCTAATGTCGCTAAGAACAAGTTGAAGACATTGAAATGATCAACAAGGCCGAAACCTGCATTTGAAACCAGCACTTAAAGTCATCGGGATAGATCCTGGCTTAGCTGATACAGGTTTTGGGATAGTTCAGGGGTCTGGCTCCCGGATTAGAGACTATGCCTTCGGCACAATCCGAACCTCAAAGACCGAGACTTTGCCCAACCGGCTTCACCACATCTTTTCTGAACTTTGTTCCGTTCTGAATTCCGAAAAACCCGACCTGATGGTCATTGAAGGTATCTTTTCCCTGAAGCAATATCCCAAAACGGGTATTGCCCTCGGAAAAGTTTGCGGTGCTATTCTTCTTGCAGGTGCTCAGTGTGGAGTATCGGCCGTAGAACTTCCTGCAAGGGAAGCCAAACGGATTCTAACCGGAAACGGTAATGCCTCCAAGGCGCAGATGGAAAGAGCTGTTAGCCATTTTTTAAATAGACAGACGGCTATTACACCGTCTCATGCCTCGGATGCGCTAGCCTTTGCCCTGGTGGGCCTGTTCAGGTACGATTCACGGTAACCGTTCACGGGTTCAGAGGTTCAGAGGTTCAGGGTTCAGGGTTAACCGAAAATGTGAACGGTGAACGGTGAACGGTGAACGGTGAACCCTGAACCTGTGAATGCCTACAGAAAGGTAACCCTGAACGGTGAACTTTGAACCTGTGAACGCCTACGATTCACGATAACATCATGATCGGCTATCTGGAAGGCAAGCTGTTAAAAAAGGAACAGGATCGTATCTTACTGCTGGCCAATCAGGTTGGTTACGAAATACTCCTGCCCACAATTGTCAGAGAGTCCATTGACTCCAAAAAGATTGGTGAAGAGGTTACGTTATACATTCACTACCATCAGACCGAGCGTCAGCCTAGGCCAACCCTCATAGGTTTCAACCTGGAGGTGGAACGGGAGTTCTTCCGTTACTTCATATCAGTGGAAGATATCGGACCGATGAAGGCGGTTCAGGCCCTTACGGTACCGGTTCGAGAGATTGCCAGGGCCATAGAGTCCGGGGATGCGGGTTTTCTAAGACAATTGAAAGGGGTCGGGAGCCGAACGGCCCAGAAGATCCTGGCCACCCTGGAAGGCAAAGTGGCCAAGTTTGCCTTAATCCGAGAGGTTGAAAAGCCGGCCGGAGCTGCCCCGCTGGAGGATTTCAAGACGCAAGTGCAGGATGTCCTCGTAAGACAACTCGGCCACAAGGTGAAAGAAGCCAGAGAGCTGATAGTTGCCGCCTTGAAAAGAAATAGCAGTATTGCTACTGCAGAAGAACTCTTTGAAGAGGTCTATCGCGGCGAAGTGACCTAATCCGGACAAGCCGGAACCAAAAAGAAGTGCCTAAAGTGAACTAAAGTGAACTAAAGTGCCTAAAGTTGAGGAATGCGCCTCCGGTGCAACCTGTTTTTAAGACTGACCACGCCGATTCAGCCGTCGTAGCCAGGGCTACTTTGGCGAAGTCGGCAGGCGTGCACATTAACTTTAGCTCACTTTAGACACTTTAGGCACTTTAGCTCACTTATTATTGAATATAGCAAGAAATTTTCTACCAGAAAAAACACGAATTCTAAAACAAAGAACCTCATGGGAAATGAGAATCCGCAAAAAGGTAAAGCAGGCAGCGAGAGTACCGTTGCCCTGCTTTCTGAGAAGGCTGATCCTGCCGAGGAAACATCAGAATTCATAAGCCTCAGGCCTAAGAGCTTGAAGGAATATATCGGTCAGGCCGAGGTGGTAGAGGCTCTCAGTATTGCTATTGAGGCTGCACTTAAGCGGAGAGAGCCACTGGATCACATCCTGTTTCATGCCCCTCCTGGTCTGGGTAAGACAACTCTTGCCCACATCATTGCTGAAGAGATGGGTGTTAACATCACAGTCAGCAGTGGTCCTGCTCTGGAGAAGGGCGGGGATCTGTTAGGCATTCTGACCCATCTGGAAGAAGGGGACATACTCTTTATTGATGAGATCCACCGGCTTTCGAGAGTGGTTGAGGAGTTTCTCTATCCGGCCATGGAAGATTTTGCGGTCGATTTTATCTTTGATAAGGGCGTTCACGCCAGAAGTCACCGATACCGGCTGGCACGATTTGTCCTGGTGGGTGCGACAACCCGTGCAGGGTTGCTCTCAGCTCCCCTGCGTGAACGTTTTGGCATATTTAGGAGCCTCGATTTTTACTCTGAGGAGGATCTGATTCAGATTGCAAAGCGTTCGGCGGCTCTTTTGAATGTTGAAATCAACACGGACGGCGCCTACGAGATTGCGCGCCGCTCTCGGGGCACCCCCCGGATCGTGAACCGGCTCTTGAAGCGGGTGCGAGACTTTGCCCAGGTCAGAGGCGACGGGATCATCCGCAAAGGCACAGTCTGTGAGGCCTTGGAGCTTGAGGGGGTGGATAAAAAGGGCCTGACAGTGCTGGACAGGAAGTTTTTGAAAGCCATTATCAACTTTTACAGGGGAGGGCCTGTGGGCATCGAGGCCATTGCGGCCACGTTGCAAGAAGAGTCTGACACCCTGGTGGATGTTGTGGAGCCGTACTTGTTGAAGATCGGATTCCTGACTCGGACCTCATCTGGACGGAAGGTCACACAAGAGGCCTACCGACATTTTGGCTTGCCAATCCAACGATTGTCGATTTGTTTTCTTCAATCATCAATCGTCAATCATAAGGCTGTCTTAAGAAACGCCATTTATGGCCCAGTATAATGAATTTACAGGCTTCGCACATCCCTGTTATAACCCTGCTCACCGATTTTGGCCTTGAGGATGAGTACGTTGGGGTTATGAAGGGGGTCATTCTCTCTATAAACCCCAGAGTTGATCTCATTGATATTACCCACAACATTACCAGACACGATATCAGACAGGCAGCCCTAACAGTAGATGTGTCCTTCAGGTATTTTCCAAAAGGTTCTCCAAAAGGTTCCATTCACGTGATCGTAGTCGATCCCGGTGTTGGTGGAAACAGAAAGGTCCTTTGCCTCCAACAGGAAGGGCATTTCTTTGTAGCACCCGACAACGGGGTCCTGACCATGGTTGTGCAGGATGGAAGGGCGGAGAAAATCTGCTCGATAACCAACAAGAAGTATTTTCTGAAGCCTGTGAGTGACACGTTTCATGGCCGTGATATATTTGCCCCCGCAGCAGCCCACCTGTCAAAGGGCATCGATATGCTATGCCTCGGACAAGAGATTCCGCTTTCCGATATCACCAGACTCGACGTTCCCGCACCTTTTGTCTCTGCTACAAATGAACTGGTTGGCGCTGTGATATTGATTGATCATTTCGGAAACCTTGTTACAAATATCAGTGAGGCAACCTTTGAAAGGTTTAAAGATGGTGCGAGATCAAGAGAAGTGGTGATCAGGCTGGGAAGATCTAAGATTCAAGGGGTGTCAAAGTCTTATGACAGTGTGAAGATCGGCTCTGCGGTTGCCGTCTTCGGAAGCCGCAATCTCCTTGAGATCTCTTTGAACCAGGGAGATGCCCGCACCTATTTTAAGGCCAGGATCGGTCAGGCCGTAAGAGTCAAGCTATGAGATCGCTTCGCGATTTTATATTAAGTTAAATTAATATGTTATCACGGATCATGGTATCTTCTCAATAACTTCGGGTATGTTTATTATGAGCCAGTTTGCTGGATGCCCGCTTTCGCGGGCATGACGGGGGATTTATTACATTCGTCATTCCCGCGAAGGCGGGAATCCAGGTGTATTACCCGAATCATGACGTGTAATTCAAGGGCCGGAGGTGTGTCTGCGCCATGTGGCGGGAGGCACATCAGATTAGACAAGGAAGAGTTATTCAGCGAGGAATAAAACATGACTAGCTTAGACGCTACGGAAGTCCCTTGTGTCGCTGTTGTCGGTTCTGGTTACTGGGGCAAGAACCTTGTCCGTAATTTTCACGGACTGGGGGCTTTGAAAGTCATTTGTGACAAGAACGAAGTCCTCCTTGACCAGTTCAAAGGGGAGTACCCTGATGTGGAAACGTGCCTGGCTCTGAGTGATATCCTGACACGAGAAGAGATCCATGGCGTTGTCATTGCCACTCCCGCTGAAACCCATTTTACTCTTGTCCGCGAGACCCTTCTTGCTGGGAAGCACGTTTTTGTGGAAAAACCGCTTGCACTGACCGAGGAAGATGGTCAGCAACTAGTTGAACTGGCAGAGCAGAACCAACTGACTCTTATGGTGGGCCACATCCTTCACTATCACCCAGCGGTGATCAAGCTCAAAGAACTCATTGAGTCTGGAGAGTTAGGGAAAATACAGTACCTTTATTCTAACCGTCTCAATATTGGCAGGATCAGGGCTGAGGAAAATATCCTCTGGAGTTTTGCACCACATGACATCTCTGTAATATTGATGCTTCTGGGAGAGATGCCTGAAACCGTTTATGCCACGGGCGGCAGCTACCTGCAGCATCAGATTCCGGATACCACCCTGACGGCCCTCGATTTCCCCGGCGGCGTCAAAGCGCACATTTTTGTATCCTGGCTTCACCCCTTCAAGGAACAGAAGTTGGTGGTGGTCGGCGACAAGAAAATGGCCGTCTTTGATGATGTGAGCGAGGAAAAACTCCTCCTGTATTCCCATAAGATCCGGTGGCTCCAGCGCATTCCTGTCGCCTCTAAAAGCGATGCCGAAGTGGTGGCGGTTGATATAAGGGAACCCCTCAGGGCAGAATGCCAGCATTTTTTGGAGTGCATTGCGAAGGGACAGAGTCCAAAGACCGACGGCCGAGAGGGGCTCCGCGTTTTGCAGGTGCTCCAAGCATCCCAGGAGTCCCTGGATAGAAATGGTGCTACCATTACACTGGCTGAAGACTCAAAGCTCAAAGCTGAAAGAAAGGTCCAAAAACCTATCAGCTTTTTTGTCCATGAATCTGCATACGTTGATGATGGGGTAGAGATCGGTGCGGGGACCAATATCTGGCACTTTTCCCACATCCTTTCCGGTTCGCTTATCGGGGAAAAGTGCAACATTGGGCAGAACGTGGTAATTGGTCCAGACGTGACCATAGGGAATGGGTGCAAGATTCAGAACAATGTGAGTGTCTACAAGGGTGTTACCCTTGAGGACGGAGTCTTCTGTGGGCCGTCCATGGTTTTTACCAATGTTTACAATCCTCGTGCAGAGATCCGCAAAATGGATGAGGTACGGCCCACTTTTGTCAGGAAGGGTACCACCATCGGGGCCAATGCCACTATTGTTTGCGGTACGACCCTTGGACAGTACAGCTTCATCGGTGCCGGAGCGGTGGTGACAAAGAATGTTCCTGACTACGCTCTGGTGGTAGGCAATCCTGCAAAGCAGATCTGCTGGGTGTGTGAATGTGGCGAGCGGCTTCCAGATGATCTGGAGTGCCTTTCATGCGGCAAGAGATTTCAGGAAAAGGCGGAGGGCACAGGGCTTTTTTTTGGACCTCGTTAAAGTACGTTTTGACAAGGTCAAAAAAGGAATACACCACTATGATCAAAAATATTCTGAGTGCCTTTGTTGTTTGCATGGTTTTTTCATTGTTCTTGTATCCTCATCATCAAGCACATTCCCAGGGATGGTCGGATTTTACAATCAGGTCCTTGCCTGACTCTTCCTTAAAGAGATGATCCGCCTGCCGAATATTGGTCCGGTTATGGCAGTAAGAATATACGAGTACAGAGAAAGACACGGGCCTTTTCATGACATTGAAGACATCAAAAAAGTCGAAGGGATAGGACCTGCTATCTTTGCCGGCATCCGATACTATATCAGAGTCCGATAATCCGAACTTGGTTCTACTTCGTTTTGCAATTGGCCTGCCCTGCCCGCCCTGGTGCTGGTGCTTACCATTAGGCTATCAAGCTGGCAAATTAGGTCTGGGCCAGGGGCGCTTCCGCTTGTTATGAGCTACCAAGCTACTAATTCCGGTCTGGGCCAGGGTTGAATACTGAGTTGTCGAGTGGTCCCGTCTTCGGCCGATTGGTCGAATCCAAAATTCAAAATAGTATCGACCCGCCACCAGCCTCACCAGGGTTCTATGAATCATATCTGAAATCGTATTTTTCTTGTTGACACGGGTTTGAGGACACGTTCATGTTTTGAACGTTTAAAACGTGAATGCCTGCAAATCGCGCATAATCTGGCCGTTTCGTTTGCGGACCAGAAACATTTCTGAAAAAAACTACTTATATATCAGTAGATTATACGTATCCTGCCTGTGTAATCAGCCCGGCGTAGCTGTGCCCCAGCGTCTCGTATGTGAATCCAAACTTGATGGTCTCGTAAAAAGTCCAAATTAGACGGCAAAGTAAAAAGCTCCAAATTCAAGACGCGCAAATCCTGAGGAATGAGGCGTACTTATGGTACGCCGCAGTGACGAGGGATGCAGCGCAACGCAGAAGTTGGACTTTTTACGAAGCCGTCAATTGAATGCCAAACTAAAGATTTCCTCAATTCAGTACAAAGAATAAAATTATTTCGAACCTTTCGTGCGGAAAGGGAGAGACCCGGACAAAGAATCGAAATGATCCTTTCAATCCTGTCGGAAAAAAAAGAATAAAAAACGAATAGAGCAGATTTTGCTTGACACGTGATCCGGAATATGTTCGGTTTCTGAACGTTCAAAGGGTGAACACTTGCCCTTTCACGCCAATTCAAAAAACTCTTGTTTTCGTGGGATTGCCAGAAAGATCTGTATCTTCTCAATAACTTCGGGTAATACACCTGGATTCCCGCCTTCGCGGGAATGACGAATGTAATAAATCCCCCGTCATGCCCGCGAAAGCGGGCATCCAGCAAACTGGC
>JAFDKF010000261.1 GCA_019307135.1 Deltaproteobacteria bacterium
TCCCGCCTTCGCGGGAATGACGAATGTAATAAATCCCCCGTCATGCCCGCGAAAGCGGGCATCCAGCAAACTGGCTCATAATAAACATACCCGAACTTTTTGAGAAGTTACCCTCATAACCATCAACTCATTGACAAAACACGGTAAATGCTAACCGCACAGCTCCAAACTTTTAAATTGTACAGGGGAGTGAGCACATTTGTCAATTCACATTTTGCCCGGCACGGTCAGCCCCATTGACCTTCCGCTACTATATAGTATTTCTCGTTCCCATGCTCTGCGTGGGAACGCATACCACTGGGCGCTCTGCGCCCTTATACCTGCCCGCCATTGCCAGAGGTGCTATATAAGGCATCCTTCACACAAGCCAAAAAGAACAATGAAACATGCCCTCAGTTTCATCAGGAAACTGGGAAAACAGAAAATCCATCAGATCCTGCCTGCCCTATGAAATGATTCACCTATTTCATCGGGGTAAATCCTGTCAAAAAAGACTGCCAGGAAATTTGAGGAAAAATGGGGTATCTTCTCTGGGGAGTTTTCTGCCAATCATGTCCACGCAATCGCTACCACCGTCACCCTGACACCATCGATCACCTGCTCCCCGGAAAGCTTTTCTATAACATCTTCATCCTCCACAGGCACAAACAGGGCAAGAGTTACGCCATCAAGACCCAGGCTCCTTGCGTAATCGGCGGCCTGGCCACGGGCACGTTTTGCCTCAGAAGCATCCACAAAGCTTTTTACTTCAATGATCCCCTGCTTTTCTCCGGATCTGAGGTGCAGGTCCACCTTGCCGTTTCCTGTGGGAAACTCCGGGCTCACTACGCACCGTCTCCCCACAGCCGACTGCAACCATGCATAAAGATGAAAGTGGCCCACGGCCTCCCCGCCCGCCTCGCCTGAGCCCGCCTGCCACTGCGAGGCACAAGCGGGCAGGCGAGAGCGATGGCGGGCGGGCGTCAGGTGCAAATCTGCCCGCCGCGGCTGCTCCTTCCAGGGATTGAGTCCTTTGGCCCTTAGTCGCACAAGATAGTCCTTGTACCGCTGAAGCAGGGCGGGGAGGTCCAGCTCCGGCCCGTCGAAGACATCGGAAAGATCATCCAGGGGCTCCAGGGCAAGGATGGGGGTCCGGTCTCCCACCAGATCGTAGGCGAGGGCGTCATAAATGCACTGCTGGACAAAGGGACAGGAAAAACGGCAAATGTCAATCTCCGCCCCTGATCTTTCCATCCCGGTTTCAAAATCTATGATTCCATTAAGATACAGATAATTGCACCAGTCTGCACGGAGTGTGAAAGAGAGGTCTGAGCGGCCAAACAGCTCCAGCACATGATGTCGATACGGCCCTCTGGCCTTCTTGATAAGATTGAGCACCGTATTGTTCCACTCTGTGGTGCACGCCCGCCGGTACACTCGGTCCCATACAGAAACGTCGATCGGTTTCTCTTTTCCTGGGTTGAACTTTTCTGTAACCAGCTCACCAAACCAGGAGACAAGCCCCGGTTGACCACGTGTGCTTTCATACACGCTTTCCACCACCCGGGGTTCAACTACCTGACCGCTCTCTTTTTCATATTGCCAAAAAAGTTCTTCCACCTCCTCGGGAGTCAGATTGGGAACATGCAGCGACCTCTGGATATTAAAAGGAGAACCTCTGTCGCTTGCAATCCCAAGCACGGCCCGCACGCCGATCAGGGCAAGACCGTGCAAAAGATAGGTCTCGCGTTTTAGATACATGTCCCGAAAAAGCGTCACCAGCCGATCGATAACATGCGGCGGCAGGCTGTCGAATTCATCAATAAAAAGGATCACCGGACGGTCAAAAAGGCCTTCCTTTTCATGAAAAATATCAATCCATTCCTTCCAGTCCTGAGGGGTATCCATCTTCAGGCCGAAGGTGTCTCTCACCAAATGGGGGGTCCATTTCAATAAAGCGTTCTCTGGCTCTTCCTCTTCCAGAACCACCCCCTGCATCGACATCGACCCAAGGACAAATCGATCTTTGTATTCTTTCTCAATCCTTTTCCTTACCTGCCGCATTAGCCAGGTCTTGCCCGTCTGCCTTGGTGCCCAGATAGTAAAATAGTGGCCGCCTTCTTCGGTTTCACCAAGGAGTTGATTCATGCATTGTTCCACAAGCTCGTTTCTCTCTACACAGAAATGAACCTTGCTATTTACCGGCCCATAGGAGTGAAATCGTCTCATGTCATATCCTCCTGGGTAAATTCCATACCTGTTCCTGCATGATCTCTTCCATCTCAAGTTTAAAGATTTGGCCCCAAGGCTCTCACTTTCTGACCTTCCAGTCCTCTCAATCCTTAAAGGTTAGGCTACCAGAAATTCTTTTTTATCACAACATAAAGCCGCACCATAGGCGGATTGAGCTTTTTCAGTTTGATCCCTCCGGCTTCCGGCTCGTACAGCCTTACGCCTGCCCCGTGAGATGCCTGCCCTGTGTAGTGCTTCACCTACTTCACAGGTGCGGAGCATATTCCTCCGGGGTAGGTGGGAACCATCGTACTGGGGCCTGCCCCGTAGTCCGGAAGATCGTACTGGGGTAAATCTTTACCCCGTTAAATGACTTTTCTATTTAACTTGAGAGTCCATAGTTCTTACTAACCACATGAATTTTAAAGAAATATCCTATTGGTTGAACCGTCATTCCCGCGAATGCGGGAATCCAGAAAAATCAACAGGTTATGGATTCCAAAAAACCAGACATAAATCGTGTCTAAGAGAAGATGTGTCCCCTCTTGCATTTATTTCATTTAGAAGCGAAAGAAATGCGGAATTTGATTCATCCTGGGATGCTACTTTCTGAGGGGAGATTATGTTGACGATACGTGGTGTCTATGATGGTAGGGGCTTCAGACCATTGCCCAACGAACCGTTGCCGCCAATACATCGGGAAGTGCCTGTTGCAATAGTCTTTTTGGAAGATGTCTCGGTTGAAGCCGAAAGACGTCAAAATCAAGCTAAAGTTGCTGGTCGGATGCGGGCCGCCCGTAATACGATGTCGCCGTTGGGCATGAGCGTGAAGGATTTGGTAAGGGATGCAAAGCCTGGCTTTCCAATTGGCTTGTCGGTATAATCGCTCTGCTTATGACAGCGCCTATTTAGCGTTGGCACAATCGAAAGGATTTTGGTTCTTAACAGGTGACAAACGACTGTTCAATGCCATGGAGCAAGCACTTCCATGGGTCAAATGGATTGGAGACTATCAGTTCGGCACTATTTCCCTTACTCGCAAGAAAGTGACAATTGACATTTGACGATGGCCCCAGCTCACTCGTCACTGAAAAAGATTCCGCAAGCTAGTTCTACCAGAAATCCATCAGATCCTGTAAATCCTGTCTAACATAAACTCTCTACTTTGAAGCTTTACCCGCCAGGCCTTCTGTTTATTACGGTGCCCCCGGCTCACTAAGTTATTCATCTTGGTCAACGGCCATCCCCCATCTGACTATGCCATCTCAGTCTGAGAAAGTGCTACAGTGCGGGTCGCCTCCGCCGGAGGCGGATTGATTTTTCTGCCTTTCGTCCCCGTCCGCCTCGCCTGAGCGCCTCGCGATGGCGGGCAGGCGGAAAGGCAGAAAGCAAAACAAAAATCCGTGAAATCCTGAAAATCCCGTCTAAAAAAACAGGCAACCCAACAAACCCAATAGACACAACAACCCCCCTGCTGCCGTGAGAAAATAAAGTCCACACGTATGTAATTTTATACCAACTATTGATAAAGCCTTTCTTCTTTTCGAAGAGCCCCCGCTGGAGAATCGGATAGAGAAGTTGGGCTGCTCTTAATGCTCTTTATAACACACTGAAATAACTCAAAATAAAAATTTGCCAATTTTCGACCTGATCTTCAGGATAGTGGCACAATCATTGTAATATAGGGAACCAACACAGAAGAAAATCCATTCTTCCGCCAGAGGCGGATTACGTTTTCTCACTTTCATCAGGAAAGTGAGAAAGGAAAAAATCCATCAAATCCTGTAAATCCTGTCTAATATAAGTTCGGATTTCTCAGGAGGTCACGCATCTTGATAAAGAAAATCCTGCATATTCAACACTCTCTTAATCCACTACATGTTTATTGCCGCCTAATAGAACGGGGATTGAACAAGCGGCTGTCTATCTCAATATGCAGATCCTACGAGATTTGCATATACAGTTGGCTAAGCTGGCTTACGGTAATGACGGTGCAGATATGCAGGTATATGAAGCTAACAACCTAACAAACTGAAAGTTCCCCTTTTGTAAAGGGGGAAAGAACTCCAAGTCCCCCTTTTGTAAAGGGGGATTTAGGGGGATTTTACAGGGGAAACTTCTGAGATAGAGAGTTTCCGAATTTCTCAATACCGCAGAGTCAGTGATTTCATTTATAGAATGAACCACTTTGTCATGGATGACGAGTGATCCCAGGGAAGGGAGGTGGTCGCGCAGTTCAGGAGAAACAATAAGTGAGAAAATCAGTTTTAGTTCTATTCGTAATGGCATGTTGTCTGGTGCTTGTCGCCGGAAATGCAATTGCACTTGATCTTGGCGCCAACATTACCATTTGGGACGGAATGGGATCGGACGCGGAAGACAATGAGGTTGAACCTGGATGTGTACAGGCTCAAAAGTGGGATCTGGAGGCTTTTTTTCTCAATGATACAACACTGACTATGGTGGGCGGTTTCAACTTTAAGGAAGGTGAAGACGATCCTTGGCGCTGGGAAGACAAAAAGAAGAATATCCGTCTCCACTATGATTCCGGCGACATATTTATAGATGTGAATGGCGATGCAGAATATGGATCTGGGAATACAGGAGAAGGCGGTGGAAACGAAGTAGTGCAGTATATATTTGGCTATGATTATGTGTTGGATCTGGACTTTACTGATCTTACGTACACAGTGTACGAACTGATAAAAGAAACAAGCACGGTCAAAGTTTATTTCGGCCAAAATGACGAGTCAAACCCGTGGGCATACAATGACGGCGGGAGCCCGCTTGGTTTTGATGGTGATATAGATTTCTATGAGAACAAGGCCGGTCTGGATTCCTTAGATGGAATATCACTATGGAATGTGCAAGGCACACATTATGCCGCAGCCGTGGATCTATCCTTTCTGTCGCCGGGAACGGAATTCACAGCTCACTTTACTTATGGATGCGGCAACGACAATCTTATGGGCAGCGGCGCCACACCTATCCCCGAACCGGCAACCATGTTGCTTCTGGGCACCGGCCTCATCGGCCTTGCATGCCTCGGAAGAAAAAAGTTCAACAAAGGAACGCAATAAACGCAACAAACCCAATGGCTTTCAGCTTTCAGCCGTCATTTTCGGCGCCGGGCTCATGCATTGGAAGGAAAAAGTTTCTGTAGGGTAGGCAGGAGATACAGACGATGCAGATCTCCAAATATAAAAGATTAGCCGCGACGTTGCTCATAGCAATTGTCATGATCGTTATCCCCAATCTCGCACTGGCGGTGCCGAATCTTCAGATATACATACCCGGTGCCACCTATGACGCAGAAACCGAAACGTGGATAATCTACTCTTATGATTATCAACTATGGGTAGTTGGGGCTAATTTGGATATTTATGACGTAAAATTCGCGGCTGCGGTGCCTACAGATGAAGATGGAACAATCGATGTTACATGGGCACAAGGACAGTTATGTGACACTGATGGAACTGTTGTGAAGGAGCCCGATTACTCTGAAACTTTGGATGAGACGATGGATTACAGCGTAGATCCCTATATTTCTTTCTGTGCTGACGGGACGCCCACTATGGGTGATGGTTCTGAATTGCCCCCCCACGGTGTATTCCCCACATCGTATTACGAATATTATATTGGGGATTTTGGTACGACCCAGGAGGTTCAGAATTATATTCCGGGTGATGAATGGGGCGATCCAGCAGATGGCGAGATCAAGAAATTCGATATTTCAGTGGATGGGTACATGTGGGTCGATATTGTCGCCTACGATCACTATATTCAAGCTAATGAGAAAACTCATTGCATTTTCAGCCCCTTCTCTCACGATGGAGCATCTACCATTCCCGAACCGGCGACCATGTTGCTTCTCGGCACAGGGCTCATCGGCCTGGCTGCCTTTGGGAGGAAAAAGTTTAGAGGAGGGAAGACAGTCAAATATAGCCCTACGGATAATTCAGGAATTGCGAACTCAGGGATTGAGGAATTGGAGGTATCCTGAATTCAACATGAAAGATATGTCACTGAACTTCAATGGCACTCTTACAAGTATCAGCTATCCAGGAATTGATACTTTTCTTTCGTTTTTTTGCCTCAAGGGCAATTGCGCAATGGAGTTCGGAAGGAATACGCACAACAAAGCGACCAGAGAAAGGTTTTTCAGGCTCCTTACCGATTTCACGAAAGGGAAGTTAGATCATTTGGAATGGCGTTTTTGAGATCGAACAATGAAATAGGTTAATACAAGAACGACAATAGTCCCAACAATGAAAAATATCGTTAATCCAGTCATTTACTCTCCTTTGTCTATGACAATGGCCGAGAAAAACAAGGCCAGGGAAAAAATCCATCAAATCCTGTAAATCCTGTCAGGCAGACAACGTTCTTTGAAAATTAGACCTGATCGTTTAGCGAGGCCTACGGGGCGAGGTGAAGTCTTTCTACGGAAAACTGCTCAGGTAAATTGCAGATCTCCGGATCACCGGTAAGAACAGGAGCGTTTAGGAACTGGGCCAGGGCTACAGCAAAGGCATCGGCATACGACAACGAATAGTGAATCTTAAGAGCCGCAGCGCTTAAAACCTGGTCGTTGTCGGCAGGTGAGACGACAATAGGCATGTTGTGGAGTTCCTCCAGTGTCTCCCGGGCTGCCTCTTCGCCTTTCCTCTTTCCAACACAGTAATAGACTTCGCCAAGATTTATGATGGAGATGAAGACCTTGAGTTTTTTATGTTCTGCGCTGGCCAATAATCTTGCTACCTCAGAGGCTGCCGGCTCTTCACCCTGAAGTAGTGCGAGAATGGCCCATGCATCAAGAACTTTTTTCGGCAAGGATTTCTCTGGCATGTTCTTCCTCGAGGTCTTTGGTAAGAGGTGTCCCTGAATATTTCCCATGCAGGCGATCTAACAGCGATTTTTCTATTGGTTCTAATAGCACCTTATTGTCATGTACGGTGATCCTGAAAACCGTGCCGGTGTTGGCATTTATAGCATTTCTAATTTTTTTTGGCAGAACTAGCTGACCCTTAGAAGAAAGTTTGGCTAATGACATATTCTTACCTCCAAGAATATTCTTACGTTTCACTTAGTGTAAGCCGCTATATAGCATTTGTCAAGGCTGATTTTGGCATATCTCAGTAGCTGGGTTGAAGACCCACCAAAAGAATTATCACGAAAGCACGAAGAGACGAAAGCACGAAAAACATCTCAAGGACTTGATTGTTTGATTCTTACAGGTTCACCCTGAGACTGTATCTCTCAGAATTTCGAATATTCTTGGGTATTTCGTGTTTTCGTACTTTCGTGATTTCGTGTTTAGTTTCTTTGTTGTTCGGGTTTGTTCGCATTAATTGAAAAGCGCTGAAAGAATTATCACGAAAGCACGAAGAGACGAAAGCACGAAAAACATCTCAAGGCCTTGATTGTTCGATTCTTACAGGTTCACCCTGAGACTCTATCTCTTAGAATGGCGAATATGCTTGGCTGGGGTCTATTTCGTGTTTTCGTACTTTCGTGATTTCGTGATTAGTTTTTGTGTTTGGGGTCAGAGTCGTTCAAGTCAAGTTCAATCACGAAAGCACGAAAGGACGAAAGCGGACAACTATGATGGGTAAGCTCCACTTCAAAGAAGTAAGCATTGCAACAGATACGCAAAAGGAGAAGCATCAGTTTGAAGAACTGAGCAAGAAGATAATTGGTGCTGCCATTGAAGTCCACAGAGAACTTGGACCGGGATTTCTCGAGAGCATTTATGAAGGGGCGTTGAAAGTTGAATTCTGTGAACGTGGACTCAATTTTGATTGTCAAAAAGAGATAAGAATTGAATATCTTGGCGTGGAAGTTGGCATACACCGGCTTGACCTAGTTGTTGAAAACAAGGTTATTGTGGAATTGAAGGCGGTGAAGGAGTTGTCAGATATTCATTTTGCCCAACTTCGGTCCTATCTCAAGGCTACTGGTCTGAAGGTAGGCTTATTGCTAAATTTTGCAAGACCTACTTTAGAGGTGAGAAGAGTCGTCAACTGATTTCAACCTACGATGTCGACTGATTTCGTGTTTTCGTACTTTCGTGATTTCGTGTTTAGTTTCTTTTTTGTTCGTGTTTGTTCGCATTAATCGAAAAGCGCTGAAAGAATTATCACGAAAGCACGAAAAACATCTCAGAACTTGATTGTTTGATTCTTACAGGTTCACCCTGAGCCTGTATCTCTTAGAATTGCAAATATTCTTGGCTGGGGTCTATTTCGTGTTTTCGTACTTTCGTGATTTCGTGTTTAGTTTCTTTTTTGTTCGGGTTTGTTCGCATTAATTGAAAAGCGCTGAAAGAATTATCACGAAAGCACGAAGAGACGAAAGCACGAAAAACATCTCAAGGACTTGATTGTTCGATTCTTACAGGTTCACCCTGAGACTCTATCTCTTAGAATGGCGAATATGCTTGGCTGGGGTCTATTTCGTGTTTTCGTACTTTCGTGATTTCGTGTTTAGTTTCTTTTTTGTTCGTGTTTGTTCGCATTAATCGAAAAGCGCTGAAAGAATTATCACGAAAGCACGAAAAACATCTC
>JAFDKF010000262.1 GCA_019307135.1 Deltaproteobacteria bacterium
AGAATCCCCTCAGAAGTCAAAAAGATGATCACCGAATCGGACCTGCCGGACAAAATATTTGGTCTATTTTCGGCGTAAGCAAGATAGATGCCAACCGTCGTTTGCGCTCATAGCGTCCATCGTAAAAGCAGTCGCTTATGAGGCGCCCGATTGGTTCGACCATCCGGTACTGCATTGTGAGCATTACCCGGTTCGAGTCGGGAAGTAGACGTCTGAATCTCTCAAACATGGACTGACCAGCATCGGCCGCTTGGAGGTCATATTGCTCGCGCAAGTCTTGACGGGATAGGACTTCTTCTTGAAATGGTGGCAACTGCCGTGAGTCACCGACTAGTATCCAACGCTTTGCCCGGGCCATCGGAACGCAACTTTCCATAGCAGTTGCCTTCGAGGCTTCGTCGATTATACACAGGTCGTATTCGACATCCTTAGCCTCCCCAATCGTTGCCAGCCCGACGCAAGTGGCGGCCACTACGGCGGACCGTTCAATTAGCGGGCGGACAAAGTCTCTAACAACCCCGAAACGATCCACCCACTCACTTTGGAGTCTCAGAAGTCGCTCCACATGTTGCTTTTCACCAAGCAGGACCCCAGCCCACTCTCCCAGTTCACTGACAGATAGATCAAGAAGTTCGGCAGCGTCCGGCCGTACAGTTTTAATTTGGTCTTTAAGACTGTTAAGCTGTTTCTTATCCGAATCCAGTTGGTCGCGGAGTTCCTGAAGTTCTTTCGAAACACTTTCATACTCGATGTCGAATTGCTGATTTGGCATGTTGGTTTTCTGTTTATTGAGCTCCTTTCTTCTGCCATCTTCTTCCTCTGTTCGCTTGCGAGATCTCTCGATCCGTTCCCGGACCGCCAATAACTGGCGAATGAGGGTTCCGATTCGTATGTCCTTTGAATCAAGACCCTGCTTACTGGCCCACTTCTCCAATCCGGCCGTTGATCTTTCGATGACTTCTTTACGCCAAACCCACATCTGGTGGTTGAGCAAAAACGGCATTGAGGATTCCGATACAGCGCTTGATTGTTCTCTCGCGATACGAACAATGGGGATATCGGCACCGTGTTCTGACAATCTTTCTAAGGCATTGTCGATGGCTATGTGGGTTTGTGAAGCAAGCAAGATTCTTGCTTTGGCGTTTCGTTGAAGCGTTTCAACTATTACCGAAGTCTTCAATATCGGCCATCAGGTTATCATTAACCTGTTGTTTTTATTAGTTTTGTTTGAGCCATTAGTGTAGTAACAACAATAATGCCCAAAACACTATATGACACTTGACATATGGCTTAAAGTGTAGTAACATCCCATTTCTGAGATAAAGAGGTGGGGATTATGGGAACGATTATTCCAAGAGAAAAAGGCAATAATACCTATTATGTTTACCAGGAAACATATCGTGAAAAAATAAATAAAAAAGATTTTGGAAAAACTCGGGGATCAGGAAGAAGTCGAGTTTGTACTCGCGCAACATACCTCGGAACTGCAGAGAAAATTCTTAAATGCGTTAAAGGAAAAAGAAGTCCGGTTAAAGTAAAAACTCGGGATTTCGGTATGATAGCTGCTGCTTACCAGAGCGCTTTTGAAATTGAGTTACCACAAATTTTAAAAAAACATATTGAAGGTGAACGGTTCGAAACAAATCTATGGATCTATTTTTTCGTAACAATCGTTAACCGTTTGGATCACGCGACCAGCAAAGAAAAAATGAGTGGATGGTTAAAAAAGACTATCCTGCCAGAATTGATGGATATCAATCCAAATAAGTTTACCGGTAAAAGCTTTTGGTATGCAACAGACGATGTAATATCGGAAAAAGAACTTCAAACGCAAAGGAAAGAAGAAAAAATTGACAGTGACCCTTTTGTGTGTATCGACGACACAATTTTCACTGCTATTGAAACTGAACTCTTTTACCGTATCGATCAGTTAATGGGTCTCTCACCTAGTGTTATTTGTTATGATACTACGAATTTCTTCACTTATATTGAAGAACCAAAACGTTCAGAACTAGCCAATACCTGCCATAGTAAAGATTCAAAAAACCACCTCAGGCATGTCGGCCTACTTATGGCTGTCGAAAAATCCTTTGGCATTCCGCTGATCAGCCGTGTGTATCGAGCAAACTGCCATGACAGCAAACTTTTTTCTTTCATTCTTGCCGATCTAATTATTTCACTTAAAAAGCTTTGTGGATCTGATTCCGATTTAGTTCTTATTCTCGACAAAGGTAACAATAGCAAGGAGAACTTTTCAAGTATGGTAGGACAAATCAACTGGGTAGGAGCATTAGTTCCTTCACATTATGAAGATCTCATTGATATAGAACTTGATAAATACCATGGATTTTGGAAGGATAGGCAATATTATCGGTCCAAGAAAAAGGTGATGGATATCGAATGTGTTGTTGTTCTCACATTTAGCGCGTCTAGAAAACAGAAGCAGAAGTATTCATTGAGAAGAGGTATTGAGAAGTTAAAATACCACATTGTTAAAAAGTGGGAAAGTTACAAAAAAATACCTAAATCTATTACCCCAGGAATCAATACTATGAAGAAAAAAAGTAGATATGGGGCATGTCTCAAAATATCAGTGCGTGATGGAAAACTTCATTTTGAAGAAAATGAAAAAGAAATAAAGGAGCGAGAATGTAGTCAGCGGCGAGAAAGTTTACCAAAACGAGCGGTTCTCAAGTTTACCACAAGCTCATAAGGGCGCACTATAGCGTGTCGGGTTTGAGAGAAGTCCGCAGATGTTCTG
>JAFDKF010000263.1 GCA_019307135.1 Deltaproteobacteria bacterium
TTTATCCCGCCCAAATCGATTTGGCGGGCGGCGTAAAGCCGCCCCTACGACGCCGTTTTCATAACCATCAACTCATTGACAAAACACGGTAAATGCTAACCGCACAGCTCCAAAAGTTTGGACCTGTGCGCTTAGGTATCAGATTTCATGCGAAACACGCAAAAAAAAGAATTATCACGAAAGCACGTAATGTTCTCAAGGCGAACGCCGCAAAGATTGAAAACACGAAAAAGGGGGAGTCTCTGGATGGACACCAACCCGACCTGCCCGCTATTGCCGTGTGTGAAAATTCCAGTTCCCTTGCGACCCAGGCGTTGGCAGGCGGGTTCTCAGGTTTTATTTCGTGTTTTCGTACTTTCGTGTTTTCGTGATTAGTTTTGTATAGTTTCTTAACCGCACAGGTGGAAAAGGTTGTATTACAACAGGACAATCATCAATATTATGCTTCAATCTTTACTGTCACATAGTACTGTTGATTCCGCCGCTGTATCAACAGGACTGCCGATTCTTTTTGCCGACATTTGATCACCGCCTTTTTGAAGTCACCCTGCGTCTTTACCACGACCTCGTTGATCTTACGGATAACATCGCCAGGACGTGCGCCTATGCGGTCAAGGTAGGAACCGGGTCGCAGCTCGGTCACCATAACTCCGTGTTTTGCCGGTATCCTAAACCTGAGGCGATGGACAGCGGAGAGCTCCTGCACTCGCACTCCAAGAGACTTATAGGCCCACTCTTCAGCCAGGGCTTCGGGGAATGTGAGGGAATGAACCTGCATAACGTGAGCGGTACGATCTCTCCACACCTCCAGCGGAATGACGTCTCCGGCAGTAAAATCCCTGATGATCGCGTGGTAAATCTCCTTGGAGGTCACACCCCTTCCTCCTATGGCGGTGACCACATCACCCCGTTGCAGACCTGCTTTTTGGGCTGGGCTGCGGTCTGTCATATCGGATATCAGCACACCTTGTCCCCCTGGAACTTTGTAATAGCGCGCCAACCTCGGGTCAAGATCCTGAACAAACAACCCAAGCCACGCGATGTGTACCTCACCATACTTGATGAGATCATCGATGACCCGCCTCGCCTTATTGATGGGTATGGCAAAACCAATCCCCTGCGCCTTTGAATAGATGGCTGTATTGATGCCAATGAGGTCGCCATTGATATTCAGGAGGGGGCCTCCGCTGTTGCCAGGATTGATGGAGGCGTCGGTCTGAATGAAATCTCGATATATCCGGTCTTCAGTCTGAACAGCTCTGTTCAAGGCGCTGATAACCCCCGTGGTTACTGTTTGGGAGAACCCGAAGGGATTGCCAATAGCGATCACTGTCTCTCCGATCATGAGATCACCAGAATTGCCCATCTCAATGGCCGGTAACGGCTCCCCGGACGCTATCTTGAGAACTGCGAGGTCAAAATCCGGGGCTGCCCCCACAAGCTCGGCCTCAAACTCCCGCTCATCTTGTAATACAACCCTGATCTTTGTACTCCTGGCGATCACGTGTTCATTGGTCAGGATATAGCCCCGCCTTTTGTCTATGATCACGCCGGAGCCAAGGCTATTACCCTTGTAGCGACGTTGATAATGCGGCTCAAAGAAGTCCTTGAAAAACGAATCAAAGAAGGGATCAAGGCCAAAATTAAAGAAGGGGTTGGAGCGCTCTCTCACCTCATATTCGCTGTTGATATTAACCACAGCAGGATTCACCTTCCTCACCGCTTTGACGACCGCGTTTTCTCGAGGAAAACCAGCAGAGCACGTTTTGCCGGGCGAAAAGGTGGTTAGGCTAAGTATTACAAAAATAACAGTTAGGAGTTTAGGATAACAAACATTAGGGTGAGACATGAGAATCCTTCTGTATTCATCGTGTGTGTGTGTTGACAGATTGCTCAGCTATCAGGTAACAATAGGCTGTGGCGGAACTGTTCAAAGTGGTACTTTAAAATACAAAAAATGGCATCCTTCACAGAAGCCAAAAAGTAGTTTACACCTATTGACCAGTGTTCAGGTTTGCGGCTTACGCCTTGAGAACAGTACAGGTCTTGCTTTTTCAGTTTCTGACACCTGACACCTGACACCTGACATCTGGTGCCTGGTGCCTGGTTTCAGTGTTCAGGTTTGCGGCTTACGCCTTGAGAACAGTACAGGTCTTGCGTTTCTCGCTCTTGACACCTGACACCAAAAAGTACGAACAAAAGAATTTATCTCTTGGCGCCCGCATTCTTGAAAAGTGTAAACCGAGGAATGAAGGATGCCGAAAAAGAAAAAACTAAATTTATAACAGCAAAGCCATGTTCAGTCAATCCTTGCAAGAAATATTGCCTCTGGTCCAGCACCCAAGCCACTATCTGGGTACAGAGATCAATGCGCTCAGAAAGGACCCCGAGAAGATCCGACTCCGCTTTGCCCTAGCGTTCCCGGACCTCTATGAAGTGGGGATGAGCCACGTTGGTATCCAGATCCTTTATCATATTCTAAATGCCCGGCAGGCCATTGCAGCAGAAAGGGTCTTTGCTCCAGGGGTGGACCTTGAGGCAAGGTTGCGGGGTGGCAGAATTCCCCTTTGTTCGCTTGAGAGTGGTATCCCGCTTTCAGATTTTGATATTGTCGGCTTCAGCCTCCTGTATGAACTTAATTTTACTAACATTTTGACTATGTTAGACCTGTCCGGCATACCGTTTTATGCCGGGGACCGCGATAAATTGCACCCCTTTGTTATTGCCGGTGGTCCATGCACCTTCAATCCAGAGCCTTTATCCGATTTTTTTGATGCCATGGTGGTTGGGGACGGCGAGGAGGTGGTCCTTGAACTGGCAGATGCGTGGATGGCATGGAAGGATTCCGGAGCTGATCGCCAAGCACTTCTCAAGACCTGGTCGGGTTTGCAGGGGGTTTATGTTCCTTCGTTCTTTCGAACAGATACAGACTCCAGGGGGCTTCAGGTTGTAACACCTCGATTTCCTGAATGCAGCACTGTCAGGAAGGCTTTAGTTTCAGACCTTAATCAGGTCCCTTTTCCGGCCCGGCCTGTGATTCCCTTTGGAAAGCCGATCCACGACCGTTTGAGCCTGGAGGTCTGCCGGGGTTGCACAAGGGGGTGCCGTTTTTGCCAGGCAGGAATGATCTATCGCCCTGTGCGTGAACGTGCACCTCATGGGATCCTGTCCTTAGCAGAGCAGGCCCTGGCCAACACGGGCTATGAGGAGATCTCCCTCCTTTCCCTGAGCACGGGTGACTACAGCGCCATCCAGGTCCTTGTTGAGCGGCTGATGAGCCGATTAGCCCCCGAGAGGATTGCAATCTCTCTTCCATCGCTCAGGGTGGGGAGCCTCACGGCAGAACTTATGGAGCAGATCAAGCGGGTACGAAAAACCGGCTTCACGGTGGCACCGGAGGCAGGAACCGAGCGCTTGCGGGGGGTTATCAATAAGAATGTGACCGAGGATGCCTTAGAGGAGACAGTCCAGAATGCCTTTGGGCTGGGCTGGCAGCTCATCAAGCTGTATTTCATGATAGGTCTTCCCACGGAGACCGAAGCCGACTTAGAGGCGATTGTTGCATTAGTGAAGCGGCTTCAGCGGAGTTATCCGCCTAAAGGCCGAAAAGGACGTATCACGGTGAGTGTTTCCACCTTTATCCCAAAGGCCCACACGCCATTTCAGTGGCGCCCGCAAATCTCTTTGGAAGAGAGCAGGGAGAAGATTCACATGCTTCGAGGCAAGTTAAAGAGGGGTGGGATTCGAATCAAGTGGCAAAACCCTGAGATGAGCCTCCTTGAAGGGCTCTGGGCCAGAGGTGACAGGCGATTGAGCCGGTTGTTAGTGGAGGCCTACCATGCGGGGTGCCGTTTTGACGGGTGGAGCGACCAGTTTCAATACAGACGGTGGCTGGAGGCTATCGAGGCCTGTGGTGTGGATGTTGACTTCTACACGACGCGCGAACGCGACCTATCAGAACCGCTGCCCTGGGATCACATAGACTGCGGTGTTTCTAAGGACTTTCAGAAGCGCGAGTGGGAAAAGGCTCTGGAGGGGAGCGAAACTCGGGATTGCCGGGATGGAGATTGCAACCTGTGCGGGGTTTGCGACCTTGAAACCGTGAAGCCGGTGACCTTTGAGGCAGAGACTGCTATCAAGGCAAGGGGTGATCGTCACAGAATCCCGGAAAGGGGCCTGTACAAGAAGCTTCAGGTCTTCTATGCCAAGCGCGGCCAGGCTAAGTATTTTGGGCACCTGGAGTTGGTGAAGATCTTCATTCGGGCTTTCAGGCGGGCACGCATCCCCTTGAGATTCTCAGAGGGGTTTCACCCGGCCCCAAAGATTTCCTTTGAATCTGCTCTTCCTGTTGGGACCGAGAGCCTGGAGGAGCGCTTTGTCGTGGAGGTGGCGCTGAACATTGCTCCTAGAACGGTGATCGAGCGTCTCAACCAGGAGCTTCCAGAGGGGCTCACAATAACTGCCTGTAGTATGGTTCATCGCCGGCCACCAGGACCTGGGCCCAAGCTGATGCACTACACTGTGACGCTCAAAGAGGGTGCCTTTTCTGAAGCCAAACTCAGCGATTTTTTGGAGAAAAAGGCATGGCCATTGACGAAAACGAATCGAAAAGGCCGGTCCAGGACGATCGATTTGAAACCCCTTATAAAGAAGCTCCACCTCCTATCCCCAAAAAAAGCGGATATGATCCTTGAAGTGCCAGCAGAACATAGCGTCCGGCCGACGGATGTGCTCGGTCATATCTTTGACCTGTCTCAAGAGGCCTTGAAACTGGCCACCATCATCAAGGAACCGGAGCACTAGCGCAGTGTCTCAAAAGTTCTATGCACGATTTTGGCAATTTAACATTTCCATAAATCAGAGCAACCACATACAAAAAATCCGAATATCGAAATCCGAAATCCGAAACAAATCCGAA
>JAFDKF010000264.1 GCA_019307135.1 Deltaproteobacteria bacterium
GGCGTAATCGTCGATCAAATAGACTCGCTCTAAGTCGCCAAGTCTATTGACGATACCGTCTATGACCTGATCGATGCCCATCACCTTGCTCACCATAGACTTGAGTTCAGGAAACAGGGGATGGTCCTCATTTGCCATATAGTAGACCTGGCGTCCGTCCTTCTGGAACTTAAGGAGATTAGTTTTTGTAAGGCGATTTAGCTCTTGCCTGACCAAATTTGTTGAAACATTGAACTCCCTGGCTAGCTCCCTCAGGTATGATCGGGTCTGTGGGTTGAAGAAAAAACGGGTTAGCAGCTTGATTCTCGTTTTTGAGGATATGAGTCCTGAAAATAGATTAAGCAATGGGGACACCTTTATGAGTAGTTTTTCTACTCATAACATGACAACAAAATATGGTCAAGATTTTTTAATCGGAATGCAGAAACCGTGCCAACGATCGTATTTTATTTGCCATAAAATGAGATTCAGAATTAGAGACTCGGTGGTTTTAGATTAGGGAACCATTTAGCTACGTTCACGCGTAGGAGAGGCCAGACAATGAATGTCCGTGGGCTACTACAGAAGGCGGTAAAAATAATATTGTTCTTTTCAGTTTTGATCAGTTCCAGGTACCTTTCCTGAAAGGCGAAAGAAGATGGGTTCATCGATGTAGACCAGAAAAAAGTGTTCGAGCCCCGATCGCTATCAAAAAGAGGATAAGATATGTCATAGGAGACATTGGGGTCTTGACAGGAGGGCGAGCCATTGGGGTCACGTCTTTGGTCTTCACTGTAGGGCCATTTCGCCACCGGCGCTGCTCCGGTTTTTTTCGTTCTCGTTGGACCCGGGTGAACCTGCCTATGCACATATGAGCATTCGCACCAAAGGTGGGCTGATCGGCACCAGTTACTCTCCGAGCCGATCGTCGGACGAATTGAAAGCATGGCACCCTGTCCACAAGACCTGAGACGCTTATAAAAACGGCTGTACAGCCAAGGGCGATCTTCATTTTCTTGATGTGAACTGGAAACCTTTTTTAGATCAAAACTATTGATACTAAAGGTAAAGGCGTTGACCCTATTTTAACTCTGGTTAAGGACCCGCATCTTGTATTAACTATTTTGATTTTTTTCGGTTTTATTTGTTACCATATATATGCTTGACAAGATAATGGGATGTTGGCTTTGAGCAACCTGAGAGTTTTTCATGACAATCACCGATTCTCTGATCTTTTAGAAAGACTTCTTGACAAAAAAAAGTGTACGTTGTTATATGTACATAACAAACAAAGAATAGCAGGGGGTGGTTATTAATGGAAATAAGTGCCGCCAAGTTTCGGACAAATTGTTTTAGAATCTTGGATGAAGTTTATCAAACACATAAAGAGGTAATTATCACGAAGAGGGGGAAGCCGATTGCCAAGGTGATCAATTATAACCAAGAGGAAATTTCTGATCCGCTCATAGGGGCCATGATTCATGCAGGGGAAACTCTTGATGACCTTACGGTTCCATTCGGGGATAAATGGGAACTCGATTAATCTGATGCTTTTATTTGATACACATGCATGGTGGTGGGTCATTAATGAGCCGGAGCGTCTTTCTCAAAATGCTTGCGAATTAGTTTCCGCTATGCCGATTAATCAGAGGGCTATAGCATCAATATCCATATGGGAATTTGTAATGATGGTCACACGGCGACGAATATTCCTGAGAATATCTCCTGAAGAATGGCTTGATCATGCGATTTACAAAACAGGAATAACCGTATTGCATTTAACTCCGAAAATAGCTTTAGACTCGTGCAATCTTCCAGGGAAGTTTCATAAAGATCCTGCAGACAGAATTATTGTTGCCACAGCACGAATTCATAAGGCAAAATTGATCACAAAAGATCAAAAAATCATTGATTATCCTGATGTCGAGACGGTGTGGTAAAATGGATGAGGGACAACAGACGGAATATCCTTGGCATTATTCGTGAATCGTCGCATAAAATTGTTAATAGGAGACATTGGGGTCGCGTCTTCATTCTTGACAGGAGGGTGAGCCACTGGGGTCGGCTGGACTTTTGGGACTTTGTGACTTTGGGGTCGGACCACGCTAAGTACTTGATATTAAAACGAATGATATCGCAAAATAGGCTCATTGGGGGCCTATAATGGCATTTTGGGGATTAAAAAGAGGGTCAAGCCATGGGGTCACACCTTGATCAGTGATTATAGGACCGTGTTCAAGAAAACGTTTCAATAGCCAGCGACGGACTCTCTGATTTCCCCGTTTTTCCAAGTGCCGACGGATTGTGACCGGATCAGTAAACTCCGGGTAGTCCCAAAAAACGGCATCAAGATATTTCACTATTCCTCCATAGTTCCGGTGTGGTCATTCTTACCCCATCTTTAGGGGTCGGGCCGCGCTAACGTGTTAACATTTTAGGATATGTGTTCCAGAGATGGCCATTTCCAGCGCTTAGAACGTCATTTTCGGGCATCAAAATGTCGCTGTAAGGAACCCGAGGTTCTCGAAGCTGATAGCTGTCATCTGCTTCGACAAGGACAAGGGGATGGTTACCAAAAACTTCGAGCATTTTTATAAGCAAGAATTCTTTCATCTTTTGTCAATATCGTGGCATTTTCTTCCCTTGCCGTTGCTACAATAATTTGGTCAGCCGGATCATTATGAAAAGGTTGGGGTAGCACAGTTGAGCGGTATGATAAAACAGGAGAGAGAGGAACTAATCTGAGTTTTGGCATATCGAGGGCAGTATTTATCCAATCC
>JAFDKF010000265.1 GCA_019307135.1 Deltaproteobacteria bacterium
TGAGCCCTTCCGAATGAGCTAATTCTGATCGGCGGCTTCCCGTAGGGGCGAGTTTACCTCGCCCGAATCGATTTGGCGGGCGGCGTAAAGCCGCCCCTACGACGTCTCCCTCATGACCATCAACTCATTGACAAAACACGGTAAATGCTAACCGCACAGCTCCAAAATATTCGCCGTATCGGTGAAATGACCAAACTTTTCCTGGATGCCGGCATCATTGCGCTCACTGCCTTTATTTCTCCTTATCGAAAGGATCGCCAAAAGTTGCGATCACTTTTCTCAGGCGGGCAGTTTTTGGAAATTTATGTGGAGTGCCCGCCAGAGGTTTGTGCGGAGCGGGACAAGAAAGGAATTTATGCCAAGGCAAAGGCAGGGTTGATTAAGGAATTCACCGGAATTTCGGTCTGCGTTCCCCTTATCAGGAAATCAGTTCACAGGAAGATGAATCCCTAATTCAGGCAATATGATGATGTTCCGCCAAAGGCAGATTCTTTTTCATCACTTCCGTCCGGGAAGTGATGAAGAAAAAAATCCATCAAATCTTTACCCCGTTAAATGCCTTTTCTATTTAACTGGGGCTGCCTGCCCCGCCCGCCCTGCCTGCCCCGTGAAATGAACCACCATATTTAACTGGGGTGGAATTCGAAGCTATTCATCTGGGGTAGGTGGGAACCATCGTACCGGGGCTGATCTTTCTAAATAAGCCCCAAACTCAAACAACCGAAATTTTGGTTTTTGCCTGACTATCAGCAAGAGAGCCTTAAATGAAGATTTTCCAGTTGCTTGGAGGTAAGCCCAAAGACAAGAGAAGTGGAAGAATAGTCGCAGCAATAAATTGTATTCTGAACCAGAATGCGCGTGACTACGGGGCTGCGAAATATCAGGGAATGAACTCCGACCAAAAGGCGGATTTTTTGTTGCAAAAAGTAGCAGCAACCTAGGCGATTTAGAACATACGCTCATGGATAATGGCGCCCAAACCCTGACTTTTGGCGACCACGGCCTTGTTCTCGGTGCATGGACAGAATTCTCCGGCCAAGGGTTGTGGTCAGACAACAACGCCGCAGTGGCCTATGACACGGATCTGACGAACGAAGCTGAACTTCGAAAGTTAGTCGATATGGCCAATAAAGAGGGATCTAATCCGGGACAACTTTTATGGGCGCTTTACACCCGACTCGGCCTCGATTTCCTGGACACCTTGCGGGGGGCGTTCGGATTTGCACTCTGGGACGGGCAGAATAGCAAACTCCTCGTTGCCACAGATCCTTTTGGAATTAGGCCTGTAGTGTACTCCAAGAAGTCAGGCGGCTTCGTTGCAGCCTCTCGAATAAAGCATATTCTCTTCGATGATCAGATTTCGACTGAGATCGACCTGGAGGCGATTTACCATTACCTCTTTTTCCAGGCCATTTGCAGTCCGGTCAGCATATACAAAGATATCCGTAAACTCGAGCCTGGAAAAGCACTCCATTATGAAAACAACTCTTTGAGAGACTTCACTTATTACGATATCCGGTACAAACCAGATACCTCGTTGGGTGAATCGTATTGCATAGCGACCATCCCTCGGGAGGTAGAGAAGGCTGTCAAAGTATATGTACCGCTGTCAAATCCGGAAAAGACCGGCTGTTTTCTGTCTGGCGGCACGGATTCCAGTTCCGTTGCCGGGTTTTGCACAAAGCTCACCGGCAGACCAGCCAAGACCTTCTCCATCGGCTTTGACGAACCAGGGTACAACGAACTCGATTACGCCCACACAGCCTCTCGGCACTTTGGCACTGATCAAAACGACTATTATGTGACTCCTGACGATGTTCTCGGTTTAATAGATCTATTGCCAAGCATCTACGATGAGCCATTTGGCAACGCCTCGGTGGTCCCGGCCTACTACTGTGCCCGTATGGCCAGAGACCATGGTGTTGAGGTGCTGCTTGGAGGAGACGGCGGTGATGAAATTTTTGGCGGGAATGAGCGCTACGTAACAAACCTCATTTTCGAGAAATATTTCATCCTGCCCAGAACTCTGCGAATTGCACTTTTAGAACCCCTCCTAGCACAGCTACCTGCTGCTGGGGTGCTATACAAGGCAGGACGTTACGTTCGCCGGGCCAACATGGGAAATCCCCGGCGCTTTTTTTCATACAATCTGTTAGCCGAGACAGACCCGCTTGAGATCTTCCAACCCGACTATGTCTCTCAATTTGACACGAACTGTTTTATCAATCTTGCAAAGTCCCATTACGATCAGGCTGCCTCCGCCCACGACACAGACAGGCTTCTTTACATCGACATGAAGTTCACCATTACAGACAATGATCTTCGCAAAGTCACGCAAATGGTGGAGGCCGCAGGTGTGCAGGTTCGATATCCCCTGCTTGACCGCGATCTAGTTGATTTCACAACGACTATACCACCTACCCTCAAAGTCAAGTCCGGCAGGAATCGTTACATATTCAAACTGGCTATGGAGGCCTTTTTCCCGCAAGCAATCATCCAGAAGAAAAAACACGGCATGGGGCTCCCCATAGCGCCCTGGTTCAAGAAGGATTCGGTCCTTTCAGACCTGCTGAATGACAATCTTTTCAACGGTGTCCCCCGGATCACCCAGTATGTTCGACCGGAATTTATCAATAAGCTGAAAACTGCCTTTCAGGAAGATACCACGCCGTATTACGGGGACAGCTTGTGGGTATTTTTGATCTTGGAACTCTGGCTATGAGAGGCGAGGAGCCTGGGAAGAGAATCACAAGAAACTCGTGTACATCCTTTCCAACGGAAACTCTCGGGATTAGAGATTTGACCCTTGGCCCTCCTGCTATTGAGGGCGCTACTTTTTCCAGCCTGTCAAGGACATCTCATTCAAACTAAAACGCGGTGACACTTTGGGCCTCATTGATCGCAATGGTGCAGTAAAGACGACTCTCCTGAGCATGCTCAAGGATCTTGACAGAAAATGGGTGAAGCACTATGATCCGATACGACCCTGCCCACAGAGTTATGCAGCGGTGCTCCATCATGACCATAGGAGGTTAATTTCATGAAGGTTGAAGAGTTAAGGATAAAATATCCTAGTGGATTTGAGCATGCTAAGATGTTTGAACTCGGTAAAGTATCTTCGGGAAAGGCGGCTGAGCTAGCAGGAATGTCGCGAGTCGAGTTTTTTGAAACTTGTAGTCGGTATCGTGTGAGCATCTTTAATTATCCGCCTGAAGAGCTTGAGCAGCAGATAAGAACCGACTTGGAAACTGCAAGAAGGCTCAGTGTCAAATGAAAGTTGTTTCAAATACAGACCCAATTATTGGCCTAGCCAAAATCGGGCGGATATTCCTGCTTAAAAGCATGGCCAAAGAAGTATTAATTCCTCCTATGGTTCACAGGGAACTGTTTGGAAAAATCGGGAGTGAAACAGAACAGATTGACCGGGCTCTGAATGATTTTATGCATATAGGAAATCCTACGCCTTTAGAACCAGCAATTCAAAGGGCTATCGCTGACCTGGATGAAGGCGAGAAACAAGCTGTTGGCCTCGCTTCTACTATCCAACGGGATGTTTTACTCTTACTTGACGATCGTGCGGGACGGCAGGCCGCTGAAGAATTAGATATCCCTACGACTGGTCTGATTGGATTTCTGCTGTTGGCGAAAGAGAAAGGGTTGGTGGAAAAAATCGGACCACTCGTTGAGGAATTGAGAAACAAGGGATATTGGCTTTCTGATGAGGTAATGGATGTGGCTAGAAGGCTTGCGCGGGAGTAGTACAGGAATAGGCAGCCCCTCCCCTCAATCACCACTCTAGCAGGAAGCGCCACAGCCCCCTCGACTACACGGACAATGATCTTCGCAAAGTCACGCAGATGGTGGAGGCCGCAGGCGGATTTCGTTTCTTCACTTCTGTCCAGGAAGTGGTGAAGAAAATAATCCTGAAGATCCTGTTAATCCTGTCTAATTCCCATAAGCCCTCCGGGCAAGCGGATTGTTTACCCCGTGAAATCGCCTTAATTATTTCACTGGGGCATTTTATCACTTCCGTCCCGGAAGTGATGAAGAAAAAAATAATCCTGTTAATCCTGTTAATCCTGTTAATCCTGTCTAATGTGATTTCGATTCAGAGGTAAGTATACACTATGGCTATAATTGAAGTAAATCATGTAACCAAAGAATACCGCCTCGGGCATATGAAAAGCCTGAAGCAGACCGCACTGAACACCTTCAGCCGGCTGCGCGGCAGGGCAGTCCCAAAGCAAGAACCGTTCAAGGCCCTTGACGACGTTGATTTCAAGGTTGACATTTGCCCGTTACAAGGAATAAAATTAAAAAGTTGTATGATTTGAGTTTTGGGAAAGAAAAAGCCTTCAGCCCACAACTCTATGAAACTCCCAAAAGGAGGGTATAATGCAACCTATATGTTTGCAAATTCCACCCGAAATAGCAGCCCAGATAAAGCTACCACGAAAGCG
>JAFDKF010000114.1 GCA_019307135.1 Deltaproteobacteria bacterium
TGACATTCAACCAGTTTATGCTAAAAATTTCCCATGTGCCCCCGTAGCTCAGGTGGATAGAGCGCCAGATTCCTAATCTGGGTGCCGCATGTTCGAGTCATGCCGGGGGCACCAACATTTTCAATAAGTTAGAATCCTTCTTCCTTTTAGAATGACTTCCTGACCCTCTTTCCGTCCATATCAAAATAGTCGATCTGGTAAGAATCACCCCTTTTTCTTATCTTTGCTATACAATCGCCCCCTTTCCGGTCATAAGGCTAAAAAACGCCTGAAGATATACTCTCCGGCATAGGCAACCGGCCCCATACGTCACCGTATAGGGTATCTTCAAGCGTTCTGCTTTTTCTATTCTGTTTTTCATGGCCTATGGTTTAGGGTTGAAATATTGTTGAGTTGAAATCAACTTATCAACTAACCGAAGGTGTCAAGCATTTTTATTGACTTCAACCAATCAACTATGATTTTATTGCACTAAAAGGAGCCTTGAAATGGGAAAAACCCCTGAAAAAAGTTATATAAACACGACCGTTAATAGTAGCCTTTTGAAGTCTCTCAAGGTGCTTGCTGCAAAAGAAAGTTCACGCCTAAATCAACTCCTTGAAGAAGCCATCCAGGATCTTCTAAAGAAGTACGAGAAAAAAGGGAAAAAAATCAACTGATCAGAAAAGAACCAAGGAACTACAGTGGGCAAGTCAAAGAGGACACTTGAAATCGTATTATCTGGTGAGGCAGTCTTAGATGGAAGAGTATCAGTACCCTTGTTTACTAAAACACTTCAATCAATTCAAGAGGTTGTGGTTGAGATTGGCAAATCAGAAATACAACGAGATCCGACTAAAAGAGGTCCTGCGCCCACAGCTATTAAGAGGGCATGCGAACTTTTCCTAATAGGTACTGAACCGGGGAGTTTGCGAGCTCTTGTGGAACTCCCCGAAAAAGAAGAAACTCTTTTCCCGGATTTCCCCGATTTCGCAGAATCAGTTCTTGATAATACAAAAAATACTCTCGATGCCATAGTTAAGCAGGATGATAAAAAGTTTTATAAGTGCATTCCCAATTCCATCTATAGACGACGCATTTTACAGAAAGTCATAAAAATTGCACCGACTGAAGATTCTGATTACCGTTTAGAAATTGGCACCGAAGACGAAAAACCAATACGCCTAATTCGTCCTCCCAAAGAAGCTATTGCTCTTCTTGAGGCTTTCTCCGCTGAAACTATTGAAGAAGGGCCAGATATACGACGTTCAGTTGTTGAAGCAAAGGGTCTTGCCGAGATATTTAAGGGAAACATAACAAAGTGGATCGAGACTTACGATATGGAAGAACTCGAATTTGATTTTCAGCACGCGTGGAGACCCCGTAAAATAAAAGCAGCAGGAAAGGTATTTCATCTGGTCCATCACATTGCTTGCGCAATCGAAAAACAGGAAGGATTGTTTGTTTCAGAATATGAGCCCTTTGGTATCTTGGCATATGGTGAAACTCGTGAAGAAGTTATGCGGGCATTTTCGCACGAATTCGCCATCCTATGGGATGCTATAGCACAGGAAGATGATAGGCGTTTGACGGAAGACGCTAGAACGCTCAAAAAAAAGTTTCTCGAACTAGTTGAGGAAGTAAAAGTATATGAACCCGAGGAAAACGAAGGATATTAAAGCTACTTTATCTAGCAAAGGATTTGTGCCTGAGGAACGTGACCACTCTTACTATTTCCTCCATGTTGATGGGCAAAAATCAAGCATACGCACTAAGATAAGTCATGTGAATAAAGAGTACGGTTCCAATTTGCTGTCCCTAGTGGCGCGTCAATTACATCTATCCAATGCAGAGCTAGACAACTTTCTCGATTGTCCACTTAGGCATACTGACTACATCACTATTTTGAAGGAAAAGAAAAAACTTAAGCCTTAACCTCTTTATCTGTGAAAACCGTGAAATGACTATATAAGCTCCGTTTGTCAAATAGACTAGAGGATGTTATGGGGAATCAGCAAAACATCGAATCCTTAAGCTCTGATAAATTGCTGTGGCTTGTTAATCAAATCTTTACGGCATTTCCTGAAGATTGTACCGGGCCCATGCGTCACCGCAAACGTATAGGCACATTTATGCCCAGAAAACATTTCACGACCAGTCTTGACGAGGTTCTTCTAAAAGCCATTAAAAAACTTGCCATTGACCTCGACCGCTCTGTCAATGATCTCCTGTAAGAGGGGATTGAATATCTGCTCAAGAAGTATAAGGATAAGGGTGAAGAGTAACGTGTAAAAAAGGATAAATTCTATATGAGTTCCTTCTTGCTTTATCGAGACAATATCCTATTTTCCTATCAAAGCAATCATAAACTTAGATTCCTTATCCTTTCGCCGATAATTATTTTCCTTCTATTCTTGCTTCTAACAAGCTTATTGGTTCCATATTTTGAAACAAGAATGATGGTAGGGTATTATGAATTTTTTAATGGTTTTCTAAAGAAAATATGTCATCAATATCCATCACGTTGTTTTTATATCTTCGGTTCAAATGTTGGCTTGTGTGTTCGATGTTTTTCTATTTATACTGCCATCTTGATATTCACAATATTTTATGTTTATTGGGAATTTAAGCTAAAACTAATATCTCGATTTATTTTCGCATCTATCTTAGCAATACCTATTATGGCAGATGGGATAACACAATATGCTCATTTACGGATTAGCACGAATTTTCTAAGATTTGTAACTGGAACTATGTCCGGTTTTGCCGTTTCAATTGTTTTAATTCCTCTTTATATGAATATTATGATAAAATTTTTTAACAATTTAACGAGTATTATGAACAGAAAGGAGGGTAAAGTAATGTTTAAGGCTACAAATAAAATTATTATGTTGTCGATTGTTTTCGGTCTTGGTTTTTTTGTTCCTTTGCAAACCTCTTTAGCTAAAGAAATACTAATAAAAGCTGGAACCCCTGTGCAAATACGACTTGAACAAAGCGTATCGTCACAAACTGCTACTGCTGGTCAAAGTCTTAGGTTTAAAGTAATAAGGGATGTCGAGGTTGATAATATCGTTGTGATAAAAGCAGGTTCTATGGTTGTCGGAGAGGTTACTTTCGCCCAAAAAACAGGCTCACTGGGTAAAGAGGGCAAATTATATATTGTCGTTCGCCATGCAGTAGCAGTAGACGGCACAAAGGTTCCATTAAGGGCTAATCTCTCAAAAGAAGGAGATGAAAAAGTGGCTTTGTCTTGGATGATTTGTCCATTTATCAAAGGCTCGGCAAGCCGCATTGACCAGGGGACGGAAGCAAAAGCATTTGTTGATTATAACACAAAAATTACTATCGAATAAACTCATCAAATTATACCAGGTGGTCTAAAAGAAAATCATAATAGAGAAGTATTGAGGCAGGGTCAGAAATGGCTCTGCCTTTTTAGTTTTTGGAAATGCCATTTTTCGCTTAGGCTTGCTACGTGGTTTCTTCCAGATTCCGGTGAAAACTGCCGCCTGTTCCGGAAATAACTTTACCACTTAATACCCCATCCAATTCCCTTAATGACAGCAATACCAAAGTGGCAGGTTTGCGTCAATTATTAGAGTAGACTTTTCTTACGGAGTCTCCTTTCAATTCGATTCTATGAGCATTGTGGATGATTCGATCACAGATGGCATCTGCTATAGTCGGATCACCGATAACTTCATGCCAGTTGGCTACCGGTAATTGAGATACAAAGATCGATGATCTTCGACCATGCCGATCCTCAAGTATTTCCAACAGGGTGAGCCGACTCTGAACATCAAGAGGCTCAAGGCCAAAATCATCCAAAATGATGACATCCATTTTCAGTATCTTTGTGAGCTCTTTTAGGTAACTCCCATCTGCCCTGGATAATTTTAAATGGGCGAACAATTTTGATGAAGGATAATAAAGCACCTTGAACCCATACATACAGGCCTGATGCCCTAATGCCGAGGCAATGAAACTTTTTCCTGCTCCCGTTGGCCCCGTCACGATAGAGTCCTGATGAGATTCTATCCACTGACAGTTAGAAAGACGAAGCAACTGATTCTTATCAAGGTCCCTGTTTAGTGTAAAGTCGATCTCATCGAAAGAAGCCTTGTATCGAAACCTGGCTCCTTTTAAGAGACGCATGAGCTTACGATTGTAGCGATCATCCCACTCAGCATCAACCAAATGAGAGATGAGTTCATCGGCTGTAAATTGGCTTTTAGTGCCCGCCTCCATAGTATTTGTGAAGGCCCTTGCCATTCCATAAAGTTTCATCTGTCCAAGTTTCTGCAGTGTGGCCTGATTGTTATTCATAGTGATCTCCATTAGTTATTTATAGTATTTACTTCCTCGAAGGTTTTCGTGTGAAGAAATGTAATGCTCTTTTGGCTCTGCAAAGAGATCTTTTTCCAGACCTCTATCAAGTATGTTTTTTATCCGCTTATAGGAATAAAATCCGAAATCAAGGGCTTTCTCGCAAGCCTTGTCCAGTCTGTCCGGCTCATGCTCTTTTACAAGATTAAGGATGCCCATACAGGTTTTGAAGGCCTGTTCCGGGTGTTTCCGACTTTTGAGAACTACTTTGATTGTTTCTACGACATTATCTCCTATAGATCGCGCCCATCGAATAAAACGCTCCGGGCTCCATTCAGCGTAATATCTGTGGTTAGGCGGCATATGAGTGTGCAATGTTGTATAGTCGTTTGGGGTATGGTCCCTTCTATGTTGAGCTATTCTTATATTGTCGTAATAGATCGCCACATTCCTGTCATCATAGATGACCCGCACCCGCTTCCCCTTGAGTTGCCATGGCACGCTGTAATAATGCCGGTCCTCCCTCAGTTCAACATGGTAGTTGAATTTTACAGTAAGTTCTCGACACTGCTTTATGGCATATCTCTCTTTAGGGAGGGGTTTGAGAGCCGGTTTCTCAATTTTTTCAAAAAGACCTCTTCTGGAAATCTTTAAACGCTGAAACTGTGTGTTGTTATGCTGTTCCAGGAGATCCCTTATTGATTCGTTGAGTTCCTCTAAGGAGAAAAATGTCCGGTTTCTAAGCGGGGCATAGATCCTCTGGTAAACAAGCCTTACGGCATTTTCTACAAGTGCCTTATCTTGTGGGCGGCGAACACGCGCTGGGAGGATAACCGTTTGATAATGGTCAGCAAAGTCCTCAAACATAAAATTGATTCCCGGCTCATATTTGTGGCTACAGGCTACACCGGATTTTAGGTTATCCGGCACAATTGCCCGGGTAACTCCTACAAAGTATAAGAAAGCATCTTCATTGGATCTGATCCAGTCTTCTGATTTCTGGCTGAGGGATGCCTCCACATAGGTCAACTGACTGGCCCCAAGGATAGCCACAAAAACTTCTACAGGACGAACCTCGCCGGTTTCCCTATCCGCAAATGAAAGCTTATTACCTGCATAGTCTACGAACATCTTGTCCCCGGCCTTGTGATCAATATGCATAGTAAGCTTAGATGCATTCCGCCAGACCTGAAAATGATAACAGAACTGCGAATAACTGTACCCATCGGGATGCTCTTGTTGGTACTCCTTCCATAAAGTCATCAAGGTTACGCCGGTTTTCTTGAGTTCTTGTATATAACCGGGGAATCTCTCGATAAGTTTCTCATATTTAACAGATTTTTTGCTCCTCCTCTTTTCAAATAGGGCAAGGAGTTGGCTATCTGGCATAGTTTTAGCCTGTTCATACGTAAGTCCGCATGATCTGAAATCGCTAAGGTACTGCGCTACAACTGGCCGAGAAATGTTAAGTGCTTTGGCTATTTTCCTTTCACTCAAGTCACTGGTTTCTTTTAAGCGTATAATATCCCGAATCTTCTTCATACTTATCCTCTTTCGTGCCATTTATATCTCCTCTTCTGAAGTATTATTTACGAGGAGATATTAGTTCACTTTTACAAAGGGAAAAGGATGGTTATGAAATATTTTCAGGATTCCGGAAATGATATAAAAAGTGGCAAACTTTCCTCCGGAATGGGTGGCAGGTTTATTGCGGAATGGGTGGCAGGTTTGAGCCAGAATCTGCATTCTTCCACGACACCCTGTTTCGTGCCTCCCTTTCGGGATTTGTTGTCTTGAGTGACTTACACGCCTTTTTAGCCAGGGTGTTATTCTCAGCTCCCTTGCGGGTATTCAGTTTTGAAAAAGCAAATAAAAGCGCAGGCCAGCCCAATACTCAGAGTTCAATTGCATTTTCAAATCTTTGTCAAGTATTTGATTTAAAAGTAATTTGTTAGCTAAGATTGTTTTCGTTTGGGCGGGAAAAAACTCTACCAATGGACGCGGGGATAACAGGTCATATTTGGGGTATTGAAGAGATTGTTAAGTTATTAGACTTCTAAATCATGGAGTAAAAATATGCGGTCTTGAATATCACCCCTGATAGATTGTATAACAATACTGCCCCATTTAGTTGTTAGGTCTGTTTTTAATATAGGCTGTATGTGTCCAATTCTTATATAGGAATCATCACGGAGAAATTTATGGTCCGTCTTTTTAAGTAGGTAGTCTAATCGGTAAAATTGTTTACCTGTAGAAAAAGGGGCTATTGAACAAATTTTGATATTAGGATCATTATTATCTTTATCATTTTGGAGGACAATCACTAATCTTTTTTCATGTTTTTTTCTACTTTTCCCAAGCCTTTCTTCTGGAAATGTTATTACATCATCTGCTATAGAAAAAACGTCAAATTTATTGATTTGGTTTGACGTGTAACCTGCTGATTTTAATTGATCAGCTAAAGTTCCTGTCATATCAATTCATTTGCCCTATCTCTAAAAGGTTTATAGGCTGTCAATAAATCAATATCGTGATTTTCTATTTTGTTTTGCAGTTTGCTTATTTCCTCTAATTTCTTTTTCCTCTTTTTTCTATACTCAAGTCTTTTATCTCTTACGTTTAAAGGTATTTTAGTAAAGTCTATTGCCGACCCTCTTTCAGTGGAAACCATTGGTTCTGTTTTGTATACAACATCTAATATCTGTTTAAGGTCAGATTCTTGATAGATAAACAGGTTGTTAAATAAAACATTTCTTATATCTTCTTCTAATTCAACATCATGTCTTGGTTGTTTTAGGGTAATTGCATAAAGGAAATAATTTTCATCGGGATCTTTCCTTAGCTCTGCTATTTCCACACCCCTCATATAATCAAGCATCTGATGAAACTGATTCGTCCAAGGCCCATAATGGTAAAAAATGTATCTAAATTCGGAATATATTTCTCCATAATTTTTATAATATTCCAAATCTGTTAAGTATAATAATTTTATTAATTCAGTTCTATTCGGGTTGCGTTTGAAATTTTTGTGAAAATATTTTATTATAAAATACAATAACTTATATGCTTTTGGATAAATCATAGTTAACCCCGATTATTTTGAAATTTCTATTTAATTAATTTAATACTTAATGTCAAGACAAGCAAGATATGTGCCCTTTACATAGCAAAGTTTGACATGCTTGTCTTGTCAAGGTTTTTTTATCTATAAAGTGAAGGCCCCAGAGAAGGACGTCCTGTATCATCACGATCTCTGTATCCTGGCGATAAGGTCCCGCGTGGTGCCGTATCGCCCAACGGCTCATGATAGCCCCCTAAAGGTGTACCGTGGCGCTGTTGATATTGATATCTTTCCGCACTATGACGTTCCCTGGCCTGTTTTTTGGTCTCCATTCTGTTTACCCAACCCCAATCATCAGCAAAGCTTGCAACCGGAGCGATCAGAAATAAGGTGGTGATCAAAAATAATATTGTCTTTTTCATGGCCTATGCCCTCTTGAATTAAAAGGTAATCCTTACACCCGCATAAATATTGTGGCTTGAATATTCTATTGTCGTGGTATCAAAATCCGGGTCTGAAGTTCCCAAATACCTATATTTGACATCGAAGGTAACTGTTTCATTTATGGCATACCCAACACCCGCCCCCGCCTGATATGCAAAGACAGTATCATCATTGCTATAATTTGGGACACCTAATAATGCGAACCCCTGCACATTGAAATCATTTAATTCAACCTTGGCAGTCCCCGCCCCGGCGGTGATGAAAAAAGAAAACGGGCTCTCGTTTGTAAAATCATAATAGCCGTTCAGCAGGAAGATGAGACTTGATGTATCGCCGGTCAAGGGGATGTCTAAGCCGGGTAAAACATTTACCTTTGCTTCGTCCAGGTCATTTTTCTGGTATGAAACTTCACCCTCAAACCTGATATTGCCGAAATTATATCCTATGGCCCCCGCGCACGCCAACCCCGCATCTGACCTAACCTCTAAGGTTATCCCTGGTAATTCTGAATCAGTTACATCGGAATTGCCCGGCAGCGCCATTCCTAAGTTGCCACTTACATATACGCCTTTCTTGCTATATGCAACAGTAGAGCTTAGCAGCAATAGACCACAAATAAAGACAATTAATAAATTTTTTCTCATCTTATTCTCCTTTCAGTACTGATACTTTTTGTTGTTCACCTTCACCAACATCCTCATTTAATTGCTCTTTACGTTTTTCATCATACATTTGATTGAAAAACGGGGTCGTGCAGACTGTTATTGCAGAAAGAATCCAAAGTATCGTAAAAGGTGAGGAAGATCCGTCAATTAAAAACATAATTCCCAAAAAAAGCAACCACAGGCTAATACCAAAGCCCCCCCAAAAACGACCAAACGAGGACAGGAAGATAGTCGCGAAGGCAGGCAATATTACAAATAAGAGGTAAAGGGGGATGTCCTTGCTCCTCGTGTAGTCATCCATATTGAAGACGATAATTACCAACATAACACCTGCTGATAATGCCCCAAGCCAGCGAATCCATTTCCCGCTTTGAAAAATTTCTTCTTTATTCATTTCACCAGCCTCGGCTTTGTCCTTTTTTTTCTTTTTTAAATCCTAACCCCAAATTAGGATATTACCAAAAAATGTGAAAAAACTCTATCAATGAACGCGGGGATAACAGATCATGTGGGGGGATGGGACCCTATTAAAAGAGTAGGTTCCGTTCCTCCTGGATGGGGCCACCAAAAAATCAAAGGAACTGCACAATTGTTTTGCGATGGCTGTATTGACGGAATTCGTACATCTTCACCTTACTTATTCTTGCCTTTTAACTCTTTTTGTTTCGCTAATTCAACAAAATTTATCGGTGGCAGAATTAAGGGATTAAATCCAGCACGGCGAGTTATATCGGCCACACACTCTCTCAAGAAAGGGAATAGGATCGCAGGACAATTTATTTTTGCTATTGGCTCAACATCTTTT
>JAFDKF010000115.1 GCA_019307135.1 Deltaproteobacteria bacterium
CTTCATATGATCACACCTCCGGTTCTAATTTCTCCACTAAAACGGAATCTCATCGTCATACTGACTTTCATCACTCCAGCCATCCACAGGAATTTCATCAGACGGAGGCGTCCCACCCTCTAACTTGTCCAAAAAGAACTTTAACACAGCGATGGCTTCAGCCTTAGACCCGAGTTTGACCTTCCAGGGCACACTTTTTTCAATAGGCTCTTTGCTCCCATCTCTCTTCTGAGGAAACACCCATTCCATGTACGTCTTGCCGTCCTTACGTTTTGCTGCTACAAGCGAAAACTCGTTTCTGTATTCATTTAGTAAAATGCCGTCGTCATATGGACTTGACGGGTATTTATAGAAAGTCTCATTATCCTATCCATATTTCTTTTCTCCTATTTTCAGCGGCGAAGCCGCGTTGCATAAAATCGCGGAGCGATTTTATAACTTGTTCAATCCTTTTCACTTTCCTTCTTGTAGGCAAGGGCTGCTTCAATGAATGAGACAAACAGCGGATGTGGGTTCATGGGCCGGGATTTAAACTCTGGGTGGAACTGACATCCGAGAAACCAGGGATGATCGGCAATCTCCACAATTTCAACGAGCTGACCATCCGGAGAGGTGCCGCTCATGACAAGGCCTGCCTGCTCCAGCTTTTCTTTGAAGGCATTATTGAACTCATACCGGTGACGATGTCTTTCTGAGATCTCCTTTTTTCCATAAGCCCTATAGGCTAATGAATCCTCCTTGAGCACACAGGGATAGTCCCCCAACCGCATTGTCCCCCCCTTGTCTGATGTGATGTCCCGCTTTTGAACCTGTTGCGATTTGTAGTCAAACCATTCCCTCATCAGATAGATGACCGGAAAGGGGGTGGCCTCATCAAACTCTATGCTATGCGCCCCTTCCATCCCAGCCACATTGCGGGCATATTCGACGACCCCTACCTGCATGCCCAGGCATATGCCGAAAAAGGGTGTTTTTTCTTTGCGCGCAAATGCGATAGCGTTCATCTTGCCCTCAATCCCACGAGCACCAAAGCCGCCAGGGACCAGAATACCATGAGCCGTCCCCAGACGTTGCTGACAACTGGACTCATCAATGGTCTCTGAGTCAACAAAATCGAGGTTCACTTTACAATCATTGGCAATTCCCCCATGGCACAGGGCCTCGTTCAGGCTCTTGTAAGATTCCCGCAGGTGAATGTATTTGCCCACAATGGCAATGGTGACTGAGTCTCCAGGATTCTTGATCTTTTCCACAAGACGCTCCCAGTCTCCCAGCCTGGGGGCCCTGGTCCAGATATTAAGGAGCCCTACGATCTTGTCATCCAGGTGCTCCTGGTGGAAAACCAGGGGGACCTCATAGATCGTTTCTACGTCCTTGGCTGTGATGACCTGATCCACATCCACATTGCAGAACAGGGCTATCTTTGCCTTGATCTCTTTGGACAAAAATTGGTCAGTGCGGCAAAGGAGGATATCGGGTTGTATGCCAATACTGCGAAGCTCTTTGACGCTGTGCTGTGTAGGCTTTGTCTTGACTTCACCAGCCGCGGCTATGTACGGGACGAAGGTCAGGTGAACATAGAGCACATTCTCTTTTCCAACGTCTGACTTGAATTGTCTTATTGCTTCCTGAAAGGGTAGGCTTTCTATGTCACCTATGGTTCCCCCTATCTCAACGATCACAACATCTACACCTTTGGCTACTGAAAGAATCCTCTCCTTGATCTCATCAGTGATGTGAGGAATCACCTGAACCGTCCCACCCAGATAATCTCCTCTGCGCTCTTTGGTTATGACCGAATCGTAGATCTTGCCCGTAGTGAAGTTGTTGTTGCAGCCCAGTTTGGCGCGTGTGAACCGTTCGTAATGGCCCAGATCAAGGTCGGTCTCTGCGCCGTCATCGGTAACAAAGACCTCCCCGTGCTGAAACGGGTTCATGGTGCCAGGATCCACGTTAATGTAAGGATCGAGCTTTTGGAGGGTTATCGTGAGTCCCCGACTCTCGAGTAATGCCCCAATGGCCGCAGAGGCCAGCCCCTTGCCCAGAGACGAAACCACGCCACCCGTGACAAAAATAAACTTCACTGGAAAAGACATATTGAAAGGAATCCTCCTATTTGAATGCGGATTGCGGATTGCGGATTGACAAATGACAAATGACAAATTGCAGCCTGACAATTTCAAATATCATCTCTGGGCTCTGCGTTCTCTGTCGTGAACTATTTCCCATTCTTCAAACCGGAGACAATAGCCTCGGCAATCTTTTCCGCGGACATACCAAAGATCTCTTCAATATCAAGGATCTCCAGATATTCATCCTTCCAGGCGATGCTTGTCTCCTCAACAAGATTTTGAATATGATGATATTTCCCGCCCAGGGCATCCACTTTCTCTTGAAGCCCCACCTCTTTATTAAAAGCCACATTAAACAGCACCAGGTGGTTGATCTTTGTGCCGGCCGACATGACCGGTACGACAAGAATACTCCTCTTGTCCCCTTTTCCCTTGCCGATAAAGATATTTCCGTTCTTTACGATAATCCGCTTGGTTCCCCGGAGCCTGTTGTCCGTCTCAACCCGGGAGACAAGATCTGCAGCACTTCCTTCTTTCTTGACGAGATGGATGGTCGAATCTTCAACAGGTTCTCCCAGGAAGTTTAGACCTGCTATCGTGTAAAGGGTGGTCCCTTTTATCTCGGCGACTACTTCCTGCAAACGCTTTAGGACGAGAACGTTGCTGTTTGTGAGCTGGTTATTACTAAACCCGTGTTTCTGTAATGCTTCAAAAAGAAGGCCCTCCACCCTTTCCATGATCCTGCTTGTGCCAACCGTCACTGTCTTAGCCTGGTGTTTGATGGCGTCAATAGGTCGGGCCATTTTATTGATCACGTTTCCTATGCACTCGGAAAAGGCTCTCAGCATGTTGGGTGCCGTTCCCTTTATCCCGAAATCAAACTCAAAGTCTGACATGGGAAGCCTTCCTGACAGGTACTTTAGGAAAAGAATAAGGTCTGAGGCCATGTTGAGTGCCATGGCCGTCGCATACCGGTCTTGTCGTATCCGCTCCTTGAAGGCCGCATAAAACCGTGCAACTTTTTCTCGAAATCCCTCATCAAGCACAATCTCGTACACGTCCATCCCCTGGTCCATGGACGCGGCAAGATGTTCATCGATTTGTTCCCGGAAATCAAACAGAAAACGAGATTCTTCATTGATGGCCAGGGCTGCATAGTAACCCCAGATGTGGCCTGCCAGGGTATTTATTATAGGCGCAAAGTGCTCCTTTACCTCAGGCACGTGGATCACTGCATCTGCGTATGGATCAAACCGGTTCTCACCTTCTGTGGCAATCACAATGGGCACAGCCTCATGGGCCTTGAATATGGCAGTATCCTTAACAATGTCGCTTACCACATCTTCCCGGTTGCTGGCTGCACACACCAGGATGAGAGGCTCTGCAGAAAGATCGATGTGTTTCTTGTCTTCAACCACATCCGAAGAGACAGTTTTGTAGCAGAGCTCACTGAGCTTTATCCTGATCTCATCAGCAGATATCTTGTTCGGACCGCTTCCCACAATGGCCCAGTACCTCTTTGTTACGGCAAGCTTTTTGGCTGAACGGCCGATCTCTTTGTGTTTTGCCAGCACCTTTTTCATGGAGGCGGAGAGCTTCAGAAGATGTTCGATCTCGGCCAGGACAAAATCGTCTGTTATGCTCTCCACCAACTGGGCGAGCCTAAGGCCCAGGATGCTTCCTGCTGCAATCTGGGAATAGTAGGCCTTGGTCGAGGCAACAGACATTTCAATATCTCTGCCGGTACTCGTATAAAGCACGCCGTGCACTTTGAAGGTGATGTCTGAGTCCCGCCTGTTCACAATGGCCAGGGTGTGGGCACCTCGCTCCCTTGCCATATCAACGGCACGATTTGTGTCGGTAGTGGTTCCAGACTGGGTGATGGCCACAACCAGGGTATCCTCTAAGGTGTCATCGACCATGAACCCGCTGAATTCAGATGCCTTAAAGGCATCCACACGGATGTCCGTGCGGTTTAAATAATTGCTCAGCAGTGCCGAACAGCCCGAGGCTGCCACCCCTGCCGTGCCCTGGCCCATAAAAAAGACCCTGCGAATTCTGTTTTGCCCCAGGGCTGATTCCAGGCGAGCAGGTATGACCGAAGTGTCGAGGAGGATCTGTGGGTATTGCTTGCCATCTTTTTCTATGATGGCCACTCGCCCTTCAATGGTCTGTTCCACAGAGTGAGGCGATTCTGAGATCTCTTTCAAGAAATAGTGGGGATAATTCTGCCGGTCGATATCCCTTGAGGTGATTTCGGTCTCTTTGGCATCTTTTTCAGAAAATTCAATGGACGTTCCGTCATAATACATGGCCTTAATACCCTCAATGCCTCCGCTGGAATTCTGGTCCAGCACAAATATTTGGCCCTGGGTTTTGCCCGATTTTCCTTCAACTATCTTCTCACCGTCCATCTTGAGATAACGGTTGGTCTCCTCAACAAGTCCGTAGATCTCAGAGGCCAGCACATAGTGGTCTTCTGCGAGCCCCACAAACATCGCTTGCCCGCTCCCTTTCTGTGCAAGAAAAACCTTCCCGGGGGCAAGATCGCTGTGCATGGCAATGGCATGGGACCCCTCAAAATCATTCACCGCCAGGCGAAAGGATTCCTCGAGTGTCTTGTTTCTCTTGAGATATTTTTCTATCTGAAGAGGGATGATCTTTGTATCCGTGGTAATCACGCTGGAAATCGATTTGCCGGTTTCTCTTTCATAGTCCCGTTTCAGGCTCTGGTAATTGTCAATGTCTCCGTTCAGACAAACATGAATGATGCCTGGTCCGGAATTTTGCTCGCGGGCACCAACGTGACCCGTCTCATCAGAACCGCTTTGCTCCACACCAAAATTATCAACAGGATGGCAGTTGGCTTCACTGATCTCACCAACCGATGCCCAGCGGGTATGGGCTACCGTAGTCTGATATAGGCGGGAAAACCTGATTAGGCGCTGAAACACGGCATCCTCACGAACCTGTCTTCTCAGGTATTCAACGTTATCCCCAAGACTTCCAATCTCGGCAGCTCTCTTGTAAGTGAATACCAGTGAGACTGGGGAACCGTGTCTATTGACCCTGATGCCGCGATTTACCAGGACCTGGCCTGCCTGTCTGGCCTCAAATTCATCAAGGAGCGACGCCTCCTGCAATCTCTGCTGAAACTGTGCAAACGTCGTCTCGTCAAACACAAAAAAAAGTGAGATTCCAGCCGAATCTCTTCCCCTGACTTCCAGGCGATCAAGGTTATTGAAGACAAGGTTTATTTCCTGGAGTTGTCTGGCTGCAAGCGGGGTGTCATCGTATTGTTCGAAGTGCCCGAGAGCCTTTATTTTTTCTATATTTTCCAAGACCTCGCGCTCCAAAGACCACAATATGTCCTTCAACTGAATGGTCCGATTACTTATAACCTTGTACTCCTCGGGTGTGAGACGCCCTGTCTTTTGTATGCGGGCCTTCTCTTCGGCCTCGATGAAGCCCCCAAGCTTTGTGCGAAGGGCCGACACTTGTTCCTGGTAGCCCTCGTTAGAAAAGACTTCATAGAAGTCATTTTGACGTTTCAGGCTGTCACAGATCCGTTTTATGTCTTTCAGAAGCTCTTTCCCACGAAGGTAATGCTCTTTTTGCTCCAGTCTGTTTTGTTCGAGCCTCTCCCAGGTGTATTCAGAGAGGCTCTCTACCTTACGCTCCAGCTCCTGAACGGGCAAATCCACTGTTTGGGCAGATCGCCTCTTGAAGGCCAAAATACCCGTTATCCCGCAGTTGAAGACCGAAGGGTCATAGGGAAACAGTATTAACGAGCCTTCCGGGACCGTTTTCAAATTCCTTCCAAAGTAAAGACCGGTCACACCCTTGTTCTTTAAAAATGACTTAATTTTCTTGAGTATCATATCTTCTCCAACCTAACTGGGACAAGCAGGGACCAAGCATCTCAAAAAGCAATCACGAAAACACGAAAACCGGTTTGGCCGGTTTGGCCGGTTGAAGCCGGTTGGCCGGTTTTTGATTGGTCATTGGAACAGGCACCTTCACATTGATATATAGCTATCCCCCAACAAACAGTCAAGTCAAACATGCTTTCTCGTTACGCTCGAAATGACAAAATGGGGGAGGTGTCAAAGACCTGACAACCTATCAGCCGGACGTGGGCAAGAAAAAGGGCGGAACATGTTGCCACAACATGTCCGCCCTGCAGAAAAGGAGGAAGGAGGTAGATCGCCAACTGGTCATCTGTGACCTCCTATTTGTTAACACAAGCAAATAGCATACCAAAACGGGCCGGGAAGGCTTAAAGCCGAAACCAGCAACCCAGACGCCCCACCTACTCATACAGACGCCTCGGCTAATTCTTGGGCAGGGCAACCTTCAATACCTCGTCCATGGTCTCCACAAAATGAAACTTAATGGCTCTACGGACCTTCTTGGGGACATCTTCAAGGTCCTTCTCGTTCCACTTGGGCAGAATGATCCTCTTGATCCCGGCCCGGTGAGCGGCAAGGACCTTCTCCTTGATTCCGCCCACTGGAAGGACCAGACCCCTCAAAGTAATCTCACCAGTCATGGCCATGTCGCTGGCCACAGTCCTATCAGCCAGAAGGGAAACCAGAGCGGTCAGCATGGTGACACCAGCAGACGGACCATCCTTCGGTATCGCTCCAGCCGGCATATGGATATGAATCTCCTGGCTCTCGTAAAAGTCTTCGGGTATGTCAAATTTTTTGGCGTGGGAACGGATGAAGCTGAGGGCCGCGGTGGCAGACTCCTTCATGACATCCCCGAGCTGGCCAGTCAGGGTCAAGGCATGTTTCCCCTTCATCTTGGTAGCTTCCACAAAGAGGAGGTCTCCGCCTGCCTGGGTCCAGGCTAGGCCCGCTGCCACACCAGGGGTGGATATGCGCTCGCTTACCTCAGAACGAAACCGGACAGGACCCAAGAATTTATGGAGATCCCTTGCCTTGACGCGTGTAGGCCCTTTGCGCCCATCCGCTACCGTGCAGGCCACACCGCGACATATGGCGGCTATCTCTCGTTCAACGTTCCTTAAACCGGCCTCGCGCGTGTAGCCGGATATGATGCCCCTGATGGTGCCTGCCGTGATGCTAAGCTGCTCCGGTGTGAGGCCATGGGCTTCAAGTTGACGGGGAATGAGATAGCGTTGAGCGATCTTCACCTTTTCGTCTTCTGTATACCCAAGAAGGCTCAAAACCTCCATCCGGTCTCGAAGGGCCGGGGGAATGGTGTCCAGGATGTTCGCAGTCGTAATGAACATCACCTTGGAAAGGTCAAAGGGGACATCGAGGTAATGATCGGAGAAGGAGAAGTTTTGCTCGGGATCAAGGACCTCAAGGAGCGCTGAAGAAGGATCACCGCGAAAATCAGCTCCCACCTTGTCGATCTCATCCAGCATGAAAACTGGGTTGTTCTTCTCAGCTCGCCTGATCCCCTGGATGATCCGTCCCGGCAGGGCCCCCACATAGGTCCGGCGATGGCCCCGTATTTCGGCTTCGTCCCGCACACCGCCGAGCGATATGCGGATAAACTTCCTCCCCAGGGCCCTGGCTATGGAACGGCCCAGTGATGTCTTACCCGTGCCGGGGGGGCCTACAAAGCAAAGGATTGGGCCCTTGGAATCGGGTTTGAGTTTGCGCACAGCCAGATATTCTATGATGCGCTTTTTGACTTTCTCCAGATTGTAATGGTCTTCATCCAGGACCTTCCGGGCAGCCTTGATATCCAAAACGTCTTTAGTGCTTTCATTCCAGGGAAGAACGGTCAGCCAGTCCAGGTAGGTGGAGGCGACGGTATATTCCGCTGAAGACGGATGCATGCGCTCCAGGCGTTGCAGTTCCCTCTCAGCCTCTTTCTTGGCCTCCTCGGGAAGGTTCTTCTCCGCAATCTTGGCCCGGTACTCCTCGACTTCCAACTTCTGTTCGTCCTTTTCACCCAGCTCCTCCTTGATAGCCTTAAGCTGTTGCCGCAAGTAGAAATCCCGCTGGGCTTTATCCATGTCCTGCTTGACCTGAGACTGGATCTTCTGTCCCAACTCAAGGACTTGAAGCTCTCTGTTGATCAAGCGGGTAACCTCTTTCAGACGTTCCTTCACATCTTGAGTGTCAAGGATCGTTTGCTTTTCCTCATTGCTTATGTTCAGGCTCGATGCAATCAGGTCTGCAAGCATCCCGCCTTCATCGAGCGATCTGGCCAAAACATCTAACTCCCTTGGAAGGTAAGGAGAGAGCTTCAAGACCCTTTGGAAGAGGCTCGTCAGATTGCTCGTCATGGCATCTACTTCTATGTCCTTGGTCGTTTGCTCAGGGATGGACTCAATCCGGGCGCGAAGATACGGCTTGTCTGAAACGTACTCCTCAATTCGAAACCGGCCAACGCCTTGAACAAGGAGCTGGGTCCCTTTCTCGTCAGGTTTGGACATCTTCAGGATTAAGGCTACGGTGCCCACGCTATAAAGGTCCTCCGGCTTGGGGGAAGCCTTCATGTCTTTCTTCTTGGAAACGATGATCCCGATGCGGCGGTCTTTGCCCATGGCCTCATCGACCAATTTCTGGGATTCCTCTCCATGGACCACAAGAGGAAGGACCATTCTGGGAAAGAGTGTCAGATCCGTGACCGGCAAAATCGGCAATACCTCTGGAACCTTGGCGGTTTCATCTCCTGCTGGCAAAGCATGGTTATCGTTTTCTGTTACCATAACTATATCTCCAAATTGTACGTGTCGTAATCTCTGCAACTATTACATTCCGCTGAACGCAGATTCCCTTCTATTCGCCCTGAATAGGAATCTGACGGGCCTCCCTGGAGAGCGACTTTGGCATGGTGACTTTCAGAAGACCGTTGGTATAGGAGGCCTTGACTTCCTCAGGATTTATTGGCAGCGGCAGGAGCAAAATCCTTTCAAACTTACCATAGACGATCTCGGCCAGATGGTATTTTATGCCTGGAACACGGGCAGTCTCCCGCCTCAAACCCGTTATTTTCACAGCCTTTTGGTCAAGTTCCACTTCCAGGTCTTCCTTATCCACGCCAGAAATCTCCCCGACAATAATGATCTCTTCGGGCGTTTCATACATGTCCATCTGAGGACGCCAGGTCTGCTCGGACAGCACCAGCATGGGGTTGACCTGCCGTAACATGTCGTCTATGGTTTTCTGAAGCCTGCTGTGCATGTCTCCGAGATTCTTCCCAAAGCGTATCTTGATGTACTCCATGGATAACTCCTTTTAACTCTTTTCCTCGTTTACGATGAAATATAACTCTTGAGTTCTGATTTGTAAAGGCGTCATGAACACCTGGGTTGCCATCCGCTAAAAAATATCCTGCCAACAAAGCTTTCTAGTAACTTCTCAAAAAAGTTCGGGTATGTTTATTATGAGCCAGTTTGCTGGATGCCCGCTTTCGCGGGCATGACGGGGGATTTATTACATTCGTCATTCCCGCGAAGGCGGGAATCCAGGTGTATTATTCCCTCAGAAACATCTTGCCTTGGCACACTTGATGCGAAAAGAATGTTCAAAGACTATTACCTAAAGTGATCGGTTCCAGGTTCAGGGTTCAAGGTTCAAAGGTTATAGTCTACTGATATCCTTAATTTTATAACATAATGCTTAGATTAGCCTCTTTCACCCATTGGGTGAAACATAACATTCATCCCTATTGACGCGTCATCCTTTTCGGCCGTCGTAGCTAAAGCTACTTTGGCGAAGCCGGCTTGCTAACAGCCAGTCAGGGCTCTTCAACCGTGAACCGTGAACGTTGAACCGCTCAACCCAGATATTAGACGTAACTTCTCAATAACTTGAGGATTGCGCCCCCCGCGCCCTGCCCTGTCGCGACGTGCCTGAGCGGTCGGCATAAAGCCGACCCTACCTGCCCGCCATCGCGAGCGCTCAGGCGAGGCGGGCCTGTCGATCCTGTCGGATAAAACGAACGATCTCCGTCTTTCAATCGAATCGCACAAATTTATGACGCTGTGTATAATTCCGCAATCGCCAATCCGCAATCCAAAATCGGTATGACCGCATCTGTCACAGTTGTCGTGTCATAACACAGGTTAAGTTATGGCTTTGGCCTTTACTTTGGTGCTCGTTCCTGATAAAAAATCGCCCTAAATCATCAAGAAACAGGGCAAGTTGTCCAATGTCAAGGGCAAACCCCAATTACCACATTTGTCAAGAGTGTAGACACGACCCCCTGTTTTCTCTTGATGTCAAATCATGCCCATTTTTTATTTCGCACGGGAGATGTTGGACTATCTACAGTGATGAGGCGGTTGTTGAGAGGTCAGGATCAAGTTAAAGGAGGCCAGCGTATACTGGGCGAGAGTTGGGATATGCATTGACGGATTTGGCAAAACGTCTTAATATGAGCGGGCCAAGTGCGGGTTATGATGTGAGCAGGGGAGAGCGGATAGCCAGGCGCCAGAACTATCAGCTCCTGGGCTGAGTTGCTTACTTATTTACGGACGTCCCTATTCTTCCCCCAGGATTCATAAATTCAACCTGCAATAATCAACGTAACCCTCTAAAATCACCGGCTATTAATCAAAATAAATAGCTCTTTTTCATTGAAAGATAAAAAAATCGCAGTTTCCGTGTTTTTCAATTTCAATATGAATTTTTGAACTGGCATATGTTTGATTTGGTTTAGTTAATCAGGTTTTTGGTGGAAGATTTCCCACTGTCTATATCGGCAAATCTTCCGTCTAATCTATGTTCGGCTTCAACCTAAATAAAAAGGCGAAATTGAAAAATGCTCAATTATATTGTATGATCCAAATCAGACATAAATCGCAAAATCCTTCTAAAAAGTAGGAAGTTCAGCTCATGAATCTATCAAATTTGGCCTTGGAACAAGATAGGCTAAATGTAAAATCAAAGTCTCGATCTAATATTTTCCCTTGGCGAGGTCAGTTTACTCCACAATTCATTGAATATCTATTATCCACGTTCGCAAAACCTGGAGATATAGTTATTGATCCCTTCTCTGGTAGTGGCACTGTTTTACATGAGTGTATCCTAAGAGGTTTAAGTTGCTACGGTTATGAAATTAATCCTGCTGCTTATGCTATGTCAAAGTTTTTTACTTTATCAAATATTAGCATAGAGGAACGAAAAACCATTTTATCTGATTTAAAATCAGTCATTCAAAATGCATTAGACCCCATCGAAGACATGCCATTGTTTCAGTCCAAAAAACTGCATAGGGAAAAATATGCAAACCTTATAGAATTTTCAAATGTCCTTTTCAGTAATTTAAATAGCCAATTGCAACGCCTCGTTTTAGTAAATATGCTTTTCATAGCCGAAAACAGGAGGAACGGTAGTATATCTTCTGCTATTTCAAACTCATTTGAATATATAAAAAACAAGTTGTTAGAGCTACCCTATACTAATAATCCAATATACGCAAAGCTTTGTGACTCAAGATTAACTCATGTGGATAAAGAAAAATATGCGAACGTGGTTATAACCAGCCCGCCATATATTAATGTTTTTAATTATCATCAGAACTATAGAGCCATTTTAGAAACATTAGGCTGGGATCTTTTAAGAGTTGCAAAAAGTGAAATAGGCTCAAACAGAAAAAATCGCGGCAATAGATTCAAGACGGTAATACAGTATTGTCTTGAAATAGAGCAAACTCTACAAAGCCTCTGGAAAAGCTTATCAGATGAATCAATTATTGTTTTTGTGGTTGGTCGAGAATCGAAGGTAAGAGGTATATCATTTTACAATGGTGCTATAATAAAAGATATTCTTACTCAAATGGGATGCTTTGAAAATGTAAATAACCATGAAAGACATTTTATAAATCGTTTTGGGGCCAAGATAAAAGAGGATATCATTGTTGCAAGAAAAACTAGACGCGCTTTCAGTGAATCAGTGGGGAAAAATATTGCAATTAAGCATTTAGAGAAATCGCTCCCAAATTCGACGGATGATGTTAGAGAAGACATTAAAGAGGCTATTAGCCAAGCTGGTGAAACCCATCATTCGCCATTTCTTAACAGAAAGGAAATATTTGTAGATGCCTAAAACTCCTCATAAAGATAAACTGCAAGCTGCAATCAACAACAAGAAATGTTCACATGACGTACAGATACTCAAAGAGGCATTTGCGGCATATGAAAATTGGATCGAAAGAATGCATTCAATAAAAGCGTCTGGAAAAGATAAGGTAGTCGAAATGACATCTTATTTGAATGAATATAAAGATTATTTGGAAGTCGAGTTAATTTCCAGACGAGGATCTCCTTTTTTAACAAGGCAAAAGGGTCAGCTTAAACTTGATAATTCAGTCCTTGAGGAATTTTTAATACATTTAGTTGATCCATCTATTTTGAAAAATTTGCCGGATTTCAATTTGGACATTGGCCCTCAGAAAGCCTTCATGTCACTATCTTTCGTTCCTCCAAGCATATCACACCTTAATGAAAAACCAAGTGTCGTTTTAAAGGTAAAAGACCAAGATTTTAGCATCGGGAAATCAATCTACTATAAATTCTCATCTCAAGATAACTTTGACCCTTTAAAAACAACGCAAGGCTCCCTCTGCCTTGCTGTTCTAGCAGCTGAGATAAAAGTGAATTATGACAAAACTATGTTTCAGGAATGCGCTGGTACAGCGGCAAGATTGAAACAAGGATGTCCGTCATCGAAATATTATGCTCTCATAGAATATTTAGATATGGCTCCTGAAGATTGTCGTCTTACCGAAATTGATAATGTCTTCCTATTGCGTAGAGTTAAGCGACTGCCATACGAAAAGAGAAATATTTATGAAGAAGTAAAAGCCCAGCACAAAAACAACCCCATTGACGCTGAAGTTGTATGGAATTTTGTCACAGAGATTCAGAATTTCATTGACGCTGTTTGGTATGATCCTGACGAGGCGCTACGTAGAGGATCTTTCGTTTAACCCCCACCATTTGATAGCAAGAGACCAGCCCATTATAGAAAGGCTGGCCGAACAAGGGCATGGAGATGGATTGAGAAAAGCTGGCGCATTTCTCAACCACTCATGCCCGGCGTTGGCCATGGAGAAATTATGAAAGCTGTTAGCTTATTGAAGGCACTTGATATAGGTAACTCGGTAGCAGAATTCGACACTGATCTTCAAGCGTACTTCCTCGAAACACAGATCTACTCGGATTTTACCAAGGGCAAATATGATATTATTGCTGGTGATAAGGGAACTGGCAAGACAGCGATTTACCGAATCGTTCGCGATAAGTACCGTGATATCCCCGAATTGGCCGATGTTGAGATTGTTTCTGGCTTCAATGACTCTGGGAACCCTGTTTTTCAACGGTTGTCACAATCTCAGGTGTTAAGCGAAGGCCAATATATTACAGTCTGGAAGTCCTATATTTTATCCTTACTTGGGAATTACCTTCTAGACGTATGTGAGGGCGGCTATTCTGACACTATGGGGAAATTGGACAGACTCCTTTCTGCTGTAGGTCTGCGAACACGGGATGCCACAGCTATCACGGTCTTCTCACAATTAACAAATCTCCTCCGGCGATTCACGCAGCCAAAGTCTGCGGAAGTCACTTTTTCTGTAACCGATACAGGTATGCCAATAGTGACGCCCAAAGTTGAATTTGCAGATCTCTGTGCTCAAGAGGACAACACGCAGACAATCATAAATAGCGACGACGCTATGGCCATCCTGAATCAGGCAATTTCGGACCTAGGCGTGAAGATGTGGTTGGTGCTGGACCGACTTGACGAGGCATTCATTGGTTATGCGAACATAGAAATCCCAGCGTTGCGAGCCCTCTTCAGGACGTACTTGGACTTACAGGCGTATGACCATATTAAACTAAAGCTTTTCGTAAGAAATGACCTGTTCAGGAAGATCACTCGTGGGGGATTTGTTAATCTCACACACATCAACGCTCGGCGTGTCCAAATTTTATGGCATCCTGAAGACCTGCATGCTCTCTTATGTCGTCGATTAAGGGAATGTCCTAATTTTCTCCAGTGCTTAGCATTTACCGAAGCAGCGAGCGACGATGAGCTGTTTAGCGTGGTTTTCCCTTCTCAAGTTGATGTGGGGGAGAAGAAACCAAGCGCTTGGAATTGGATATTGTCGCGTGTGCGAGATGGTAATAGGCTCACGCCCCCCCCAGGAACCTTATTGACCTTGTGAACAAAGCCAAAGAGGCACAATCCCGCAGGGAGGAGCGTGACTCACGTGAGTTTCTCGCCTCCATGCCTTTACTTGAACCCGACGCGATCCGGAAAGCTCTTGCCGCTTTAAGCGAGCAACGGGTACAGGACACATTGCTCGCCGAAAGTGGCGACTTCGCAGTCCATATTTCAGCGTTTGCCAATAGCAAAGCAGAGCATAATGATGCGACAGTTGCCGATGTTATCAAGCTATCGGGTGGAAAACTTGAAGAAGTTATCGCAGAACTGGTTGCGATTGGTTTCCTTGAGAAGACCGGAGCCACCTATAAAATACCCATGCTGTATAGAAGTGGCCTTAAAATCATACAAGGCAAAGCCTTTGGCCAACAAGGGGATGCAAGCGACGCTTGACAGCGCGCCTGATCCTGGGCGATAGGCCCGACGCTTCGCGCGGGCCTATCGGTGCGGCGGTTGTACCCACCCGCTGTCTAGTCCGCGCAAGCGCGTCCTATCCTATAAGGATTGAGACGACCTGAAAGGTCGTCTCAATCCTATGTTCAAGAAGCCCGTTGCAGTTTATGGGATCATTATATAAGGGTATTGCTTCAAGGGGGTTAGTTGGTAGGTGCCGCGGTTGGAGATATTGCGGCGTCTCACAT
>JAFDKF010000116.1 GCA_019307135.1 Deltaproteobacteria bacterium
TGATGCCGATCATCCTCCTGTCCGGCGCCTGGACGCCACCTGAGGCCATGCCGGCGGGTATTCGCCAGGCCATGTATATCTCCCCGCTCTATTACTATATCGAGGTGTCCTACGACATTCTGCTGAAGGGAGCGGGGATCGGGATTCTATGGGACTCCCTGCTTGGCCTCAGCTTGCTCGGCAGCCTGGTATTTGGTTTCGGTGTCTGGCGGTTCCGGAGACAGTTTCAATAAAGGAGGAACAGATGACGGAACTTCTGAAGGAGTCGTCAGAGTATGTTTTTATGTCATAGATAATACGACAAAAAAGGTAACTGCAACCAAGGAGTTTGCGTCCAGGGCGCCTGCGTCCTCGCAGAATGCTCAAGGCGCCGTGTCCGCACTCAACAAGGCTGCGACAAATGTTGCCCGCAACCTTGTATCTTAAAAGTAAAAACGAAATGGATACCTCGAAATGAGATCGTTCAAGCAGATTGAAATTTTTTCCGGAATCACCAGAAATATATTCATCATGGGCCTGGTTAGTTTGTTCACTGATCTCAGCAGCCAGATGGTCTTTCCGTTAATCCCTCTGTTTCTGACAACTGTTTTGGGTTGCGGCGCTTGTGCGGTTGGCATTGTGGAAGGCGCGGCGGAAACAACAGCCTCTTTATTAAAAGTCGTATCAGGCTATTGGTCGGACAAAATTAAAAAAAGAAAGCCTTTTGTTTTGTTCGGCTATGGCATGTCATCCATAACCAAACCATTATTTGCTCTGGCCAATACCTGGACTTTTGTTCTTTCTCTCAGGGTAGTAGAAAGGATAGGAAAAGGTTTAAGAACTGCTCCAAGGGACGCGCTTGTGGCTGAATCTTGCGATGAAAGTGTCCGGGGTAAAACTTACCGGCTTCCACAGGGCCATGGATGGCATCGGTTCGACTTTAGGAGCCCTTTTTGCTTTACTGCTTCTTCCAATTTTGGGGTATAGAAACATCTTCTTGTTTGCCCTGGTACCCGGAATAGTTTCAGTATCTATTATCTTCTTTATTAAGGAAAAAAATGCTCCCCCCAGGCAAAAAAGAAAAGAAGTCTCTGTGAAACTGCGTCTTAGAGAATTACCTGTGAATTTAAAGGTTTTCATCGTGGTTTCTTCAATATTTGCATTGGGTCATTTCGGATATCCCTTTCTCTTGTTAAGGGCTAAAAACATCGGATTGGCTGATAATATGGCAATTTTTCTCTATGTCTTATTTTATATTGTTTATTCAATATGTGTAGTTCCTTTAGGGATGTTATCAGATAAAATTGGGAGAAAACCGATTTTAATAGGGGGCTATTTAATATTTGGTATGACCTCTTTGGGTTTAATATTCACTTCAAGTCTTCATGGCATATTATCGTTTTTTATCATTTACGGGATATTTTACGCTATGATTGATGGCACACAGAGGGCCTTTGTCGTGGATTTGGCGCCACAACATTTGAAGGGGACCGCACTGGGAGTATTCCATACAGCAATAGGATTGATGGCCCTTCCGGGTGGATATATCGCAGGATTACTATGGGATAAGATAAGTCCTGAAGCGACACTTGGTTATGGGCTTACATTAGCAGTAACGTCATCGGTATTACTCATATTTGTAAAGTGAACAAGCAACAAAGAACAGAACAAGGTCTATTCTCGCAGGAGAAGAAATGAAAAAGAGCTTCAAAGAGATAGTCGTGTTCATGGAGGAGGAAGTCCCTTTCAACAAATATCTTGGTGTTAAAGTTGATGAATTGAGAGAGGGGTTTGCAAGGTTTTTCATTCCTTTTCGGAAGGAATTTATCGGAGATAAACGCCGGCCCGCAGTTCACGGCGGCGTTCTCTGTGCGCTTATTGATACCTGCGGCGGCGCCGCCGTGCGGACGCATTTTACGAAAGAAGACCGAATTTCAACGGTTGATATCAGGGTTGACTACTTAAGGCCCGGCCCTGATGATGACATCATTGCGGAATCAGAGGTCAAACGCTTAAGCAACCGGGTAAGCGTTGTGCACACAAAAGTTTATTCTGCAAGTGACAAAGAGACAGTCATTGCCGAAGGTCGGGCCGTTTACAATATCAGACGAGTCCAATCGTGACGCTCAAATAGGTTGTATGATGTCCTATGCCATAAAATTAATATGTATCTTTCTTTTTAGTCTGTCAGGATTACTCCCTTTGACGGCCGTGGCTCAAGACGAAGCAGCCAAAGATTTCAGGACGTTTACCTTGTACCTTGAAAATGACATCTTCGATGATACTGACTCCCTGTACACTAGCGGGTTGAAGTTAAGCTGGATTTCACCGGACCTGACGGACTACCGAGAAAATTCCCGGCTACCCAAATGGAGCTATCCCTTAATCAAACGGCTGCCGTTGGTTAACAAGCCCGGACTTCAGTACTCTGTGTCCATGTCCATCGGCCAAAATATCTACACGCCCGAAGATACCGAAAGCAGTGATCTGGTAAAGGATGATCGGCCCTATGCCGGAATACTCTACTATGCAATTGGGTTTCACAGCAAGAGTAGTCGCCGAATGGATAGCCTGGAATTTGTTCTGGGGATAGTGGGGCCACATTCCTATGCCGAGGAGACTCAGAAAAAAGTGCATGAACTGAGCAATAAGGATAGCCCTAACGGTTGGGACAATCAACTCGAGGATGAGCCGATTTTGGGCGTCTTCTATGACCGCAAATGGAAATTACGACAGTCAAAAACTCGCAGTCGTTTCAGCTATGATTTGATTCCGCACATGGGAGTCGGTTTAGGAAATGCTTTAACCTATGCCCATATCGGAACAGGGCTTCGGTTTGGATGGAACCTGCCGAACGATTTCGGCACTTTTACTATCCGGCCTGGTTCCGATACAAACGCTGCGATTGATGAAACGGATCCCCGTTTCTTTCGCCGTGACGAGCGGTTTGGAATCCATGTTTTTGCCGCTGTGGGTGGGTCGTGGATCCTGCGAAACATCTTACTCGATGGCAACACCTTCCGGGACAGTCATAGTGTAGATAAGGAGCCTTTCGTAGCCAACTTTATGGTGGGCGTAGGACTCCTGCTCAGTCGATTGAAAGTCAGCTTTGCCCACGTTTATCATACGAAGGAGTTCAAAACCCAAAAAAATGAACATTCCTTCACGGCAATAACCCTCTCCTTTTCGTATTGAATACATTTCTTGAAATTTTTCTTGACAATATATTTTTTTGTGCCTATTATAGACTATAAAACGATATTAGTCTAAATGGACAGGCTCAGAAGGAGGGGAGGATGAAAGAGGGAAAAGCAGAATCGATACTTGATACCGCCAAAAAGATGTTTGGCCGGTACGGTCTTCAGAAAACCACTTTGGACGAAATCGCGCGTATGGCGCGCGTGGCAAAGGCAACCATATATAACTATTTCGGAAGCAAAGACCGGGTTTACCTGGAAGTCCTTCGTCGGGAAACGAACGAGATAGTGGAAAAGATATCGTCTTCGGTGGATCAACAGGTCTTACCAGGCGATAAACTGGTCGCCTTTGCCAGAGCCAAGTTCCGATATATGCGCCAGGCAATAAATATTCTGAATCTGGATCGGGAGGGGGCAGAGAAACTTTTGCCCGGTGCAGAGAGCATTCGTAACGAACTTTTCCAGCGGGAGGTGAATATTATTTGCTCTATCTTGAAAGAAGGGGTGGAGAAAGGTGTTTTTCACATTAATGATGTCCTTTTAGCAGCCATGGCCATTGGCCATGCCTTGAGAGGATTCGAGCTTAACTGGTTAGTTCAGGAAAGTGAAGAGAAGATTGAGTACTATCTCGATGAATTGATGAACATCGTTTTCTATGGCCTGATGTCTGAAAAGAGAGGTAAGAGCCATTCTTGACAGGATTAACAGGATTTACGTGATTTCTTTGCATTCCTTATGTCGCGTCTATCCTATCAAAAAATGGAGGTTGCTATACCGTGAACCGAGGGACTTTTGAGAGTAAACACCAACATCAATCTTAAGGAGGTACAAATCATGTCAGAACATCAGATGAAAGATCGCATTGCAGAGGAGTTGAAGAAGGCAAAGGAGGCCGGGCAGCTCACCACAGAAAAGGTGCGTGAGATTGTCACGGAGGCAGTGTCTGCTGCCGTGGACAAAACCAAAGGTGGTGTTGAGGAGCTTCGCCCTGTTGTGAAAGATGCTGTGGCTGCTGCTGTGGAGGGTTTAAAGGATGCTGGAACGGATGTGAAAGAGAATGTGGAAGGAGCTGTAGAAGGCGCCATTGCCGGTGCTCGCAGCCGCGGGGACCAAGCAGTTGAGGCCGCCCGGGAGGAACTCCGCAAACTCGAAACACGACTCGAAGATGAGAAGACCAGGTTGGCACAGGGTGTCAGGGAAGGCCTGGAAGGGGCAAAAGAGGCAGGGGCTGCATTGCCTGGAGAGGTTAAGGAACGGGTGGAATCTGCTGTAACCGACATAAAACTTAAGAGTACGGAACTATTAGGTTTGACCAAGGAGACTGTTAAAGAGGGTGTCAAACAGGCCATCGAGTCCGGCAAAGATGTAAAAGAAACCGTGGTACACATTACTAGCGATGCAACTGAAAAGGCCCTGAAAGAGGGCCGGTTCAGGGCGGGCAAGGTGAAGGAAATTGCCGAGAAAGTCATGTCTGGCGCAGTGGAAGCCGCCGAGGAGACCGGCAAGGAGGTCAAGAATGTTGCCCTTGGTGCTTTTGAAGGGGTTCAGAAAGGGATCGCATCAGCAGTAGAATCCGTTGGGGAAAGGACAAAGGCATTTCTCCGTGAGGACATTGCTCAGACGAAGAAAGACCTTGAGGCAATCGAGGACCTTTTCATAGAGACTACCCGCAAAGTGGCAAGGCGCTCCGGAGAAGTGGCAAAGGGTGTGTTAGATGGCCTTGCCGATCAGACCAAAAAAACGACCTCTGTTTTGAGAGAAAAGACTCGGCATGCTGCGGAAGCAACTGCTCAAAGACTGAAGGAAGCGGGCAAAGTGACCACGGAGGCTGCTGGCAAGGCGGCCCATGTTATGGCCGAAGAGGCCAAAGTACTTGGGAAAAGGTCCGTAGACGTGGCAAAGGGAGCCATCTCTGGTATGTTGAAAGGGGCAAGGGATGCCTTAAAGAAGGGGAAAGAGGAGGAGTAAATGCTTAAATCGCAGTCTTTTTCACATTTAGAAGAGACACTGAAACGGGCTCAGGAACTCATGGTTAAGGTCATCGAGCAAAATAAACAATGGTCGGGAGGAGGCGCCTTTGAGGAGGACATCGGCAAGGCCCGCGGTCTCCTGAAGGAGGCCCAAATGGGGTTGGTTGAGGTTGCTGAGGCTGTTGTTCTGCACCTGTGTAAGTCTATGGATATTGATGTGAAATCCGCGAATGATATGTTTGACGAGGCCTATCACCTCTTGAATCTTATGTATCACGACACAAAAAAGATCCGAATCTCCCTGGAAAAAGGTGAAAGCCAAGCCGAGGCCATAAGAGATCTCGAAACACATTTAAAGAAGTTTAATAAGCATTGTAAGGAGACGCGGCACCACCTGTTGGAAGCGGCAAAGATGGGAAGAAAGATCTTGTAGTTGTGAAAGGCATTGAGAAGCCCTTCACATCCGAGACCATCGACCAAGAGCCAGAATCTGTTCAAATCGACCAGATACTCGCAGTCAAACGGCGGGGCGCCCGTCTTTCAGTCACCTTTGAAGATCAGCGTTACTGCGTTACGGCCCTGCAAACCGTTGAGTCTGAGGTCTTCGATATCACGGATTTACGAGAATATTTCCGTGATTCTCTGGCTCATTTAGAGTATGCTCTACGCTCGGTCGGCCGACAGCAGGCACGTCTTGCCGAGCTTCACCAACACTATCTCCTGACTTTACAGGAGAAAACCAACAGACGCCTCAGGCTCCTGACTATTATTTCAGCGATTTTTATGCCGCGAAATAAACCATTGAAAGGAGGAAAATTATGTTTGATCTCATTAAAAAGACCATGCTAACAGGAGTAGGGCTGGCCGTCATGACTCGGGACAAGATCGAAGAACTGGCCAAGGAGCTAACAGAAAAAGGCAAAATATCTGAGAAGGAAGGGAAAGAACTGATCGATGACCTGTTGAAAAAATCTGAACAGGCAAGAAAGGACCTTGAGACAAAGGTGGAAGACATGGTGCGGAGTGCACTGGAAAAAATAGACGTGGCCACGAAAGAAGATATTGCCAGGCTGGAAGAAAAGATCAGGCATCTCGAACAGAAGCAAGCCCCAGAAAATAAAACGGGGTAAGCTATATGACAATAAATGTAAAGATCAGCAAAAAGCCAAGGATAGGCTTAGCCTTGGGAAGTGGAGCAGCAAGAGGGCTGGCTCATATTGGGGTGCTGAAGGTTTTGGAGCGAGAAAAGGTACCTATTCATTTCATAGCAGGCACAAGTGCTGGTGCCCTGATAGGTGCAGTCTATGCCTCCGGCGTAAAGGCACGGCAAATGGAAGAGATAGCCAACTGAAGCTTTATTGGGGCAAATAAATAAGTTGCGAGTCCCAATATCCAAATCAAAAAAGAAAAAATAGAAACTATGACGTTATGACAAATGTAAAATCCAGGTTTAAATAGGATGGAGAAAAAATGAAGAAACGTGTACTTGTAGTCGGTCATAAGAATCCAGACAGCGATTCGGTATGCTCAGCAATAGCTTACGCCTATTTTAAGAACCTTGTGGACAAGGCCCGATTGTATATACCATGCATGGCTGGCGCAATAAACAAGGAAACAAAATATATTCTGGAAAGGTTTGATATTGAAACTCCTATGGTTATAGACAGCGTTGTAGCTACAGTAAATGATATGGATTTAAAGGGGCCTATTACTGCCTCACCGGAAGATTGTATAAGAGATATCGGCCGCTTAATACGTAGGAAAAATATCCGTAGCCTTCCCGTCATAGATTCAGGAGGCAAATTACTGGGCATAGTTGGCAAAGAGCAGCTGTCTGAACATTATATTGAAAGAGTGGAAATAGAAGATTTATCTGTAACACCTATTAACCTAAATGTGCTGCTGGCCGCATTAAATGGCAAAATCCTTGCCAATACTGGAAAGGTCGAATTACTCACTGGCAAGATATTTATAGCTGCCGCACAGAGAGGAACCATTTTAAATCGGATAAGAAAAGGGGATATTGTTATCATAGGAGACAGGACGGATGTGCAGATAGATTTAATCAAGGCAGGCTGCTCAGCCCTAATTATTACAGGAGAATCACCTGTTAGCGAAGAAGTCCTTGCCTTAGCCAGACGTGAACAGGTCCTAATAGTCTCCTCATCCTATTATACGTTTGCCACGGCCAAGTTGATCAATCTGTCGGCACCAGTTGTATCTATTATGTCCAGGGATGTTCCAGTAGCCGGATTAAGAACTCCTATAGTCGAGATAAAAGCAAAGGTGATGGAATCAAAATACCGTTGCGTACTGATAGTTGATGAAGGTGACCGTCTGATCAGTATTATAACGCGAACCGACCTTTTAGAGCCCATTCAAAAACAGGTGATCCTGGTCGATCACAATGAAATATCCCAGGCAGTGGATGGCATAGAACAGGCAGACATACTAGAGATCATTGACCATCACAGGGTTGGGGATATATCCACATTACGGCCAATAACCGTTTATAATGAGCCCATCGGGAGTACATGTACCATTATAGCCAACCTTATGTTTCTTCATCAGGTTGAATTCCCTTCCAACATAGCTGGGGCCCTCTTGTCCGGCATATTATCGGATACGCTTCTTCTAACCCTGTCTACCGCCACAGAAAAGGACCGTGAAGTGGCCGACAAGTTGCTAAAAACGAGCCGCCTGGATTTGAACACCTTTGGTAAGGAATTATTAAAGTCGAGCATTGATATAAAGGGCAAGACGCCCAAGGAAATTCTATTCCGGGATTTCAAGGAATACGTGTTGAGGGATAAAAAGGTTGGTGTAAGTCAGACAATGGTTTTAGATGATGCGGAAACAGCAACTGTTGAAGAAGGAATTAAGGTGGAGATGGAAAAACTTTGCCAAACCCAAGGGTATAGCCTAGTGGTCTTTCTGATATTAAACCCTCTCCAGAAAAAAGGCGAGCAAATCTTCGTTAAGGGTGAAAAAGAAATTATAGAAAAGACATTTGGGGTAACAGTAAAGGATGATAAATGTTTCATCCCGGAAATCCTCTCTCGGAAAAAGGATTTTATTCCAAAAATTGGGAGCTTTCTCATGTTTCTGTCATAGCCAAACATGCGGCATAACAAGGTAGTTCATCTGTCCGTGGAAACTATAAAGCATTCTATCCAGAGTTTCCTGCTTATGAGCCACGATATCTCATAACTGCCTGCATCTGAAGAAGTTTGATAAGCATCGTAAGGAAACACGGCACTACTTGTTGGAAGCTGCAGACGTGGCAAGACAGGTTTAAGGCATAAAGCTTTTGTAGGTGAGAAAAAATCCTTGACCTTTGAGTCATTTTCTTAAAATCTATATCACGGTAAAGCCACAGAAAGGAGGTAAAATCATGTTTGATCTAATCAAAAAGACCATGTTGACAGGGGTAGGATTGGCCGGTTTGACCAAGGACAAGATCGAAAAACTGGCCAAGGAGCTTGCAAAAAAGGGGAAGCTTTCGGAGAAAGAGGGGAAGAAGTTAGTCGATGACCTCTTGAAAAAATCGGACAAGGCAAAAAAAGATCTGGGGGCGCAGATAGAAAGGGGGGTAAAAAGTACATTGAAGAAGATGAATCTTGCCACCAGAGAAGATATGGTCAAGCTCACAGAACGCATAAAGAAGCTTGAGCAGGCTCTGAAAGAAAAAGGCTCACAAGGCTAAATGCTAAGTATCCGAAAACTTGTAATAGAAGCGGGACGTCCTTAAGTAATTCAATGAACTACCCCGTGGCAAGCCACGGGGTATCAAAATGAGTGTGTTATCTTTTCTATCGCAGCAAGCTGCGGGGAATTAAACCCTATAGATTTCGCATCATCCTTCATAATGATTTGAGTAATCCGTGTAATCTGCGAAATCTGTGGATTAAATTACTCTTTTGTTTTGTTACCTGCCTGGGCCTCTACGACTCTTACATGGTGGTCCGGCCTTCACAGGCCTGGCAAATGACCGCCGAAGCTCCCTGCAAACAAATAAGTTTTGCCAGTTCGTCTTCGACATTGTATACATTGGGGAGGTTTTAAGAAAATCTTTTTGGGGACACAGACCCGCCTGCCAGCGCCTGGCCCGCCGGGCAAGTCTAATGCGGGCACACATGGCAACCTGCCTGCCAGTGCCACGTACCTGCCCGCCAGTGCCAGAAATGCTAGCATGTCAAAGTGCATGCCGTACGTGGCGTTGGCAGGCAGGTGCCGGCATTGAAGCTGTCCGCTGTACCAGGCGTTGGCAGGCGGGTGGCAGGCGGGTCCGTGTCCAAATTCTTTTGGGTGCGGCTCTTTTAGGACGACCTTGAGAAGCAATTTTTGGCATATGGTATCCGGATCCATTTAAGAAATTATCCTTATTTGATGGCTTTCAGATGACTGCGTTTGCGA
>JAFDKF010000016.1 GCA_019307135.1 Deltaproteobacteria bacterium
CAAAGTTCATAGGTTCAAAGCCCGCCCTGGCGCGACACGCTCGTGAGGGACTATCACGCTCACCAACCAGGTCTGGGCCAGGGGTTGTCAACCCTGAACCGTGAACCCTGAACCCTTGTAAAGTAGACTATAACCTTTGAACCTTGAACTCTGAACCTGGAACCGATCACTTTAGATATAAGTCGTAAATCGTGAATCGAATAACGAAATAATGAAGTGCTGCGATATCCTTTCTGTGGACCCGGAATTTCCTGATCAGGACACAATCGGCAAGGCTGCCGCACTAATCAAGAAGGGCGGTCTTGTGGTTTTTCCCACGAGCAGCTTTTACGGCCTCGGGGCAGAGGCATTTAACGCTGAAGCTGTAGATAAAGTCTTTCGAGTCAAGAAGCGTGATCCCCGAAAACCCCTTCTTATCCTTATTGCCTGCCTGGCCGACCTTGCCCCCCTGGTCCGATCGATTCCAGGGACGGCAACGCGCTTAATGGAAACCTTTTGGCCGGGCAGTCTGACACTGGTCTTTCATGCTGCAGATCCCCTTCCATCCAACCTTACCGGTTACACGGGAAAAATAGGTATACGCCTTGGTGGCTATCCGGTGGTCTCCGCCCTGGTAAAAGCCGTGGGAGGCCCCATCACAGGGACGAGCGCCAATCTTTCTGGAAAAGGCGGCTGCACTTCAGTCGCCGAGATAGATCACTACATCAAGGATCAGGTCGATTTGGTGCTGGATGCAGGAACGCTTGGGGGTGTGAGGGCATCTACCGTCGTGGACGTGGCAGTAGATCCCCCAAAGATCCTTCGGGATGGCGCGATCGATGCTGAAAACATATGGACAGTGCTGTCCTATCCTTAACTTTAGGCACGTTAGTTCACTTTAGGGTAGCTTCTCAATAGGTTCGGGGAAGTCACCTGAAATCAAGCCCGCCGACAGGCAATTAAATTTGAAAACGTCTGAAACTCGCTTATAAGTGAGCCTTAGGAAAAAAGAGTATTGATAACATTAAAACACGCGTCCTTAGACTTGAAATTCATATGTGCTAACGAAAGGATCAGAAAGCCGCCTCTTTTTTCCTAAGGCTCACTAATGCGCTCAGACAGTCAGACGTTTTCAAATTTAACCGCCTGTCGGCTCAGGTTACTGAGAAGATACACTTTAGTTCACCCTGGCCCAGACCTGGCTTATAGGCATAATAGGCTGACCCGGCACGTAGCGCCAGGGCGGGCTTTAGGCACTTCATATGAGATAAGGCTGGTATTTTTCACGACAACCGCCCTCTACCGTGAGGACTCCTGACCCGGCGGGGCCCTTCACAGACACACGGGCAGGCTGGCCATCTTCAGCCCTGCTATAGGCTGCGCAAAGGGTCGCAGCCTCACGTACGATCTCCTCCGGGGCACCGAAAGGGATCAGGACAGTGGGACCCGGCATATCCATCATGCGCAGCTGGATGTCTTTGTGGGGATCTATGAGTCTTGAAATTTGTCTATTATCTTCCCTGGTGCGACCCACAACAACTTTGTAATTGTTGTCAAGGCGAAAATGCCGGCCGTGCTTTAGAAGCTCAAAATCGCGCTGCTCGTAATCATCCTGGTGTTCAAACAAATCTTTCAATCGTCTGGAAAACCCTATATCCGTCAGGAGACACCCGCCGCCCGGACCAGGGTAGTCGCTGATTCCAAATGTCTCGGCCAGCTCCATTTGCCGTTTTCGGGAGCGACCCGAAATGTCTAAGAGGCGCTCACGATCCACCAGGCCGCGTTCTTCGGGAATGGTGGGCGGGAGAAGTTTGGCGCTCAAAGGGCGAAGGATGTGGCCTGCAAAGCCAGATCTTTTTTCAACATAACGAAGCGACGGTTTGGTCTGGGACATGGGGCGCTGGCCCATCACCTCGCCGGTAAAAAGGAAATCAAACCCTTCTTTTGTCATCATCGAACCGGCGATTTCAAGCATCAGGGCGTGACAGTCGAGGCACGGGTTCATGTTCGTGCCATAGCCGCAGTTGGGATTCTTCAGCATCTCAACATAGACACGGGTGATGTTCTTTACTCTTAACGGAATCCCTGTCATGCGGGCGGCACTGCGGGCTCTGTCTGAACTGAAAAAGGGGGTTTCGAAATTAACCCAGACTACCTCGATCCCTTGCTCCTTAAGAACGAGTGCGGAAAGAATACTGTCAAGCCCCCCGGAGGTAAGACCCAGGGCGCGAACCACAGAAAGCCTTCTTTTTTGGGTTGTTGCGTTAAATGACTCTTCTTGCTGGGAGATAGAAACCATGGCTCAAAAAATCGCAAAATCGCGTATCAAGAAACTGTTAGAAATCTTAAGGAATACCTATCCTGGTGTCAAGACTGCCTTGGGCCACAGAAACCCGCTGGAGCTTCTAATTGCTACGATTCTATCGGCCCAGTGCACGGATGAACGGGTCAACCAGGTAACCAAAACCCTCTTTCAGAAACTGCGCACAGCAAAAGACTTTGTGGAAGTACCCCTTTCCGACCTGGAGGAGATGGTCCGTCCCACCGGCTTTTATCGCAACAAGGCAAAGAGCATCAGGGCATGCTGCCAGGCCCTTCTGGAAAGGCATAGTGGAAAGGTCCCGGACAATATGGAGGCTTTACTTCAACTCCCCGGAATCGGGCGAAAGACGGCCAACGTCCTGCTTGGGAGCGCTTTTGGTATCCCTGGAATTGTGGTCGACACGCATGTAAAACGCGTGTCTCAGCGCATAGGCCTTACCAGGGAGAGCGATCCGGTCAAGATCGAATTTGATCTCATGGCCCTGATTCCCAAAAAGGACTGGATCGACTTTTCGCATCAGATGATCTGGCACGGCAGGGCCTTATGCAAAGCCCGCAAGCCAAACTGTCCTGCATGCCCCCTGCGCGAGCTTTGTGATTACGGGCGCGAGACCACCTGAACGCCTTTAAAGACCTTTCAAGCCGAAACACGCTTTTGCATTTCGGGTAGTCTGCGCGGCGATTTCCTCGGCGGCCATACCCTTGACTCGCGCCACCTCTTGCAAGGTGACCTGGACATGGACCGGCCTTGCAGCTAATTCCCGGTATTGAACCGGCGTATCGGTTTCGAGCAGCAGGTTAGAAAGGGGAACCGCAGAGATTGCCCTGGCATGGTAAGGGTTGTACAGGAGTGCCGGGGTGGCAGACATGTAGTACCCATCTGCAGCGATGAGAGGGATCAAATCGAGAGGGCCGCTGTACCAGTGAAAGATCGCCTTTTCTAATCCTGCCTCTTTTACCATACGGTAGGCGGTCTCGTGGACGTACCGGCAATGAACAATGACCGGCTTCTCATGTCTCTTGGCTATGGCAAGGAGTTCTTGAAAAATAGCCTTTTGGATCTTCTTTTTTGTCTTGGCCTTGTAGTCCAGGCCCACTTCGCCCAGGGCCACGCAGTGCTTCAGGTTTGTGTCAATATAGGCAAGGGCTTCCTCATCATTATCCGGGTCGAGACGCCAGGGATGGTATCCGATAGCTGGAAAGACATACCCCGGATGCCGGCTGGCTATCTCCAGGATCTTCTGGTTGGAAGAAACGTCCTGCCCCACCGCCACAATACCGAGCACACCCCCTTCCTGTGCCTCTCTGATGGCTGTCTCCGGATCAGGCAATTCATCTAAATGGGCGTGGGTGTCGATGATAGGGGACGATTTTTTCATATTCCCATCCAACCCTTCCTTCTTTCACATCTGTAGGCCCACACTGAATGCTGATCTCGTCGAAGTATAGAGCTCACCTATTACGCTTCTCCTTTTCGTGCTTTCGCCTTTTCGTGCTTTCGTGATCATCTCTATCTTCGTATATATAAATATGCTCGATCCCCGGCTTGAGAAAGAAGGTGCTCAACTCTACCTTCTTCTTGTTCGGGGAAAAGCTGATCAGAAACTTCTTTTCACAGGCCACCCGTTCCAGGCTCTTTATGTCCTTTAATTCAATCGTGGGGTTGCTGCAAAAAGCCACCTCTACGGCGTGGTCCTCTTTGACACCCACCATATCGACCGGGCCCTCAGGAAATCGCGGGTTACGAAAAACAGGCACTGGCTGAAGCCCTTTTTCCTTCAACAATCCGTATAGTACACAGCGGATGGTCTCTTTGACAACAGCATCTCTGAGGTATCCTTTTGGAATCGACCTGATTGCCGCCAATATTTTCTTTTTGATCTCCTGTTTCACGGCCCTCCCCAATAAAAGATCCTCCTTGACGATTACTTGAAGATTAGCTACTCAGCTGTATATCCAGACCTCGTTCCACTCAACTACTTAACCATTACAAAATCGCGCAGCGATTTTATAACCTGAGACATTATGGACGGTCAACCTCTAATTGGGTCTAAGAATTGAGTAATCATCTTTATCAAATCTTGGAATTCGACAAGATCCTTGAGGACCTGGCCCGCAGAACCCATTCTTCGCTCTCTGCTGAGCGCCTCCAGGGGCTAACACCACTTCCGAGCTTCGAGATAGTTCGAAAGAGCCTGGGGAAGATCTCCGAACTCCGAACATTTATGGACTCAGGCGGGTCTTTTCCCATCAGCAATTTTCAGGACATAAGTGGATACCTCAAGTTGGCAGCCGTGGAGGGGGGCTGTCTTGAGCCCGATGCCTTTTGCCATATTCATGAGGTGCTCGATTTGGCAGCAAGGATACACCGTTTTTTCTCAAAGAATCTGTCAGATTTTCCTGTCCTTCAAGAAGTGGGTGCACCTCTGGCCCCCAACCCTCCTCTTGTGCAAGAGATCAATAAGAGCGTTGATTTGAAGACCCTGGAGATTCGTGACCAGGCAAGCCCGAATCTGGCCACCATTCGCCGCAAGATGGCCCGGGCACGTGAACAGCTACGAAGAGAACTGGAGACCCTGCTTGACAGACTGTGGCGCAGAGGTGTCTTGCAGGAACGCCTGATCACCATGAGACATGGACGGTGGGTCCTTCCGGTAAAAGAGACCCACCGGCACCGGATCAAGGGGGTCCTTCACGACCAGTCGGCAAGTGGGGCTACCGTTTTTGTGGAGCCACTCAAAACTCTTGAGATGAATAACCAGGTTCGTCGCCTTGAAGCAGATGAGCGCCACGAAATAGAAAGGGTCCTCCGCCGGCTTACTGACCTTATTCGCGCAAACAGCACCGACCTTGAACAGAACCTTGAAGTACTGGTCTGTCTGGATTGCCATCATGCCATGGCCCTGATCTCCAGAGAGCTGAATCAACACGAACCAGCCCTCAACACCCATGGTTTACTCAAAATCAAGGAGGGACGACATCCATTGCTCACATTGAGGAAGGATACGGTATCTCCCGTGGTCCCTCTGGATCTCTCAATAGGTGAAGGTTTCAACACACTCGTGATTACCGGGCCCAATGCCGGCGGAAAGACCGTGGCACTCAAAACCGTGGGGCTTCTTGCCCTGATGGTCTCCTGCGGACTTCATATCCCGGCAGATCCGGACTCACAAATGCCTGTCTTCAACCGGATCTTTGCCCATGTGGGAGACGCCCAGTCGATTGAGATGGATCTTTCAACTTTTTCTGCCCATCTTAAAGGGCTCAAGGCGATCGTGGATGAAGCGGCCTCTGGAGACCTGGTGCTCATTGATGAGATTGGAACCGGCACGGACCCGCAGGAGGGGTCAGCCCTTGCCATGGCAGTGATAGAGGTCGTTACCAACAAAGGTGCTTTGACCGTCGTTACAACCCATCAAGGTGTTTTGAAGGCATTTGCCCATCAGACGCCCGGTATTGCAAATGGATCAATGGCCTTTGACAGCGAAACCCTCACCCCGACGTACAGGTTCCGGCTCCATATCCCTGGTTCCAGCTATGCGTTTGACATCGCAAAGCGCATGGGACTCACGGATACCATCATCACACGCTCCAGATCTCTGATGGGTCGTCAGGCCCATCGATTGGAGGACCTAATTTCAGAACTCCAGGATCAGATCGAACAGAATGAAAAATTGAAGGGGGGCCTGGAGGCCCAAAAGCTCGTTCTTGAAGGATTGACCAGACGGTACCAAGAAGAAAACGATCTTCTTGCCCGGCAAGCGAGGCAATTACGGCGCAAGGCGGCCGAGGAAGCGAGCGCCATCATAAAGCAGGCTAATGCCGCTCTGGAAAAGGCGATACGAACCGTGCGGGAAAAGAGCGCCTCTCGCCAGGCCATCCGTGAAGCCAAGGCCCTTATTCATGAGGAAAAAGAGACCCTAAGAAAGGAGCTTGAGGCCACCTCATTTGGTGAAGAATCTCAGCAGGAAGATCAGATCACAGGCGAGGTCCGAGCCGGAAACCGTGTCTACTGGACACGGGGTGGCGTGGTGGGGACTGTGCTGTCTGCTGAAGACACGACTGGTCACGTCCTAATCGCCAGTGGCAATCTCAAGGTGCGTGTACCCAAAGCGGAATTGACCCGGACAAAAGGCCCGGAGAAAGCCACTCCCGGTCTCCATTCACATGTGGCTGTCCCTTTCCCGGACGAGGTATGCACCGAAATCGATATTCGAGGAATGCAAGTGGATGAGGCATTGAAGGCTGTAGACAAATTCGTGAACGATGCCCTGCTGGCAGGCTTAAGGGAGGTTCGGATCATCCATGGTGTGGGGACGGGCGCCCTGCGCAACAGCGCCATACCATTCTTGAAGGAGCACCCTCTGGTCCAGGCAACCCTCCCAGGGGGTCTCCATCAGGAAAACCTCGGTGTTACCATGGCAAAAATTGCCCAGAGATAGAATTATTCCTGTGCAAGAAGGCTCTGATTGCCTCCCCTACCTTTTGCCTCATACATGGTCTGATCGGCCCTTTTAATAAACTCCGACAAATTCTCACCCGGGCGGTACTCAGCAACCCCAACACTCAACGTGGCTTTAGTACTGCCATCCTGTAAGGGATATGAATTTGTGGCCTGAAAACGCGCCCTGATTCTTTCGGCCACTGTCATTGCCTCGTTGGCTCTGGTCTCGGGCAGGAGAACCATAAACTCGTCACCGCCGTACCGGTACGCCGTATCACTCTTTCGCAGACACTCCCGAATCACATCACCCAGCCTGATCAAAATCTGGTCTCCCTCCAGATGACCGTAAGTATCATTATACTGTTTGAACCGATCCACATCAAGGAGCAAAAGCGACAGAGAATGCTTATAGCGAACTACTCGATCCATCTCCAATTGGACCTGAAAGTAAAAGTGCCTCATATTATAGAGCTTAGTCAGGTCATCCGTAATGGTCAATTCCCTGAGCCGTTCCTCCATCTGCCGTCGCTGGGCAATGAGGGCACGCTCTCTCAGGACGCGCCTTAGTCTAACAAGTAACTCTTGCAGTCTTATAGGCTTGAGTATGAACTCGCTTGCCCCTTTCTCAATGGCCTCCTCATATTGGAAGTCTTTTCCATAACCCGTGATGATGATCACGTCCGTGTCATACTTTTTCTTTACGATCTCTGTTAATTCAAACCCGGAGAGGCCCGGCATTCTGATATCGGATATAACGAGATCAACGTGCTTTTCCTCTAGAAACCTTAAGGCTTCGTCGCCGCTTGCCGCGGCCCAGCAGGCGTATCCGGCTTGCTGGATCGTTTCTCGGATGCCCTCCCTGATAACCTCCTCGTCGTCCACAACCAGGATGTGGGCGCGATTCCGGCCGTTTTTGCCCTTTGCATCAATATCGGTATTTACATCCATTGGGACCAAAGTTCTAACACCTAACCCGGGCAAGCCGGAATTGAGGAATTGCGAATTTCACTGAGCGCCTAACCAAAAACTGGCGGAGAGAGAGGGATTCGAACCCTCGGTAGAAGTTTCCCCCTACACTCGCTTAGCAGGCGAGCGCCTTCAGCCAACTCGGCCATCTCTCCGGGATTCCGCTAACGCGGAATACAATAAACCTGTAACCCCTAACCTGTACGGATCTCAGCGAGTTTCTGAATCCGCTTTGAATCCTGATAAATCTTAAATTCCTTAAACCTGAACATAGGATCCCTTATTGATTTCACAGTCTGAAGCTCATTGTTACCCCGGTTAAGTGTTAAAAGTTATTAGTAGCACTTTCCCTGAAAGTGCTCTGGCGGAGGGAGTAGGATTCGAACCCACGTCCCGTTTCCGGGAAACGGTTTTCAAGACCGCCGCCTTCAACCACTCGGCCATCCCTCCGGGACCCCGCTTGCGGGGGCTACGATTTGCTATTTTTTGGTTCCGATGCTCTGCGTCGGAACCCATTCTAATAGACAATCTGCGTCCGATCTCAAAGGCGCAGAGCGCGGGAACGAGGTTTTATTTATTATTATATCCATAACTGTTTTCAGGTCAACACCTTTATGCCTAAGCCTCATCCAAATCTGTGTCTGAAATCATGGAATCTAAAACTGGCCTCTTTAATCCACAGATTTCGCAGATTACCCCAGTACCATCTCCCGGAGCTACGGGGCAGGCACGGATTACTCTAATCATTTGAAGGACGATGCGAAATCTGTAGGGTTTAATTCCCCGCAGCTTGCTGCGATAGAAAAGATAACACTTCCTGGCAAGATTTCTCACATTAATGGAAGAAAGAAATGACAAGGATGAACTTCCCTGCCGCAAACGGCGGGGAAGGGGGGCACAAGAACGGCGTTTACGTCGCCCTAATATGGCGATAAATCAAAACAAAAAGGTGGCCCATTGGGAAAGAGCCACCTTACTAAACAACTGAACTTATCAAATAGCATCTTTTAACGCTTTGCCGGGTTTGAACTTCACGGCATTGCGCGCCTTTATCTTTATTTCTTCGCCTGTTTGGGGATTTCTGCCTGTCCTTGCTTTACGACGGACCTTGGAAAAGGTGCCAAAACCAACCAGCGTGATTCCGCCGTCCTTCTTTTTCAGGGCTTTTTTGACACTGTCAACAAACGAGTCCAGGGCCTTGTTAGCCGCAGCCTTTGAGATCCCCGCATCCTTTGCCATCTGTTGCACTAGTTCTGTTTTTGTCATGATGCCTTCCTCCTTTGGTTTGGGTGAAAAAGGAACCTTGTCAAGATGTACGGGCTAATAGAATATAGCTTTCTTGAAAGTCAAGAAAAAAACACAATATATAGAAAAAAACGGCTAAAAGGCACAATATACTGTAGCAGATACACCTCTTTTGGTTCCTTCCTGCGGCGGCGATGATTCGGTTGCTCAATGATTCTTAAAAAACGCAAGTGTGACCGTCTGTGACGATGCTATGACATAAGAGACAAAGAGTTGGGAGCTTATGGCTATACTTTGACGCTCGGTCATGGTAAAAAAAACGTAAGATCTCAATAACTCGGGGTATCAACTCCTGGATTCCCGCCTTCGCGGGAATGACCGACAATTAGATACAATTGTCATTCCCGCGAAGGCGGGAATCCAGAAAATTGGCCTACCAAAGCATCTACCCCGATTTATTGAGAAGATACAAAAAACCGACATAAAATGCCAAAATGTCACCACCCAAACACAACCAAACACAACATGAGCGAGTATAACCGGGAACAGTCAGAAGCGATTCTATTGGTACGCTACCACCTCAAAACGCTTTCGCCTTCTGAACTGGCAAGGCTGAAAACAAGGACAAGAAACTATCTCCGGTTTAGAAAAGAAGTAGACCAGTTCTTGCGACACTATTTTTCCGAAGTCTGCACTCAGAAGTGCTACCAAAACCATTACAGTGCATGCTGCGGTCGTGAAGGGATTACAACATTTTTTGCTGACGTAGTCATCAATGTCCTGATGTCGTCAGACGAAGAGATTAACCCGCTGCTCCAGGTTCTGGGCCTTCCAAACCCCGGCATGAAGTGTGTCTATCTTGGAAAAAGGGGTTGCCTTTGGCGTATAAAGCCGATTGTGTGCGAGATGTTTCTCTGCGAACATGCCAGGAAAACGGTGTTTGAAAAAGACCCTCTGGCGTTGAAAGAATGGGAAAGACTAAAGCGGCGAGAAAAAAGATACACCTGGCCAAATCGCCCTGTCCTTTTTGATGACCTGGAGACCTGTTTTATCCAGGCAGGATATTCTTCCAGCCTGATGTATTTTCATAACAGCCCCGGGCTATTGAGGGTAAAAGCAATGGCTATGGGAAAAAGAAAGCGGCTTTTGAGAAATTCTAAAAGCAATCACGAAAACACGAAAGAGTCAAAGATTAAACGCGAAAAATAACAAATTCCAAAGCCCAAATGAATACCACGTGCGGAAGTTCAGGAGGAGAAACTTTGGTACTTCGTCGTTTGAGCTTATTTTCGTGTTTTCGTACTTTCGTGTTTTCGTGATGAGTCCCTTACCTGTTTGGCTCCGGCTTGTACAGGTTAAGGATCTTGCTGGTCTCACACGATCCGCTTAAAATCCTTTTCCACTTGGCGCAGGGTTCGGTGAATATAGGTTGGACGACCGTGGGGACAATGGGAGGCATGTTCAAGGGTATCCAGTTGTTCCAACAGGGCCTTCATCTGTTCGTCCGCAAGCTTTTGATTGGCCCTTATAGCACCGTGACAGGCCATGATAGTCAAGCACTCGTCCGCGCCGCGATGGAGGCCTGACGCAAGACCGATTTCAGCCGCCTTTTCTACAATTTCCATGACAAGCGACTTCACAGGCCTGCCAGCCAGTAAGGCCGGAACCGACTTTATCAGGTAAGTATTGCCTCCAAAGGGTTCTATCTCCAGGCCCATGTCCCTCAAGTCTTTTAGAAGCGTTTCCAGGATGCCGGCTTCCCGATAATTCAACTCGATGGTCTCAGGGACCAACAACCCCTGGGTAGTAATAGCCGAGCGGCTGTAGGCAACCTTGAGGGACTCGAAAACGACGCGCTCATGGGCAGCATGCTGATCGATCAGTACGAGTCCATCCTCAGACTCGCAAACGATGTAGGTGTTGTGGAGCTGGCCGATGATCCTGAGGGAGGCAAAATATCTTTCAGGCCACAGGGGTGGCGCGGCCTCAGGCGCGTGGCTGAATGTCGGAGACGTCGGTTCGGATTTGGGCTCACTGACTGCTCCGCGAGGCGGAGAAAGCCTGTACGGGATCGGTCGTCGCATTGGTTTCACAATTTGGGTTTGTCCCCATCTGGGACGATCAAATCTCTGCAAGCTTTCTGATACAGCCCTTACAATGACATCATGGACCTGCTTTGGGGCTTCAAACCGAACCGAGTACTTGGTGGGATGGACATTCACATCCACCTGATCATGGGCGAGGTTCACGAACAGCACCACCAGGGGGAACTTCCCTTTCATCAGGTGCCCTGCATAGGCTTCCATGACAGCATGATCGAGCACCTTGTCCCGGACAAACCGTCCATTGACGTAAACGTATGATCCTCGGGAGGTGGTTCGCGAGATATCCGGAGAGGCCACAAACCCGTGGACCCGGACGTTGCCGCCCTTGTAGTCCACTTCGTACAAACGGTCTTCCAAATCTTCCCCTAACACATTGACTATCCGATGAAGGGGGGTTGGGGTGGAACTCCAGTTCACAAGGACCCTTCCATTGTGTGAAAACTTGAAGTGGATGCATGGCCAGGCAAGGGCCATGCGTGTAACCGTGTCGCTAATGTGGCCCATCTCGGTCTGCTCCGTTTTTAGGTACTTTCGTCTGGCAGGCGTGTTGAAAAACAAACGATTCACCGAAATCATTGTTCCCTTAGGAGCCCCGGTCTCAGCAACTTCCTTGATTTTTCCACCTGTAACAATAATTCTGGTCCCCACTTCAGATGATGCTGCCCTGGTTACAATCTCCATGTCTGAAACAGATGCTATACTCGGAAGGGCCTCTCCCCTGAATCCGAGTGTGGCTATGGAAAAAAGATCTTTTTCGTCATAGATCTTGCTGGTCGCATAGCGCTCTATGGACAGGAGCGCATCGTCCCGATCCATGCCAACGCCGTTGTCAGAGACTCGAATGAGGGCACGTCCACCCTTTTTGATTTCCATCACGACCTTGGTGCTTTCGGCATCAATGGCATTCTCTATAAGCTCTTTGACAACCGAAGCCGGACGCTCAACCACCTCACCAGCGGCGATCTTGTTGGATAACACTTCGGGGAGTATTTTTATACGTGGCATCTTTCAGAAAGATAGTGCCTAAAGTGAACTAAAGTGAGCTAAAGTGCCTAAAGTTAGGGAACTAAAAACAAATCCAAAAAAGTTTCTTCAGGTCCTCAACTTTAGCTCACTTTAGACACTTTAGGCACTTTAGCTCACTGCACTTCAAAAATTCTGTTACCCTTAGTCCTTTTCAGAAAAGAAGCGCGTAAGAAATTCCGCATCCTTGGGTGGTAAGTCAAACTTGACACATGCCTGCTCGATCAAATTGGTCAGACTTGCCTTCGGGTTATTGAGGCGCTCATCTGATATCCACCTTGTTGCTTTTCTTAAGTCTTCACCTTCAGGCTGAATGCTCATGTTGGTTTACCTCTCTGTTATTTTGGTCACAGTTTTGCCCTTTTGGTATGGAAATCAGTTGCCTGTTCAAAATTGTATGCCACCCTGATGAGCTTTTCCTCATCAAAATGTTTGCTCAAGATCTGTAGCCCAATCGGGAGCCCATCCTTGCTGAATCCGCACGGTACCGAAATTCCGGCTATTCCAGCTAAGCTGGCCGGCAGGGTAAAAATGTCTGACAGATACATAGCAAGGGGGTCGTCCAGTTTCTCTCCAAGCCTGAAGGCAGGTGTGGGGGCCACTGGCGCAACCAACACATCGCAGGTTTCAAAGGCTTGATTGAAGTCCTGCATAATCAGGGTTCGGACCCGGGATGCCTTTCCGTAGTAAGCATCATAGTATCCTGCCGACAGGGCATAAGTGCCGATGATGATCCGGCGCTGTACTTCAGATCCAAATCCTTTTGACCGGGTATCTCTATACATCTGGATCAACTCTTCGGCTTCCTTGTCTCGAAAGCCGTATCTCACGCCATCGTATCGGGCAAGGTTTGAGCTTGCCTCGGCAGGTGCGATGAGATAATAGACGGCCACGGCATATTCTGTATGGGGAAGCGAGACAGACTTTGAGGTTGCCCCGAGCTCCTCAATCACCTTAATCGCAGCATTAACCGCTTGGGCCACATCCTCATCCAGCCCTCCAGCAAAATACTCCCTGGGTATGCCAACCACAAGCCCCTTGAGGCCCGCTTGCAATGCCCCGGTATAGTCCGGGACCTCCCGTGGCACGGATGTTGAGTCATTCGGATCATAGCCACAGATTTCGTTCATGAGAATCGCACAATCGGTCACATCCTTGGTGATGGGACCAATCTGGTCAAGGGAGGAGGCAAATGCGACAAGGCCAAAACGCGATACCCGGCCGTACGTCGGTTTTAGGCCCACCACGCCACAATGAGAAGCCGGCTGTCGTATGGACCCTCCTGTATCGGTGCCAATCGCCCCGATGCATTCATCAGCAGCTACAGATGCTGCCGAGCCCCCACTGGAGCCTCCGGGAATCCGTGTCAAATCCCACGGGTTCCGGGTTACCATGAAGGCTGAGTGTTCGGTGGAGGAACCCATCGCGAATTCATCCATATTGGTTTTCCCGACAATGACGGCATAGGCCTTCTTGAGTTTGTTTACAACCGTGCTGCTATAAGGTGGGATGAAGTTTTCCAATATCTTCGAGCCACAGGTCGTTCTGATCCCCTCTGTGCAGAGAATATCTTTAATAGCCAGCGGGACACCTGTAAGCGGCCCACCGGTGCCCTGTCTGATCACCTCGTCTGCCGCTTCAGCTTCAGCCATAGCCCGATCCTTCACTAACATGATGTAGGCCCCGGTCCTGTCCTCAACCTGTCCTATGCGGTCAAAAACCGCAGAGGTTAGCTCTACAGAAGTGACCTCTCCCCTCGTCAGGAGATCATGGGCTTCGTGTATGGTTAATCGATACAAATCCATTTCCATTGCGGATTGCGGATTGCGGATTTTAGTTCCTATGGACGGTTTGGATTGACCTCTGCAATCAATCTGTCCTACCGCTACTTTCATTCGGGATTTTGGGCTTTGGATTTCAATTCCACAATCCGTGCTGTTCTCAAGGCGTTAGCCGCAAATCCGCATTCCGAAATCCGCAATCCGAAATACTATACCTATCCTATTACCTTTGGCACTACAAAGCTTCCATCTTCAGACTGGGGAGCGTTCGCCAAAGCGCGTTCTACAGAAACAGAGGCCTTGACCTCATCCTCACGAAACGCGTTGTTTATGAAAATGGCATGAGAGGTGGGAGGCACATCCCTGGTGTCAACACGGTTGAGGGTGTCCATATGGGTCAGGATGTCTCCTAATTGCTTGGTATAGAGCTCTATGGCCTCCTCATCAAGATTCAGCCGGGCCAATTTTGCTACATGGACGACCTCTTCCCTGGTAATCTTCATGACAATACCCCCCTGTATCAAGTGAGCTAAAGTGCCTAAAGTGTCTAAAGTGAGCTAAAGTTGAGGACTTGAAGAAACTGTTTGATTGATCGTCTCATTAGTTAGATTGGTTGAATTAGTTTTATTGCTTTCTAACCAACGGAACCAATAAAACCAATTGAACGGTGTTTTATCTTTTAACTTTAGGCACTTTAGCTCACTTTAGCTCACTTTAGGCACTTTCTTCATTCCCTTACAATCATTGTTTCAAGTTTATCCTGCTTAAGCCTTGCAGCTACCCGGCCGGCCTCGCTGGAATCCGCAAAATGGCCCACCCGCACCCTATGATAGGTCCCCTTTCCAGGCACGTTTACCGTTACCTCATATGCCTCATACCCTTTACGTTTAAGACGGGCTACCTCCTGCCTGGCCTTCCTGGCATTCTTTAACGATGCGACCTGGATGGTCAAGAGCCCCCGCCCTCCCATCTTCTTTGGCTTAAAGACTTCCGGAGATTTTACGTCGGGCTTTGCGGTCTGCTTATGAGCTTTTGCAAACTTGAGACGGGCCTCTTCCTTCTTATCTGTAAGGATTTTGTAAAAATCAAGGTCCGGGTTCCCGGAAAGGTAATCCGTTTCAACCTTGAAGCGTGCCTGATCTCTTTTCAATGCCTCCTGTTTCAGAGCCATGAGCTCTCTTTTGAGTTTTGGCACATCAAAACGGACCGGAGAAAGACCGCGCCCCACTAAAATACCCAGGGCGAACATCCAAACCATCGCAAGAAAGGCAAGCCCCAACCAAAGAAAAAGCTGTTTGCGCGTGAGCTGAATAGGGGCACGCTTTTTTTGCCCTGACGGTTTTTGTTTGTTTGCTCGTTTTTTTGCCACCACTGGATGCAAGATTTGCATTTACATGCTTTCCGGTGCCGACACGCCCATCAGGGCCAGCCCATTCCTTATGATGATCCGGATAGCAGAGACCAGGTATAGCCTTGCTGCGGAGAGTTTGGCATCATCACTTACCACCTTGTGCTTGTTGCGGTCGTGATAGTAGGCATGAAAGGCTGCTGATAATTCTTTCATGTAGAACGGGATACGATGAGGCTCCATCAAACTGGCGCTTCTGGCCACGACATCCGGGTAACGGGCCATGAGCTTTATTAGCTGGATCTCCTCAGGAAGAGTCAATATCCTGGAGAAGTCGTCGTGCCAGTCAATCTCCTTGTAACCCCGTTCTTCGGCTTTTTTGAGAATATTGGAAATTCTTGCATGGACGTATTGCACATAGTAGACCGGATTATCATTAGACTGCTTTTTGGCCAGTTCCAGATCAAAGTCAAGGGGACTCTCATAATGGCGCAATAAGAACAAAAAGCGTGCCGCATCCCGTCCCACCTCATCTATGACCTCCCTCAGGGTAACGAATTCGCCTGCCCGTGTTGACATGGTCACGGGTTTGCCGCCTCGAAGGAGGTTAACCAATTGAATCAGAAGGACCTGAAACCGGTCTCCGTCGTATCCAAGGGCCCGGATCGAAGCTGAAACGCGAGGAACGTAGCCATGGTGATCTGCTCCCCAGATATCAATGATGCGGTCGAACTTTCGCTCAAACTTGTCCTTATGGTAGGCAATGTCTGAGGCAAAGTATGTAGTCAAGCCATTGGCCCGAACCACGACCCGGTCCTTTTCATCACCAAAGTCTTTGGTCCGAAACCACAGGGCCCCATCATGTTCATAGACGATATCCTGGCTTTTGAGATCTTGAATCACGGCCTGGACAGTGCCCGAGTCATACAGGGACTGCTCGCTGAACCAGTGGCCAAAGGAGACACCAAAGGCCACCAGGTCTTCCCGGATCCCTGCAAGGATTCTCGTGGCCGCAAATCTGGCACAAAGCGTGACGGCCTCCTCCTCGGGCATGTCCAGCAAGCGTTCCCCTTCTTGATCAAGGAGTATGCGGGCCAGGTCCTTGATGTAAGTTCCCTGATAGTCCTCTGCTGACAAATCGACGGTTTTTCCAAGGAACTGCTGATAGCGAACAAATACGGATTCACCAAGGGTACGGATCTGACGTCCGGAATCGTTCACATAGTATTCCTTCTCAACCTCATAGCCCGCCGCCTTCAACACGGCTGTCAGGGTGTCCCCGACCGCAGCACATCGTCCGTGGCCCACGTGGAGAGGGCCGGTGGGATTGGCGCTCAGGAATTCTATCTGTACCCTTTTTCCAAGCCCCACCTGTGAGGTGCCGTAGGCTGTGTCCTCCTCATGCACGGCTTTAAGAACCTCGTGCCATTTGTCCTGGGCAATGAAGAAGTTGATGAACCCGGGTCCTGCCACCTCCGTCTTTGAGAGCAGATGATTGGCGTTCTCAATATGATCAATGATGATCCTTGCGATTTCCCTGGGCGCTCTCTTTTGAGATGCCGCCATCGTCATGGCAACATTGGTGCTAAAGTCGCCATGGGCCGCAATCTTGGGAATCTCCAGGTCTATTCGTGGGATGTCTTTCCGTTGAAGGGTCCCAGCCTCAAAAGCAGATTGCAGGGCCTGCCGGATTAGAAAGGCAAGTTCTTGCTTCATGGGAAACCTATTAATGGCTTTTCAGTTTTTAGTCAAGCAGCATTGCGGGGGCCGAAACCCCTCATTTACAGAGATGTTGAAGTGGCCGGAACCATACTCACGGCCAATATTGGACGAGGGAATGATGGGATAGGGACAAAAAAGGATTGAAAAATCTGTCATTGAATAGTAGGGTTTTTCTGTGGTTTCGGCCACATCCGTTCCGCCCAGCCCCTCCCACGAGGGCTAATCCTTATCCATAGGGTGTGAACGGTTACTTTTTTTGTATCCGTTCACGGGGCCGAGCATGGCCCGTGTCATTGCGAGCGAAGCGAAGCAATCTCCTGTTTCGCCCAGAGAGATTGCTTCGTCGCTCCGCTTCTCGCAATGACGACTGGGGTGCCCCGTAAACGGTTACTTTTTTTCTAAGCGGCGCAGCAGTGTCGCATAAGATCGCAGAGCTGTTTTATTGAGGAACCCATGAAAGAGAATCAGAGACAGAGGTTTAATGTTGCCATTGTTGGTGGCGGTCCCGGGAGTGAGGCAGTCATGAAACTGATCATGGCTGATACATTTAGTGAGTTGAGCATGAACATTGTAGGCGTGGCGATCCGGAACTCCGAAGCGCTGGCAACAAGATGCGCTCATGAATTGGGGCTGTACCTTACCAAAGAATATAAGGACCTTTATGAAATTAAGGACTTAGACCTTATTATCGAACTGACCGGAAGTGATGAGGTTTTAGAGGACATCTTGAAAACCAGGCCTCCCCGGGTGAAGGTCATGGATCACGTGAGTGCCCGCCTGTTCTGGGACTTCATGCAGATTGAGGAAAAATACAGGGACTTATATGAAAACGCCCCTGACATGTACCAATCTATTGATGTGAATGGATATATTGTGGAAGTGAACCAGACCGAGTCCAATATGTTGGGGTACAGCAAGCATGAGTTGATAGGAAAGCACATCACTGAGTTGCTCAGCAAAGGTTCTGCCAAAACGTTTGAGAAGACATTTGCAAAACTTGTCAAAGACGGCAAGGTAGAAAATCAGGATCGCCAGTTCATAAGAAAAGACGGATCCATCCTCGAAACCACCTACTCCTCCACTATGGTATACGATGAAGCGGGCAACTCCTTAATGACCAGGTGCGTATCGCGGGACGTTGCTGAAAAAAAGAGGATGGAGCGCGAGATCAAAAAACATATGGAAAACCTGGAACGTCTGGTCGAAAAAAGGACCGAAGAACTCATTGACGCCCACAAGTACACCCGCGGTTTGATTGAGAGCAGCCTGGATGCATTGGTCACCTTTGATAAGGATGGTATAATTACCGATGTCAGCGAGGAGACGGTCAGGCTTACCGGATGCGCCCGTAAAGAACTGATTGGCAGCCAATTCCGGAATTATTTCACTGACCCGGAAAGGGCGGCCCAAGGGGTAAGAAGGTCTTTTGAGGAGGGGAAGGTGACCAACTATGAGCTGGTCATGAGATCGAAGGCTGGCAAGGAAACTCCTGTGTCCTATAATGCTACAGTCTACAGGGATGAGGAGGGACACGTTAAAGGGGTCTATGCTGCGGCCAGGGATATGACGGAAATAAAGAGACTACAGGAGCAGTTGATCATGGCTGAAAAACATGTCGGTATTGGCCGCCTGGCCGCGGGCGTGGCCCACGAGATCAAGAACCAGTTGGCACCAGCCCTTATCGAGGCACAGAGGGTTACTGACCGGATTGAAACCGGCAAAATGCCTTCCTATGAATTCATCCTGGAGCGGGCACGGGTCGTTGAGGAGGCCACCAGAAGCGCCAACAGGATCACAATGGCCCTGCTCGACTATGCTAGAGAGACCAAGCCGCAATTTGTATCTTATGATCTCAAGAATTCCATAGAAGGTGTCCTTTCCCTTCATGAATCCAGGTGTCGGAGTGCCAATATCGAACTGAAACTGGAAAAAGTCGGCGTTACGGAGATATATGCCGACAAAAGACAGATTGAGCAGGTTTTGATCAATATTATCGACAATGCCTATGAGGCCATTGTCAGCAAGGACGAAGGTGGCGTCATAGGCATTTCCGTCAAGCAAGAAGACCAATATACGGTCGTGAGCATCCGCGATACAGGTATTGGTCTCCCCAAAGATGATCAGACTGTGATCTTTGACCCCTTCTTTACCTCCAGATCCCCTCGGGGTACAGGGCTTGGTCTGAGCATCAGTTATGGGATTGTTGAGAAACATGGCGGCCGGATAGACTTTGAAAGCGAGCCGGGCATAGGCTCCACCTTCAGGGTCTATCTGCCCGTTCTTCCCATTAACAAGGAGGAATAAAGATGCCATACCCGCACAGGATCCTAATATGTGATGACGAACAAAGGATCAGGAAGTCCCTGGGCGGTTTGCTCCAGGACCACGACTATGAGGTAGTGACTGCCTCGAACAGCACAGAATGCCTGAAAACCATGGCGACTGAAGACTTTGACCTGGTGATTTTAGATATCATTATGCCCGACATGGATGGAATCGAGGTGTTGGCCAGGATAAAGGAGGTGCATAAGGATACGGAAGTCATCATGATTACCGGGTATGCCGATAAAGACAAGGCCATCGCTACATTTCGCCTCGATGCCTATGATTTTCTTGAAAAGCCCTTTGAGTCCAAAGAGATATTGAATACGATCGCACATTGCCTGAGGCAGGTCGACCTGAGAAGGGACCTTGAAGAGAAGACCCGGGAGCTGAAGGAATCAGAGGAAAAATATCGCAGGATATTCGATGATTCCAAAGACATGATCTACATCACCACAAGGGAAGGAAGATTGATTGACGTCAACAAGGCAGGCGTTGAACTCTTAGGATATGACAGCAAGCAAGAACTCTTAGACATAGATTCGGTGGAGGTCTTATATCATAATCCGGACGACAGGAAGCCATTTCAAGAAAGGATCGAAAGAGACAGCTTTGTCAAGGATTACGCGGTTGAGTTCAAGAAGAAAGACGAAACCAGGATTTCTGTCTTGATCACGTCCACTGCAAGAAAAGATGATCAGGGGAACGTGCTCGGTTATGAGGGGATTATACGTGACGTAACCGAAATGAAGATGGCCCAAAAAGAGACAGAAATGCTAATGAGAACCGTTCGGGAAGCAAAGGAGGAATGGGAGGAGACATTTGACGCCATTGAAGATGCTATTTTTCTGGTCGACAAGACCTATACTATTCAAGTAGCAAACAAAAGCCTGGCCAAACTGGTCGGAAAAGACCTAAGCGATATTGTTGGCCAAAGATGTTATAAACTCCTCCACGGGATTGACCATGTTCCAGAATTTTGTCCCCGGCCTTTGGTGGTTAAAACCTGTTGTTCCCAGTCTGCTGAACTGTGGGAGTCTAATCTCAATCGGCATCTGCGGATCTACTATTATCCTATCATTGGCAAGAAGGGAGAAGTCCGAGAGGTCATTCACGTGATGAGGGATATCACGGAAAGACAAAAGGCGCGCCAGGAGATTGAATACCTGGCCAGCGTTGTTCGCCACTCCCAGGATGCCATTATCGGCACAGACCTTAATTGTCGGGTCACCAGTTGGAATAAGGCGGCCGAACGGATCTTTGGCTATAAGGAAGAAGAGGCGGTGGGAAGTTTCGTAGATATTATCGTTCCGGAGAAACAAAGAAAAGAATGTCATCTCTTTGTTGAGGAAATTGGTGAGGGAAGAAACATTGAGCACTACGAAACAACAAGAAAGACAAAAGATGGCAGGTCTATTGATATGGATATGACACTTTCTCCGATCAAAGACAGTGAGGGAGATATAATCGGCGTCTCTTTTATAGCAAGAGATGTTACTTATCAGAAGGAGCTTGAAGCCAACCTCCTTCAGGCCCAGAAGATGGAATCGATTGGCACGCTCGCAGGCGGAATTGCCCATGACTTTAATAACTCGCTCATGGGGATTCAGGGTTATGCCTCTCTGATGCTCCTGAAGACTGATCCGTCACGTCCCCATTATGACATGCTGAGGAAGATCGAAAGCCAGGTTCAGAACGCCTCCGACCTGACCAAGCAGCTCCTTGGGTTTGCAAGGGGTGGAAGATACGAACCCAAGCCGACCAACCTTAATGAGCTAATCGATAGGTCGTCGGAGATGTTTGGTCGAACCAGGAAAGAGATTATCATTCACAGGAAATTCGAAAAAGACCTGTGGACGGTTGAAGCAGATCAAGGCCAGATGGAGCAAGTCCTTCTAAATCTTTATGTCAACGCCTGGCATGCCATGCCTGGTGGGGGTAGTCTCTACATTGAAACAAGTAATGTCACATTAGATGAGTCTTTCGCGAAGCCGTATGATGTGGAGCCCGGCAAATATGCAAAAATGTCTGTCACCGATACCGGTGCAGGGATGGATGATAAGACACAGCAGAGGATCTTTGACCCGTTCTTTACTACCAAGGAAATGGGTAGAGGTACAGGCCTGGGGCTGGCTTCGGTCTACGGGATTGTCAGGAACCACAAAGGCATTATCACCGTCTATAGCGAAAAAGGTTATGGTACCACGTTTAGTGTCTATTTGCCTGTCTCTGAAAAGGCCATAACCCCGCCAACCAGGATCGCACCTGACAAGGTTATGAAGGGGACCGAAACCATCCTCTTGGTAGATGACGAGGAACTGGTGCTGGATGCAGCCAGGGCAATGTTAGAACATCTGGACTACACTGTGCTCGTGGCTGAGGGAGGGGAAGAAGCATGGGCGTTGTATCAAGAAAATAAGGAAAGGATCGATCTTGTCATACTCGACATGATCATGCCCGGGATGGGTGGCGGTGAGGTCTATGATCGGATCAAGGCATTGAACCCTGACGTAAAGGTTATTCTCTCAAGCGGCTACAGCATTGCCGGCAAGGCATCTGAAATCATCGAGCGGGGCGCAAATGCCTTTATTCAAAAACCCTTCAGCATCACAGGTTTGTCACATAAGATACGAGAGGTGATATAGGATTCCGCAATCCGCATTCGTTAAGAGGGGGTGTTATGACTGAAATTATTGATGTGACGGCAAGGGAGATCCTGGATTCACGGGGCAATCCGACCGTGGAAGTGGACATTATGGTTGCCTGCGGCATTATGGGGCGGGCAGCCGTTCCCTCAGGTGCCTCCACGGGAAAACGGGAGGCTCTGGAGCTGCGAGACAAGCGCCATAAGCGTTATGGCGGGAAGGGTGTGTCAAAGGCCGTAGCAAATGTGAAGGAGACCATCGCCCCTGCGATCTTGGGGATGGATGCGTCCGACCAGGCAAGTCTGGATCGTCGCCTGATAGAGCTTGACGGTACACCGAACAAATCCAGCCTGGGGGCCAATGCCATTCTTGGGGTATCTCTGGCTGCGGCGAGGGCCGCTGCTCAGGCCCTTCAGCTACCCCTTTATCGTTACATCGGCGGAATAAATGCCAGGGTCCTTCCTGTTCCCATGATGAATATCATCAACGGTGGTGCCCATGCTGCCAACAACCTGGACATCCAGGAATTCATGGTTGTTCCCATAGGAGCCCGGACCTTTGCCGAAACGATCAGGATGGGGGTGGAGACCTTCCACCAACTAAAGGGAGTCTTAAAGGCTGAGGGCCACAACGTCGCAGTGGGGGATGAAGGTGGTTTTGCGCCAAACCTCGACTCTAATGAGGAGGCCATTCGTTTGATTATGGCGGCCATTGAAAAGGCCGGTTACAAACCAGGTAAAGAGATTGCCATAGCCCTTGACGCTGCGGCCAACGAGTTTTACCATAAGGGGAAATATGTGTTGAAGGGTGAAGGAAAAAAGGGGATGGATGCCCAGGCCATGATTGACTACTATGAGAAGCTTATAGAGGCTTATCCCATCCTTTCCATTGAGGATGGTCTGGCCGAACAGGACTGGCTCGGATGGGAAATGATGACTCAACGCCTGGAAGACAAGATACAGATTGTAGGGGACGACATCTTTGTTACCAACCCCAAGATATTTGAAAACGGGATCAATCGTGGCATTGCCAATGCCATCCTGATCAAGCTGAACCAGATCGGCACCCTGACCGAGACCCTGGAAACTGTGGCAATGGCAAAGGAGGCCGGGTATGAAACGGTCATCTCTCACCGTTCAGGCGAGACCGAAGATACCTTTATTGCAGACCTATCTGTCGGCCTGAACGCCGGGCAGATAAAAACAGGCTCCGGTTCCCGAACAGACCGCGTTGCCAAGTATAACCAGCTATTGAGGATTGAGGAAGAACTCGGAAAAAGCGCCTGTTTTTCAAAAACTTATGCGTGAGGAATTGGGGGTCTTCAGTCCGTTAGTTGTAAAATTCGTGTTTTTTCTGGCAGAAGATAAATTCGAAATCCGAATATCGAAATCCGAAACAATTTTCAAATCTTCAAAATTCAAATGACCAAAACAAGATGCCGGATTAATATTTGTTGAAAAGCCATACCCTCTGCATCGTTTTGAACATTTACATTTAAGAATTTGAATTTCGGATTTGTTTCGGATTTGTTTCGGATTTCGTGCTTCGGATTTCCGGTTTATCCGGGTTAGGGCTTACTCAAAGTACGGGCTCGCGACCTTGTCCCACAATCCCTGGACCCCGAGAATCAGCTCTGCCACCTCTCTTACTGCACCTCTGCCACCAGGAGCAAGGGTGACGTAATGGGCCACATAAAAGAGATACTCTGAGGCGTCGGCCACGGCAACAGCAAAGCCCACCCGGTTCATGACGGTCAGATCGACCACATCATCGCCCACAAAGGCCACTTGCTCAAACTTGAGGTCCCTTTGAGGAAGAATCTCCTCAAGGATCGGGACTTTATCCCTTACCCCCTGGACCACTTCGGTTATTCCCAAATCCGCGGCCCTCTTGTCCACCAGGGGACAACTTCTGCCAGAAACCAGGACCGTTTCTATGCCCGCCTGCTTCAGCATCTTTGTTCCGTGGCCGTCCCGCACGTCGAATGCCTTCGACTCGGTGCCGTCATCGTGATAGATAAGCCGGCCGTCGGTCATCACGCCATCAACATCGAGAACAACGAGCTTTACCCGCTCCACCCGCGCCCGGACCTCGGCGTTGAGACGCTTTACCACGGAGGGAGCCTTGACCTGCTCTTTTGTACCGGGCTTTCCCAGAAACCCTACTTTTTTTGTCATAGGACATTTCCCTTAATGATCAAGTCTTTTCAAGATTAAGAAGAAAGTTTTTTTCATACCCTAAAAGCATTCGTCTCTGCTCCGTTAATCCCAAAGAAGCAAGAGTACGTGGGAGCGAAAAGATTACTAACCATTTAAATGTTAGCATAAAGTTTTGCAATAACTTTTCCCCAGGAAAAAAGGGGGGGGGCATGCCTAATATCATGGTATTTGATTTGTTTTCTGTTATAGAGAGGGCATGTGCCAATAGTAATCAAAATGTCCGAGCGGTGGTATCCTTCATGAACGATACGAGAGTATTTATTCACGGGCTCGAAAGCAGCAGCCGGGGAACCAAGGGCGTATTTTTTCGGGAAAGATACCCTGACATGGTCATCCAAGATTTCCACGGAACCCTTGGGGAACGGATGGACAAACTAAACAGCCTCCTTTCTGAAAAGACTTCCTTGATCATGGTTGGCTCAAGCTATGGCGGATTGATGGCTGCAACATTTGCGTTTAACAACAAGGAGAGGGTTAAGAAGCTCATTCTTTTGGCACCTGCCCTTGTTTTTCGTGAATTTGAGCCGTATTTAGGAAAAAGTACTGACACACCCGTTATCATTTACCATGGAAAAAACGATGATGTGGTCCCCTTGACACCTGTTCACGAAATTGCCTGCAAGGTCTTTAAAAACCTAACCTTCAACATGGTTGACGACGACCATATCCTTAGCAAAACCTTCAAATCCATCGACTGGGACAATTTGCTTGAAACGGGAAATCAAGGAAATTCCTATACTATCAAGTTGTAAGGTCGTTAAACCACTCAACCAATTGCGCAGCTAAGAGTATGATAGAGAAAAAGATCAATTCATTGTCCATATGGTTTTTCGAAAACCTCTTGAGATATGAAAGGATCGGTCACTTCGTATCGACTCGCAATGGTGGCCACAGTAAGGCGCCCTATGACTCTTTGAATCTGTCGTTCAATGTCGGGGATGATCCGAAAAAGGTGCTCAAGAACCGCAAACTGCTTGCTGGAACCCTTGGAATTCCCCTTACCAACCTGACAACCGCCAAGCAAATTCATGATGGTCATGTCAGGATTGTATCAGATGCATTGCGGGGCAAAGGCTCCACCAACTACAAAGGGGCAATCAACGCAACAGATGCCATGGTGACGAATGCGCCAAATATTTGTCTTATGATTCTTTTGGCTGACTGCGTGCCGATTCTATTTTGTGATCCCTCAAAGAGAGTGATCGGGGTGGCCCATGCCGGGTGGAAGGGCACGCTTCGATTCGTGGCTCACAACACCGTGAAGGTCCTCCGGGAACACTTTGGTTGCTCACCCCAAGATATTGTTGTTGGGATTGGACCATCTATTGGACCGTGTTGTTACCAGGTCGGCCAGGAAGTCCTCTCCCAGGTCGAGCATGTTCTTGGAACCGGGCAAGACCATATCAGGCACAAATCTGCAAACGGCAAGGGATATTTTGATTTGCGGACAGCCAACCTAAAACAGCTTCTCCGGGCCGGTATACCTGAAAAAAACATAGAAATGACAGAAACCTGCACCTCTCATCATCCCAATCTGTTTTTTTCCCACCGACATGAGAAAGGAAAGACAGGGAGGTTTGGGGCCGGGATTTTCAGGACCCCCCAACCAGCTCAAGGGCATTGAAGAAGTAGGCAATCTCAAATGCCGCGGTCTCTGGGCTGTCAGACCCGTGCACCACGTTCTTTTCAATGTCTGTGGCGAATTCGCTACGTATAGTCCCTTCGGCCGCCTCTTTGTAGTTGGTAGCCCCCATCAGTTCACGGTTTCCGGCAATCACATCCTCTGCCTCCAGGACCATCACCACCGCGGGCCCCGAACTCATAAAGATAGTCAAGCTTTCAAAAAAGGGACGTTCCTTATGCACAGCATAGAAGCCTTCTGCCTCTTTTTTTGTCATGTGGACCATTTTCATGGCAACAATCTTGAAACCGGCCTGCTCAAACCGCTTGATTACCTCGCCAATAAGGCTCCTTGCAACCCCGTCCGGTTTGATGATCGACAAAGTTCTTTCCTTCATAGCCTTAACTTTTCCGCTCCAGGTTTGGGGTTTCAGGTTTCAGGTTTCAGATCTTACGTTTCTCGCTCTTGACACCTGACACCTGAAACCAAAAAGTACGAACAAAAGAATTTATCTCTTGGCGCCCGCATTCTTGAAAAGTGTAAACCGAGGAATGAAGGATGCCATTATTTTTTTCTTCCCTTACCACGAGAAAGGCACGGCTGCAACCCTTCCGGCGAACCCTCTCGGCTGAAATCAACCTTCTGATAATCGTCAGTAGAAACTTTGCCCTTTGCATAATCTTCATGCCATCCATCCGGGACAGGCATTCTTTTATATAAACGTTCGCGATCGGCTTCAAACAATAAGCGAGGTTTGTGCATAAAATCAGCAGCGCACATAACAGGTTTCCCTGTTTTTGACGATAACCGTTCTAACCATTCAAGCCCTTCATGACTTCTCATTAAATGGTGATCAAGAATCACTCGGTCAATTGCCTGGCAGAGCCTTTCCGCATTATGCCAGGCCCTTTTAATTTGATCCTCAGATAACCGGGACAAATAAATCGGGGGTCCGCCTGCCAATACAATGTCGGGTTTCCAATAGATTATCTCGGAAACCGTCTCGTCATCTAGTAGCTGAATATCAGGAGCATGAACAAATACTTCATCTTCTTCAATCCTCGTCATCATGACAGTCTCTAGAGTATCATGGGCCTCCCCATGAGGCACCGGCCCTGAAAAGGTCATTGGGCCATCTTTTTTCCCTTCTGCTGAAATTAAACCGATATGCAAAATAGTAGTAAGAGATGTTGCCCGATTCTTCTCAGTAGGGGAGAAATGGGATGGGTCCTTGGTCCATATGCTCACCTCCGGATTCAATCCGATTAGCCTGCTAATATCTAGCTGGTAAGGATTGGCATCTGCCAAAGGAACATGGTCTCCGTGGAAATGACTCAGTACGATATCCGTGGACTCACTCCAGACATCTATAATTTTCTTTTGGGCTTTTTCGTCTATAGCGATTTGGATAGGATGAGGGAGTAACTTGTGCCTCACGTAGCCTAAAGCGATTCCCGGATCAATCAGTATGTTTCTATCTTTAGTTTCTACAAAACAGCAAAGCCCCCTTACGCCTAAAGATTCAGCTCCTATGATTTCTATGTGCATAAAGAACCTCTTATTTTTTGTAACCGTGGTAGTCCATGGTGTTTGGCCACTGCAAATCTCAGAGTTAGTCCCAAACCTTGAATGAACTACCCCGCGGCAAGCCGCGGGGTATCAAAATAAGTGTTTTATCTTTTCTATCGCAGCAAGCTGCGGGGAATTAAACCCTACAGATTTCGCATCGCCCTTCAAGTGATTTCCCAGTTTATCTCCAGGCTCTTGAAAGTGCAGATATCATAGTGAGATCAGAAGATTTTTCTGGCGAGGTTGGAGTATAAATCTAAGGATATCAAAACTTCAACCATTTTTTCGCGCTCTATGTTCGACCGTATCATATCTCGCAACTGAATCAAAATCCCACATAACACCTGCCTTCAATACACAATCATCCCATCAACCATCTCCCGGGCCGTCAGGGAATTTTCATCACACATAGAGACCTAACATCTTCACATGGGAATCCTGCCCGTTTGAATGAGAAATCAACTTAATTCATTGAAATAATAGCACTTTTCTTTTGAGGTGGATAAGTTAAACGCGGATATCTTTGAAACCCTGGATAACTCTCTAATATTTATTGACAATCCCCCAACAATCCTCTATCAACCATATCTAACAGATATCCCAAGGTGAACCACCATGACCAAAACCGATCTCATCGACACCCTACACAAAGAAACCACCCTGTCAAAATCCAAATCC
>JAFDKF010000117.1 GCA_019307135.1 Deltaproteobacteria bacterium
AGGAGCAACACAATCATGAGAGAAGACCACCCCTCTGCAGGATTACCCCTCACAAGGAAATTGACAAGGACCACTAGGCTGTAAAGCAGCCCCAGCAGGGCGGAGATTGCTCCCATCATGCTCATAAATCTTAAAGGGAAATAGCTGAAAGATATAAGGGAATCAAAAAACAGCTTCAGTCGCTTGGAAGTGTTCCATTTTGACACTCCTCCGTGCCTTTTCTCTTTGGTATACTCTATATAGGTCTGTGGAAATCCGAGCCATGCAATCAGCATGTAGATGGACGTATTCTTTTCAGGTGAATTCTTAAAAGCATTGATAACTGCTCTGTCAATGAGAAACACGTCTGCTCCGGCAGGGGGTTGTCTCACGTCGGTCAAGCGATTCATCAGGAAGTAGAATGCACGGGAACTGGTAAGGGTAAAAAGGCCTTCACCTTCCCTCTGGTCTCTTACTCCCCACACAACTTTGTATCCCTTTAAAAATTCCTTGTGGAGTCGTGGAATGATCTCCGGGGGATCCTGCAAATCAGCAGCAAGCATAACCGCTACATTTCCATTACAGAACGTCAATCCGGCGGCCACAGCGGCGTGACTCCCGCAATTCCTGGCAAACCGAATGATTTTCAGTCTGTGGTCCTTTTGGGCAATCTCCTGCAGGATATCCGGGGTTTCGTCATCCGAACAATCATCGACTAAAATGAATTCAAAATCATGCTCGGGCATCTCTACCGCCACAGAAGCAAGACGGTCATACAGCATCTGCAAACACTCATCTTCATTAAGTGTTGGAATTATGACAGATATCATTGTGAACACCCGAAAGACATCCTGGAAGTTTGTTCAGCTACCTGACTTTTCTCACATGGCGAGCCGGATTTCCGGCCATAATTATATTGGGGGGCACATCCTGAATCACACAGGAGCCTATGCCCACAAGGCATCCGGAGCTAATACGAAGATGGTCCATAATCCTGGCACCTGAACCGATATAACATCCTGTGCCTATGGAAACATAACCAGAAACTGATACATTAGAGCCAATACAGCAGTAGTCCCCGACAACACTGTCATGAGAGATAACCGTATTCGGCAGTATGACACAATGATTCCCTATTTCTACAGAACAGCTTATTACAACATTTGCCATCAGTACCGTATTCTTGCCGATTTTTGCATCCACTGAGATTCTCGCGCTTGGGTCCACAACCGTAGCGTAACGATCTAAGGGAATATCAAGAAGGCCGATAATATCTGCCCTCTTGTAGAAATTTTCCGGATTTCCGGGTACAGCCAGTATCTGTGCAGAGGAAAAATCGTGAATAGCGCTTCTTCCACCCAACACCCTGACACCACAAAAACTCTGTTCCCAAAGCTGCTCATTGTCGTCAATAAAACCTATCACATTCCATGTGGGGTTCAGCATATTCTGTGCCTGAATCGCTAACAGTGTTTCCCTGGAATTGCCGCCGAATGGAAAGATAAGCAAGTCTATCATAGTAATTATCTTCTAACCTGATAGTATCTCACGAAGTGTGGTTGAAATATACTCCACATTATCCATGGTCATCCCAGGAAAGAGCGGAAAGGTATGCTTCCCATAATCTCACCGTATCCGGATGCAAGCTTTCTTCTCTCAACCAGGATATCATCCAGCCTCTTTAACTGCTCAATTCCCACCGCAGCCTGGATATCCGTCATCCTGTAGTTGAATCCGGTGGTCACATAGTCTTCAAAAACCACATTTCGCGATTCGTGTCTTTCTGTATCGGGAACACTCATCCCGTGATGACGCAAGCGTCTGAAACGAGCATCCATTATGCTTTCATTGGTCGTAATCATGCCTCCATCGCCTGTGGTCAGGATCTTCCGTGGATGAAAACTGAAACAGGCCACATCCCCATGTGGTTTACCTATCCTCTCCCATGTTTCTCCTCCATTTAATGAAACATCACTTCCAATTGCACACGCAGCATCTTCCACGACCGGGATGCCGTATTTTGCTGCTATTCCCACTATCCGGGATATATCACAGGGCAAGCCCATCTGATGTACGGGAAGGATTGCAGCTACCCTCCCCGCAGCATGTGAATTGAAATCCACGGGGATGCCAAGATACCTAAGAGGGGATTCGCCAACAGATAAACGGTCAACATGCTTATAGTATAACTCCGTTCCTCTTGAAATACAGTACTCCTTGATAACCTTTTCCAGTTCATCAGGATCCATATTGTAAGTGTCCTGTTCAATGTCTACGAATACCGGCTCAGCACCGCAATACCGTACCGCATTGGCTGTGGCAATAAAACTGTGGCTTACTGTAATTACAACATCTCCGGGTTTTACGGCTACGGCAAGTAAAGCCAAATGCAATGCAGCCGTGCAACTTGAAACTGCACAAGCGAAACGTGCGCCGACTATACGTGCAAAGGTATCTTCAAAAGTTTTTACCTGGGGACCCTGAGTTACCCATCCCGACAAAATTGCCTTCCTGGCCGCCACGGCCTCCGCCTCTCCGAGCACAGGTCTTGCAATGGGAATCATTTGTTCACTTCCTCCCAGTTCCGACCCGACTCGCCCTCCATAAGGGCCTCTATTCCCAGCGGATGATTACGGAAAAAGCCGACTGTCATGGCAAGCCCTTCATCAAAACTGACCTGTGGTTCCCAGTCACACAATCCCATGAATTTCTTTGTGTCTGCAAAGAGGCGGAACACATCTCCTGGACGGTTCGGTGTAAAAAGGATTTCTGTTTTGGGGTTTCCCACCATTTCTGCGATTTTGTAAGCAAGATCCTTCATCGAAATTTCGACGTCGCTTCCGATATTGAGGGTTTGGCCTATCATGGAATCATTCTCAGCAGCAATCACAAGAGACCGAGCCGTATCTACCACATACGTAAAATCACGTGTCTGTAAACCATCACCGAAAACCATGATTGGTTCACCGTTCAGAGCACGGACGATAGATTTGGGGATCATCTCGCCGGCATCCCCTTCATGGTGCGACCGAGGACCGTAAGTATTGAACGGACGGACAATTACCGTTGCCATTCCATAGGTCCTGTGATACGCCCTTGTATATGCCTCGCCCGCCAGTTTGCCTGCCCCATATACAGTGCATGGATTTGTCGGATGGGACTCTGGCATGGGCACGTATTGCGCTGTGCCATAGACCTCTGATGATGAACAATATATAAATCGCTCCACTCCGGCCCGATAAGAAGCATCCGACACCAGCAAAGAGCCTTCGCTGTTTACACGATGGTTTTCAAAGGGATGTGCAATGGAATGTCTAACCCCCAGACAAGCAAGATGAAAAATTACATCTATCCCTTGAACGGCCCGTTGCACATCAACAGGATCGGTGACGCTTCCGCGGAGCAGTTGGAAGTTCTCATTCCCGAAATGATGTGAAATATTGTCAGGCTTTCCGTTAATAAAATTGTCCAATACCCTGACCTTGCAGCAATACTTTATCAATACATCCACGAGATGCGAACCGATAAACCCCGCACCGCCGGTCACCAAGCAAGATTTTCCTGTGATCTTCATCCTGATTTACGCTGTATACGGTATTATATACTCAATGCTACAACTTCAACGTTCGGCGTTTCAAAGCCTTGCCGTGACTTCCACAATAGACTCACAAACATATGATATCTGTTCTTCTGTCAACTCCGGAAACATTGGCAGTGAAAGCAGTTTCTCGGCACAACTCTCCGTCACAGGAAATGACCCCTTGGATATTCCAAGATGCTCATATGCTTCCTGCAAATGGAGGGGGATGGGATAATGGAGCCCTGTACTGATGCTCCTCTGTTTTAGGGCATCAGCTACCGCATCCCGTTTATAAGCCTGAATTACAAAAAGATGGTATACGGGCAGGATATAATCGGCCACTTCGGGCAAAATGATGCCTTCAATGTCTTTGAGCATATCCAAATAGCGTTGTGCGTTTCTTCTCCGGGATTCGTTCCATGCAGGCAGGTGCCTGAGTTTGACCCTCAAGGCAGCAGCCTGGAGGGCATCGCACCGTCCATTGTAGCCTTCCATATCATGAAAATATTTTCTTGCCTGGCCATGGTCACGGATCATGCGCACTTTAGAAGCAAGATCCGCATCATTGGTTGTGACCGCACCTCCCTCTCCGCAGGCGCCCATATTTTTCCCCGGATAAAAAGAAAAAGCGCCGGCAATTCCCATGGAACCCGCTTTTTGGCCTTTATATTCCGCAAGATGGGCCTGGCAGGCATCCTCCACCACCCACAAACTATGTTTTTGGGCAATATGAAGAATAGGGTCCATGTCAGCAGGCTGGCCGTAAAGGTGTACCGGTACAATCCCCCTGGTTCTGGATGTGATTGCAGCTTCTACATTTGCTGGATCCATATTGTATGTGCCAGGGTCAATCTCCACAAAAGCAATCTTTCCCCCGGCCTGTGAAATGGCTTCTGTTGTTGCAATAAAGGTATTGGGAACTGTGATAACCTCATGGCCGGGCTCCAGTCCAAGAGCCAGAAAGATGAATCGCAGGGCATCAGTCCCGCTGTTGACGGCCACGCAATAATCAACCGTGCATGCTCTTGCATACTCCTCTTCCAGTTTGCTAACATGCTCGCCACCGATGAAACGGGCGGAATCCAAAATATCCTCCCATAATGACAGGATTTCAGTCTTAAGGGACCGGTTCTGCTCCTTCAAATCAAGAAAAGGAATTTCCATCACCTGTCTGCCTTCCTCAGAAATCTTGCAGGGTTGCCCGCCCATATTTCACCGGCCGGAATGTCCTTTGTTACTACGCTTCCAGCACCAACAAATGTCTTTTTACCAATCCTGATCCCACAAAGAACAGTGGCGCTTGATCCGATGGAGGCACCTTCCTCAATCAATGTAGGCACCACCGACCAGTCCTCTTCAGTCTGAAGATCCCCTGCAGCACTGGTTGCCATGGGATACCTGTCATTTATGAATGTTACGTTGTGGCCAATGAAAACATTGTCTTCTATGGTCACGCCCTCGCAGATGAAACTGTGGCTGGAGATCTTGCAGTTATTGCCAATCTTGGACCCTTTTTGGATCTCAACAAAGGCGCCAATTCTGGTATTATCACCAATTGAGCAGCCATAAAGATTTACAAACGCATGAATTTTTGTCTCCTTTCCAAGAACTACGTTGGGGGCAATGCGACAGAATTCCATTGTCCGGCCTCCTATGAATAGTCTATGGGAACGGTAGCACCGCCAGCCTTAATGGATTTTTGGGCGGCCTCAAGGACCCTGACCACTCTCAATCCCGCTTCACCGTCAGTAAGCGCCAGTCGGTTTTCCAGAACGCACTGGGCAAACTCCTTGACAACCAGAGAAAGGGCCTCCCTGTCACTCACGCGGGGCGCGTACATATCTCCCGATCGGTAAGAGACCAGCAACTGCTCCTTCTTTTCCCTGTCTCCCTGCTTCACCTCAATCCCCTTGTCAAAGATCTTTACCTTTTCTGCGGGTTCCAGATCGTCCCACACGAGCATCTTTTCACTGCCGCACACAATCGTCTTTCGTATCTTGACGGGGGACAGCCAGTTCACATGAAAATGGGCGATAAACGAATTATTATAACCGAGTGAAATGTAAGCGATATTTTCAAGATTGTTTCCTGAGTGACTCACTCCGTGAGCGCTGACATGAGAAGGTCTTTTGTCAACGACAAAATCAACAATGGACAGATCATGGGGGGCAAGATCCCAAACGACATTCACATCCTGCTGAAATAGTCCCAGGTTTATTCTCACCGAATCGAAATAAAGGATTTCTCCCAGTATTCCGGTTTTAATAACTTCTTTTATCTTGCGAACCGCACCGGTGTAACAAAATGTGTGATCACACATGATCTGCAGGTCTTTTTCCTTGGAAAGGCTCACTAGTTCCTTACCCTCTGCGACACTGGCCGTCAATGGTTTTTCGACTAGAACATGTTTTCCGCTTTCCAGACATGCCCTGGCAATAAGAAAATGGGTATGCACTGGAGTAGCGACCGCAACTGCCTCCACGTTATCGTCAGACAGTACTTCCTTAACGTCAGTGGTTCGCCGAACCACAGGATACGGACTCAAAACTTTTTCCAATCGTCTCTCATCCAGATCGCAGGCCCAAACTAAATCAGTATCAGGGCAAGACACGAAATTTCGAATTAAATTGGGGCCCCAGTAACCACAACCGACAACCGCAACATTTACCATAGCATTCACCCCCGATTATTGGCAAAGACCTGACAATAAGCAGCTATTCTGCAATCTACTAAGATCCTACGCTTCATTCCGTCAGTTTTATTGGTTTTATTATCATCTTTCCTGACAACAACCGGCTCTATATGGTGATGTAGTAATAACATAGCCTCATATAAGCAATGAATAAACCGAACATCCTCTTGGACCTGGAAATGAAATAGTTCATATCAGGCAGGTTCGCAGGCACAAAATATGTCTTTGTATCTTTATCCAAGATCCGTCTTGCCGTCAACTGGCATCGCCGCATATGATACCAGGAAGTAGTGACAATAACGGAATTCAATGCTTCTCTTTCCAGATATCCCTTTAGTATAGAGAAATCATCTTCCGTTGAAATGGATCTTTGATCAGGTATAATGACTTCCAAAGGCGTGAGCCCCTCAACCTTCATGATATGTTCGATGCGGGCCTGGCCTGAAAATCGGGTTCCATATCGACGCTCAAAAGCCTTAACCTCAGTACTTGATTTCTCCAAATTTATTAGAATTCTGTCAGCGAACCCGGCCTTGAGCAACTTAATTGCCTTTATAAACCGCAGTGACTCGCCTGCTGGTACAAAAATAACATCACTCTTTCTCGGTTTATCATTGATCACAAGAAAACTACCGGCAGCATCCAGCAACGGATCAATAAACAGTCCGAGGGACACAACAGCAAACACCACTAAAATCAATACTGTAAGCGCTATATTATATCTTCTTTTCATCCTTTCTTCTGATCACATTTCGAATCTGAAACAACTGCCCCCTCAGCAGACCCTTCAAAAACCCGATAAGCTTTCCTACATCGATAACCAAGCCCGCTACCGGAAGCGTCAACAGCGATAAAGGATGATCCTCGACTAGTCTGAAACTCCGGGACTTTAAAACCGGAACACAATATCCCCTGCCAATCAAATAAACAATTCCCAAAAAGGCAGACCAAGCAGGTATCACAAAAAGGCAAAACAGGAACACTGCTGATAGAATCATATGTGCATAAGGATAATAGTACCTGTGAATGCCGACTGTGCTTTCGGCATAATTAACACTCTTTAAAAAAAGCTCTTTCAATGACTCCGCATAATTTATACCGTTGTATCTAACAACCACATCCTGGTTGATTCCCCGATTAATCCCCATTGTCCGAAGCCGGTTTACCCAGTCCACATCATAGCCCGATCTTCTCCCTTCCAAAAAAAGGCCTGTTCTGTTAAAAACGGACTTCTTTACCAGGCTTGAAGGTACGGTTGGATGAAACCTTTTGTAGCCGTAGGTTTGTGCCACGGCTGAACAATCCCATAAACCAACACCTTCCAAATAACATCCTCCAGAAACAACATCGAAATTTCCGGAATTTAAAAAATCAACCTGTTTTTCCAGCCAATCAGTACTGAAAGTAAGGCCGCAATCCATAAAGGACACAAATTTGCCTTTAGAAACGCGGATGCCTTCATTTTTTGAAGAACTGGGGACCCCGGTATTCGCTTTAAGATTAATAAACTTAACCTCTCTAATCCGTTCAGTGTTCCTTTCAAACCAGTCTTCAATGATCTCATAACTTTGATCCGCAGATCCCGAATCCACAAGAATAATTTCTCTTGGCCGAAAGGTCTGCGCAACCAGCCGATCCAGCGTTGTCGAAATCGTATCAGCCTCATTGTAATACGGGACAATAACAGAAATGTCTTGATTCATTTATATTTTTCTTAGACAGGATTGACAGGCCCGCCCTGGCGCGACATAAGGTTCGTTTACATATCTTTATAATAGGATGCCAAATGCTGACTTCAGTTGTTAGATACTCCGGTAACCAGGTCTGGGCCAGGGATATTCAGGATTAAAATCATCATAACCCACAAGGGCAAGCCATCAAAATCCCCCTCCCTCATGTTAATTCTCGTTTGGCAGAAAGATATTTTCTGTACCAATCAATGGTTTCCCTCATGCCGGTATCGAAAGAGGTTTTAGGTTTCCAGCCGAAAAATTCATCTACCTTATCAAATGTCATATACTGGCAGTCAATCTCTCCGATCGTCTTCTTATCAGCCCACAACTTCTCAATTTTCTCATATTTTTCCTGCTGTCCCGTTATTTCAAATACCTTTTCCACAACTCCCCGGGCACTGCGTGGCTTGTTCGTGCCTGCATTAAAAACCTCTCCAGCCAGACCAGGGTTTCCAGCCAAATTTTCGGCAATGACGGCATAAAGCTCGACCACGTCCCCAACATAGATATAATCCCTCAGTTGACTGCCGTCGCTCCGTGGGACAAATTCCCCATAGCCCAAGGCACAACGCGTAGAATCCGGAATAACTGCAGAAAAGTTCAACTGACCGGGGCCGTAAATATTACAAAACCTTGTCACAACGATTGGAAGGCCATACAGCGGGGAAGAATACGACCGGGCAATCATATCGGCGCACGCCTTTGAGACATCATAGGGATAAACAGGGATAAGAGGATAGTCTTCCCTATAGGGCATTTTGTCTTTCCCGTACTCTCCATATGCTTTATCGGAAGAAGCGATAACCACTGCTTCGATGTTTTCCCTGTTCTCCCGGACAGCCTCCAGAAGACAGTAGGCACCCTTTATATTAGTCTCCCACGTCAGGTAAGGATACGCCCTGGCCACCCCCACTTCTACCTGGGCCGCCAAATGAAACACGCACTGAACCTGTTCTTCAGCAAAGACTCGCATCAGGAGTTCCTTATCTACAATGTCGCCGTGAATCAGCTTGATGCGAGAAGCAATTCCTTCAAAATAGAGAAGGCTGTCCTCACTGATGTTGCGGACAATACCTATAACATCTGCCCCCTTTTGCATCAGATATTTGGCCAGATTGCCGCCAATAAAACCATTCACACCGGTTATAAGAACCCGTTTCCCCTGCCAAATAAACCTACCCGTCATTTCTCATGCTCCCGATTTTTTCTTCCAACTGGGTGATATTGTTCTCAGCATCCTGCAGTTCTTTGACTGTATTCACCGTTATATGAATACCTTTGTGCTTATAACTATACAGGTTACCTTCATGAATAGTCTCATGGAGAAAATCCAAAAAACTGTTGTGTTTCTTGACCTTGCCCATAATTCGCTGGCTGAAATAAAAATACCCGATATTAATCCATTTATCTAACACCGGTTTTTCGACAAACGAAGTAACCCCCCCATTATCCGATATCTCCAAAACGCCAAACTGGCTTTGTAAAGGATAACATGTGACAGAAACATCACCTCCATGGTCTTTGTGGAAACGGATCAACCCGTCCAGATCCACATCTGCCAGTGTGTCGCCATAAGCCATGATGAAGTCGTTCGACAGGTATCTTGACGAATCCTGAATCCGTTTAACAATATCCGCGTCTCCGGAATCCACAATTTCAATATGAAGGTTTCGATGGTTGTACTTAAAGTACTGAACAATCGCCTCTGACTTATACCCAACAGCAATAACGAATTTCTGAAAACCATAGCTCTTAAAATGCGACAACAGATAAGAAAGGATGGGCCGTCCTTGGATTTCAACCAATGGCTTGGGTATGCTTTCAGTTAGCGGCTTCAACCGTTCGCCTTTACCTCCGCATAATATAAGCACTTTCATGTTCTCCATTTCCTTGACCACGTCATACACCTAATCGTTAGTGTCCATCTACAAATAACTTAAACTCTCTCCTCCCAACCCCCTATAAGCGCTAAGTTATTTTGTAAACATTCACAGGGTTGCATTTATGCCATACGGTGTTGTTTTGAAAGATGAACATCGAACATCCAACATCGAACGTCCAATCACGCCAAGGCGTGAAAAAAACAAACATCCAATACTGAACATTCAACCACGCCAAGGCGTGGTTTCTTTTCAGCCGTTTTGATACCCGTAACGAAAATCTTAATTAATTCTTCTGTCTCCTGTAAAATATCATTTAGTAGTTCAGGTTTTTTAATTAGTGGTACACGCTGAATAAGTTTTAACCATCTCTGGGTCTCCCTAAGTTCCTTTAATGAGATACGAAGCTTATGGATAAAGTCCTTTTGGGACTCCGCTGCCTGGGCTTCACCATGGTTTGCATAAGGTGAAGTTCCCGATCTTAACAATTGGCCTGCAACATGGTTGCCTGCTTTGGTATTTGGTAGCTGTTCAACTATCTTTATGATTCGTACCGAATACTCAAGCAGCCTTTCTTCCAGGTCATATGTCTGTCTCTTCATCATCTTTTTTCATTCAACGTTCGATGTTGGACGTTCGATGTTCGATGTTCATTTTTTTCAGTCCCTCCCCTACAAAACTGTTCTCTGAAAAGCTATACCTTTTCAGAAATGTCGTTATAATCCTCTCAATTTCTGCCAATAGCCGTACCAATCCCAGGCTCC
>JAFDKF010000118.1 GCA_019307135.1 Deltaproteobacteria bacterium
GGTCTGTTCCTGAGTACAGTAGCTGCTCCGTCAAGCGCGAGCGCTTCCGGATTTGCAGTCTATACCCACGGAGCAAAAGAGTTGGGTATGCAGAACAATGTAATTGCCCATAGTGAAGGACTTGCTTCTAGCTACCACAATCCTGCCTTGATCACCGAGCTTGAAGGTACACAGATAGAAGTGGGCACCACCCTTATATTCCCATTAAGAAAATTCAAGAGCGCTGAAACCGGCGAGACCGAAAGAACAAAGAGCCAGGTTTTCTATCCAAGCACATTATTCATTACACACCAATTGAATAACAGGTTCACTGCCGGTGTAGGTATTGTTAGCCCATTTGGTCTTGGTACGGACTGGGGTAAGGAGTGGGAAGGAAGGTATCTTGCCACCAACTCGGAGATGCAGACATTCAACATAAATCCCAACGTTGCGTGGAAGGTAAACGATAAATTAGCGGTGGCTGGGGGGCTCGATCTTGTACTGCTCGATGCGACATTGGAGAAAAACATTCGAACTGGCCTCGGAGATGTAGAACAGAAATTTGAGGGCGATGGTGAAGGCTATGGCTACAATCTTGGCTTTGTGTGTCGCCCGAGTGACGACTGGTCATTTGGGGCTTCCTATCGTAGCGGAATCAAGGTGGACGTGGATGGAGATGCAACATTTAAGCTTCCACAAGAATCGCTAAGAGCAATGCTTCCAAAGACTGGTGGAAGTACAGAGATCGAACTTCCTGCACAGGCGTTTTTTGGATTGTGTTATAAGGGTATTGATAAACTCACAGCCGAACTCGGCGCAAGGTGGGAAGACTGGTCATGTTACAAGGAATTGGCATTTGAGTTTGACCAGCCAATCGGAGGAAAAAAGACTATTGTATATGAGAAGAACTGGAAGGATACCTGGTCATATAGTATCGGAGCAAAATATGATCTAGATGATACATTCGCTATTCTGGGAGGCTATCGTTTCGACGGTAATCCCGTACCGGATGATACATTTGAACCAGCAATACCGACATCTGATAAGCATTGTATCAGTTGTGGGGTTACCAAAAGATTTGGCAGTTTGGTTGCCGGTGTTAGTTATTACTATGAGAAATATGAGAGCAGGAAGAAAAATAATAGCTTGGGTGAAGATAAGGGTGGAACAGCTAATGGAGAGTACAACACCGAGGCGCATATAGTAGGCGCATCTGTAAGCTATGAGTTTTAATCCGCAGATTACGCAGATTACCCCGATGAAATAGAAAAAGAAAATGCATTTCATGGGGCAGGCACAGATTTTCGTGAATTGTTAGGGCCACGGCTCTCAGAATACTCGTCATCGGACCTAAGCTCAGAATTTGTAGAACATCGACAGGGTGTAGCGCATACCTGTATCGGCTCTATTGAAACGCTCGGTTCCCACGTACATGATCTCTGCACCCACCTTGATAGGCTCTGTGAGTTTGTACCACGTATTCACAAAGGTATGTACGTTCCTGGTGAATTGGTGGTCGTCTTTGTAGCCGTTTCCGATCATCCCCCTCACATCGCGATTATGGGGGTCATCAACACCATATCCTATTGAATAACTCATCCTATCAGTAGCTTTAAAGGTGAAATCTGCAAAAAAGCCCCTTGCTTCGATAGTCTTAGGCTTACCCCCTTCTCGTTCATTATTTACATCCATGTCATAGCGCCGAAATGAATTACCAATCCCTTTACCCCACCACGGCTCAAGCTTGAATACAAATGGCCCTGAGCTCAGCTTAAGCTCTAAAGCGACCAGCCACCGGTCGATATCCCGGTCAGTCCCGGATATTTTGTCCCCACCATCATCAACTTGGTATACCTCATCGGGCCGCCAGCCGCCGCTCAGGGCGATCATGTTCCCCTTGCCCAGGAAGCTCATATTGTAGGCAACCCGCCCAAGGGCCCACGGCATGCGAGCTTCTTCTGCGCTAGATTTACGCTTGTGCCTCATAGCCGAGACAAGCAATTCCATATCTCCGAGTTCTTGCCGGATTGTTACCTGGGGCACACGCCACCACAGGTTTCCGGCCGCTGTTAGAATTCCAAAATCGATATTAGCCGGATTTAGCTGTGCCACAGGTGTCCAGTCCTGACCAACTACGATACTTGTGCCGGAAGGATCGTATGCTGCTTTTACATAGCCCAAGCGCATGCGCGGCGTCAGGTTGTCACTGTCCTTCGGGGAGTCACCGTAAAAATCGAGCTCGATTCGAGCATTTCCGGTCCAATCCCCTTCAGTGTGGCTCGCCTCAAACCCGAAACGGCTATCACGAGGGTTAAAGTTCGTCGAATCGTTCGTATTGTCAGGACGTGCCTTGACACAACGCATATCATCTCTATCCTCAAACCGGGCTGTATCGTAATTCAGATCGACTTTTACCCGTCCATAAAGGCGCATGTTATATTTGGACCACACGCTTTCAGCTTTGGACAATACCTTTTCAGCCGCGGATTGCTTCGCCTTCAGGTCTTTAATCTCCCTTTCAAGGCGATCCAGGCGCTCAGCATCTGTTTCGGCTAACACCGTCATTGACGTCAACGAAAAGAAAACCGCGAGAACCAGTGCAATCAGACCACATTTCTTCATGGCTTTCCACTTCCTCCTTCTAAGTAAAATTTTTCGTAACTCCTCAATAACTTCGGGCTTACCCCCTCACCCCACCATCTCCCCCAATCAACAAATACCCGGACTTTTTGAGAACATACGTCTTTTCGTAACTTCTCAAAAACCTCGGGTAGGCGAGGCTTTATGCGCCCTGTTTTCGGGCGACGTAAAGTCGCCCCTACGATTGTTGTCTGGGCAGACAGGCCGTAGGGGCGGGTTTATCCCGCCCGCTGTCCGAGGCGAGGGAGGCGCCGTGCGAGACATTTCGGACGACTGAAACGGTGCACCCGAACTTATTGAGAAGTTACGTCTTTTCGCTGTAACCTCCCTAAATCACATCATTTTTTTGTCGTCGATCTCATTGTAGTAGCCTCTATACACGCTTCCAGTCCACTTGTCAAGAATTCACGTGTCGAAAATCTGTAGGCATCCTCATACGAAATACTATGAGGCCGGAGCTATTTGGGTCCGAAATAGTGTGTCAATTGCCACACAATTGTGGGGGATAGTACACGTGAAATAAAGCGATAGACAGGATTGTGACGATCGGGTGGAATACGTTCCCACGCAGAGCGTGGGAACGAGATGGAAGACAATGGAAGAAAAGTGAGCTAAAGTGCCTAAAGTGCCTAAAGTGAGCTAAAATTAAGGACTTGAAAAACTGTTTTATTACCCGTTTTGTGTTTCAACTTTAGGCACTTTAGCTCACTTTAGCTCACTTTAGGCACTTGATGTACTCCAATACTCCACAAATGCGGGCCAACTGATTTCAAGAAGATGCATCCCCCAAGTTCTGGATACGCCCCCTCTGAACCCTTGAACGGTAACCCCAAGTATATGTAAAAAGGTCCATTTCCTTTCACTCCAAGTTTTTATGGAGCATTTCTCCCGTCCTGCAGAAATGCTCAAGGGATTGCTCAATGCACGACATTTTTTTGTGGTGATCCCAGTCAGTGTAATGTGCGATGAATTTATTGCCGCGTTCCGTTGTGGCAGTGAATGTATGAGTCCAGTTTGCTTGTGTGCCGCCATTTCCATTCGGCATCAAGGTGATGTCAACTTTCAAAACATAAAAATCGAAACTGAACACTGTGAATTCAATGGCGCGGGGAGCGTCATACCGGGTAACGACCCAGATCATTTCTCCGCGGTGGGGATAATCGGTTTGAAAAACACAATTGTTTTCAGCCACGCCGGAATCCGGATAGATCATGTCACTTTTCCAATCTTCGAGCCATTCGTGCCTGCGGGTCGGGCACAATAGCGGAAATACTTCTTCAGGAGGAGAAGAAAGGTTCATGGTGTACGTCTTCACTATTCGATTTGTCTTGAATGCCGTCATCCGGGTAATCTCGGCGGCTGCCGGGACCTGTTTTTCATGATCTGGTTCCCATATCTTTAAGCCGACCAAGCTTAATCCTTTTGAGATCGCGCCATCTAAACTTTGGCGTAGTTTTTCCGCTAATACGGCAGCGCTCTTATTTTCAATAGTTAACAAAGACTTTTCTTTGACCTGGTCCTTGTAGCTATCTTTAAAGTACTCAGGGGCGACAAACTCGTAATCGAAGCTCTTCTTCACCATTACTTTTCTGAATGGTTTGGGTGTAATAAGTTCAAAACGTAAATTGCTATATAGGGCTGTAGTCGGCGCACTTAACAGAGTGAAGCATTGATACAAACCGTAACCCAGGAGACGTTCCTCGCTACGCCCGACATAGTCTTCATGATATGTATTGTATATTACTAAAAATGTATCGATTCCCTCGTCTCCCGCTAATTTGGCCAGGTAATCTTCGACATATTTGGAATATGTACCGTAACCAGGCTCTGGATTGTTATATGCTTCTAACAGCGGCGCTTTTTCATAGGATAATCGTTTTACAATGTAGCCGTTCTGTTTTAAGTAGTCTTCTGTTTTTGTAACAACATAATTATCTATATCCCATTCGGAAACATCCGCGGTGCTATGCCTGTTGCCGAAAACCGTCACCCCTATGTAGTTTATATACAGCGTGTCACCTAATACAGATAGTACGGCAACCTTGCCTAATTCGTCAGGAGGAGTGAGATCTTCAACACTTGCAGGAAGGGTAGCACATGCCGGCAGGGCAAGTAGCACAAATAAGAAAAATAATCTTGCTTTCATGGAACCTCCCATTTTATTCCACCTGTGCGGTTAGTATATTCATGATCTTGGCAATACAATTAAAATTCCCCCTAACCCCCCTTTTTCAAAGGGGGGAACCGGCTTTGGCCCCAAAAGTCCCCCTTTTTCAAAGGGGGATTTAGGGGGATTTTTCAGGTAACCGCACAGGTCCATTTTATTTGATAAAAAACCCGGGTCAAGTCGGCCCGGGTTTTTTATGCAATCCTGCCCCTGACCCCACTGTGTCAAGCGTGGGTAAAACTCACCGTGACGAAGGGGGGGGGATAGTTGTTGGATAAGATCCTTTAGAATTTGAACTGGAAGAAGAGACTGTAGTCAGTGACAGAGTCTTCTTTTTTGTTGGTTTCTAGATAATCTTCTGCACCATCCTTATATCTTACATTATCAAGACAAAGAGATATCAATGCAGAGTATCCTTTGATGTAGTAATTAAGAGCAACTGACAAACGATCAGACCTGGCATCTTTATTAAGATAAGCCTTATCTGACTGCATTCTCTCAAATTTTGCCCCAATAGCAGGTTTTCCAAAACCAACTACCTTATCATAAAGGAGTTGCCCCTGAACAAACCAGAATTCACTATCTTGTGCTTTACCATCAATTCTATGAGTCTCTTCTGCCTTAATGTATCCAACCCCTAAATCAGGCACTATACTACCATATTTCTTTTCAAAAAATGCATCAACAGCATACATCTCATTGTCGAGATCGTTCCATATCTCTTCCCTGGAATAGCCTGCACCAATAGTTAATATATCTTTTTTCCCAAGATAAGAATCTTTTCTTGTTCCTTTAAGTGAGGATTCGGGTTTAAATCCTAACATAGTAGGAGTAAACGCAAGCCTTGCTGTGTATCTAAGACCTTCATAGCCATTGTCATTGTTAGGTTGATTAAATAAACCCAGGTGATATCTAAGCATCCCCTCAAAAAGGTCTCCAAAAAACACAGCACCTGGCTCTCTAATATTAAGAGCGGTTTTATCTACCTTAAGAGCTGCAGGAAGTGCTTTTTTAAATACCTCGTGAACATCATACCTATAGAAATAGTCAGTCTGAATTATTTTACCGTAATCAGATCTTTGGTGATATCTGCTAACAGGTATACGAATCCTGCCAAATCTTAGCTTAAATTCAGGAGCAAATAAAAAATTCATCCCAGTCTCTTTCATAAAAGCTCTATCTTTTTTATATTTTTCATCACCTTCATATTTCTCTCCACTTAATTTTAAAGGTTTATAAACACACTCCCATTGGGTAAAGAACTGAACTAAGGGGTTAATCTGACCTTTAACATAAAACTCTGCCTCGGTAAGTTCAAAATAGTTCCGATGATAATCGTCGTCGTCACTTCTTTTATCTAAATTTTTATAAGACAACTGACCCCTTATAGTACAATCAGCCCAGGTATCCTCATCAACATTAACCCGAAACGCATCAGAATTTACAGCATAGCCTAAGACCAAAGCCACTGCAATACTTAGGACCTTCCATAAACTTACCTTCATCTTCATAATTTTCCTCCTTTTAATTGAAATTGTTCTGTCAAAAATATTTCGACCTACATTCCGCACTTCGCGCACGGTGTTCTCGCGAATTTTGCGTTCCATGAAAGCCTGTAATTGCGGAAGGTTATGCTGTTGCCATCTGTACGCTTAGATGGCTTCATGTTTCACCTTTTTATTATATCACATCTCAGAAGTTCTGCAACACCTTAAAATTATACCCCTTTTGGCAACCTCGTGATCCAGCCATTCCTCCTTTCTTAGTTTTGCCCACTCGCACAATTCGATTGCCGCTGACTATCGAGATCGTGTATTCGTGCTTGGCGCGATTCACCCGTTGAACTATTCCCCTTCCAGAAAAGCAACCACCATGCCAAGGAACAGGACGCACGAGAATTAGGCCAACCATGTGAAAATAATGACGATTAGAGGAGGATTGGGAGGCTTCCGCACCCAGTCCAAGAGGGCTGGGTGTTAGTATTTTTTACAGATTGTAAAGGGCTGATTGGGCGGCTGCGACTATCGCCAGGTATTATGTGCCCGGTATTGAATTTCTCATGACGTGGGCAAAACCTTGATTATGGAATGGCTAATATAGTAATGTAGATTGCGATGTCCCAGAAACCATCTCTGATCATCATCTCAGGCCCCACGTGCGTGGGCAAAACCGATGTGGCGATTGCGCTGGCCGAACCCCTGGGAGCTGAGATCATCAGCGCTGATGCCATGCAGGTGTACAGATATATGAACATCGGCACGGCAAAACCCACCGAAGAGCAACGGGCCCGGGTACGCCATCATCTCATTGATGTGGTAAACCCGGACGAGCCTTTCAGCGCAGTCCTTTTTAGGACAATGGCAGATGCAGTAATCCGGGACCTTGATCAAAAAGGGCGCCCTATCTTTGTGGCAGGCGGCACGGGCCTTTACATCAAGGCCCTCACGCGAGGGCTCTTTGCGGCCCAAGAACAAAATGGGATCGTGCGAAAAAGACTGAAAGATGAGGCTGAAACCCTTGGAATCGAGGCCCTGTACCAGCGGCTACAAAAGGTCGATCCTGTGGCCGCCGCAAGAATCCATCCCAACGATACTTACCGGATCATACGTGCCCTTGAGGTTCATAAGGTTACAGGGCAACCTATCTCCCACCACCAGAGGGTTCACGGTTTTCGGGATTTCCGCTACAGGACACTCAAGATCGGGTTGACCACGGACAGGAACATCTTGTATGATCGGATTAACAGGCGGGTTGATCTGATGCTGGCTTCCGGATTATTAGAAGAAGTGAAATGGTTGTTGGATCAGGGATATCCCTCAACCCTCAAATCCATGCGGTCCATCGGTTACCGGCACATGGCAGACTATTTGGAGGGACGCACGCCATGGGACGAAGCCGTGCATCTTTTTAAACGTGACACCCGCCGCTACGCCAAGCGACAACTTACATGGTTTGGGGCAGACCCGGAGATTCAGTGGGTGCAGCCAGGGCAGATCGACGTTATGAGTAGAAAAATAGATTCGTTCTTGACAGGAGGAGTGTAATGGCCACTTCTATCTCAGAAAAACTGCGCCGTCTCCTTGGCCTTTTCTCTCGTGAAGATCGCCTCCTCATCCTGATCAACGCTGACCCGGATGCAATGGCCAGCGCTATGGCTTTGAAACGCCTCCTGTGGCGGCGGGTTGCGGGCACCTGCATAGCTCACGTGAATACGATCAGGCGGCCTGACAACCTGGCCATGATCCGGTTGCTCAAGCTCGATCTGCTTCCAATCCAAAAGGCGGCTCCAGACCAATTTACGCGCCTTGCTATCCTCGACTCCCAGCCACGCCACCATGAGGCTTTTGAAGGGATCAACTTTGATATCATCATTGACCACCATCCACTGACCGGTGTGAAAGCCCCTTTTGTGGACATCCGCCCGGAATATGGGGCCACATCCACCATCATGACCCAGTATCTGCGAGCTGCCAAGATCAAACCCTCTGTGAGGCTTGCCACTGCCCTCTTTTACGGCATCAAGACGGACACAAGCAACTTTGAGCGAAAGGTACTCATGGATGATGTGAATGCCTTCCAGTTTCTCTTTCGCTATGTGAACGTACATATGGCGCGGAGAATTGAGCAGGCAGAAATTACCTTGCAGTCACTGAAATACTACCGCACCGCGTTAGAGGAGATGCGCATGGGAAAGCAGCGCATCCACGTGCATCTGGGCCCTGTGACAAACCCGGACATTTGCGTGTCCATTGCGGAATTTTTCATGAGAATCCACGATATTGCCTGGGCTGTTGTGTCAGGCATCTCTCAGGGGCGTTTGATCATCATAGTTAGAAATGACGGGCTTCGAAAGGACGCTGGAAAACTGCTGGGCCGAAGTTTTTCACAGATGGGCGCTGCCGGTGGGCACAAGACGATGGCCAGGGCGGAAATTCCACTAAAAAACCTCGAGGGCGTTGTTCAATACACGGATGATAAGGCTCTGTCCCGCTGGATCATCAGGAGGCTGGACAAAAGAGCGAAGTGACAGTAAAGGCTCAATGTCGGCGACTTAAGCGTAGGTCGGGGGCTTCCGCCCATAAGCGCTAAGTTGTTTTTGTTTAGGAGGGACTGAAAAAATGAACATCGAACATCGAACGTTGAACATCGAACGTTGAATGGGGAAAGATCATGATATCTTAGAGGAAACAGAAGAATTAATTAAGATTTTCGTTATCAAAGGTGTCAGGTGTCAGGTGTCAGGTGTCAGGTGTCAGGTGTCAAAACCCTGAACACTGAACACTGAACCACGAATGTTCGGTATTGGATGTTTGTTTTTTCATTCGATGTTGGACGTTTGATGTTCGATGTTCATCTTTCAAAACACCCCCATATGGCATATAGGCCAAAGCCCTCTCACCTGCTCAACAGGTTCCTGATGAGAGGTTGGTTGTCGCCGGCGGCAAGCTTGGAATCTTTGTGGTGTTGCTGGAGATATTGTTTGGCCCCGGCAATTGTAAATCTCTTTTGGTAAAGCAGATCTTTAATCTGTAGAATGAGTTCTATGTCATGCCTTCTGTAAAGGCGTTGCCCGGAGCGGGATCTGGCAGGGTTGATCCTGGGAAACTCTGTCTCCCAGTATCGCAGTACGTATGCCTCAATGCCGGTTATAGCGTATCTCGGTCTCTGTGGGCCGCATTTATTCGCTCCTTGAGCACGCGGCTCACCTTGAAGGTTATAACCTTCCGCGCAGGCAGTGTTATGGTCTCCCCGGTTTTGGGATTTCTGCCCTTGTGAGCCTTTTTTTCACGGACGCAAAACTTCCCAAAGCCCGAAATCATGACCGAATCACTTTCGGCCAAGGCCGTCTTTAATAGTTCAAAAGCCTTATCAACGATCGCAGCAGTCTCCCGCTTGGAAAATCCAACTCTGGCGTGAATTGCCTCGACGATGTCTTTTTTGTTCATTTGTAGGCGTTCACAGGTTCAAAGTTCACCGTTCAGGGTTGCCTTTTTTTCGTTGACCTTGCTTGTAGGCCAGATAGACGTTTGCAGGTTCAGAGTTTCGGTCAACCCTGAACCTCTGAACGGTTACGTTCATTTTTTGGTTATTCGGAAATCGGAAATCACAGAGTCTGGAAACCAGGGGCTACAGGCGTTGATTACCATTTGGGCCAATTTGTGGGAGCGGCTTTCCAGCCGCGAAGGTCGCGGCAAGAATGCCGCTCCCACAGCCAGATGGAAGTCGCCGAAACCATGATCATGGTCTAAAAATCCATATTTCCGATTCACTCCGGCCTCAGCCGGGCGCTAAACTTTTTCAATACCTCCCGGGTTATGGTTTCGTGGATGTTGTTGACCTCGCTATCGGTGAGGCTTCTTTCAGATGATCGGTATGTAAACCTCAGGCCGATACTCTTCTTACCTTCTGGTATTGGTGACCCCGTATATATGTCAAAGATTTCCACCCCCTCTACCAATACTTGTCCCATAGCTTCCACGAAATCCAAAAGGGCCTGGGCTTCAATACTATTACTTAGTATCAGGGCCATATCCCTCGTGGTCGCAGGGAAACGAGAGAGGGCTTTGGTACGCTTTTCTTCAGATACATGATCGACAAGCCGATCAAAGTTGAGGTCAAAACAATAGGCAACCTGGTTTAGCCCAAAATTCCTCAAAACCTCTCCGGACAATTCCCCTACCGCCCCCAGCCTCTCGTTGCCCACCTGAATTTGTGCGGCATAGCCGGATCTCAGATAGGGAAAATCAGTGCCCGTCAAGGGAGCAAACCGAACACCGGCTATGTTCAGCCCGGCCAATACTGCTTCGACCACCCCTTTTATATCATAGAAATCGACTTTTGTTTCCTTGAAATGCCACGCTTTTACGTGACGTGCCCCGGTCCAAAGCCCGGAGATCATCTCTATCTCTTCCGGGAGTTCATCCGGGGTAGTGTACAAGAAGACCTTACCAAGCTCGAAGATCTTCAGATTCTCGTTTCCCTGTTTGCTGTTTCTGTACATGGTGGCAAGAAGACCCGGGAGCAAAGAGGACCTCATAACCCCTTGGTCTTCCGTCAGAGGATTCAGGATGGACACCATCCGCCGGCGCGGGTCTTGATCATGGAGCAAGAGCTGGTCACATGCATCCCTTCTGATAAAACTGTAAGTAACGATCTCCGAAAACCCACACCCCGCAAGCAACTGCCAAAGTCGGTCCCTAACCCGGAGCTTCTTGTCCGGTTTCCTGGCCACAACATGAGACACGGGATGGGTGGTCGGAATCTGATCATAACCCCTCAGACGAGCCACCTCTTCCATCAGGTCTTCAGGCCGCGTAATGTCCATGCGAAAAGTGGGCGGCACGACCCTGAGCCGATCCTCATCCAGGGGTTCTACGTCCAGTTCCACGGATTTAAGATAAGCGCCAACGTCATCCTGGCTTAACCGGGTACCCAGGAGCCGGTTTGTTCGCTTGACGCTGAGCTCTATAACCCTTTCAGGAATTGGCCGGGGATAAACGTCAATGACCCCTTCAGCAAGCTTTCCGCCTGCTAATTCGACCATGAGCTGAGCCGCACGGTCCAGGGCTCTTCTGACACCCACAGGGTCTACGCCCCGCTCGAACCGGTGCGATGATTCGGTGTTCAAGCCAAGGCGCTTGGCTGTGCGTCGTGTGGTGATCGGGTTGAAATAGGCGCTTTCAATAAGGACCCGCGTTGTCTGGTCTTCGATTTCTGATTCAAGTCCGCCCATGATGCCGGCCAGGGCCACCGGCCCTTTGCCGTCGCAGATCATGAGCATATCAGAGCCAAAGGTGCGTTCTACGCCATCCAGGGTCGTAAAGGCTTGGCCTTCCTGAGCCGTTTTAACAACGATCCGATGCTCGGCCAGACGGTCAAAATCAAAGGCATGGAGGGGTTGACCCATTTCCATAAGGACAAAGTTGGTCACATCCACCACGTTATTGATGGTCCGGAGCCCCACGGAGTATAATCTGTCTTGAAGCCAGAAAGGAGATGGCCCAACGTTCACGTCCGTAACCACCCTTGCCGCATACCGGGGACAGTGATCCGGGGCGTCAATAGTTACAGAACAGAGTTCCTCTATGGGGGTTTCACCCGGTGGGAGCTTTACCCTGGGATATCTCAAGGGGGTCTTGAGAATGGCAGCCACCTCACGCGCTATGCCGATGATACTGAGGCAATCAGAACGATTGGGTGTGAGATCAAACTCAATGATGGTGTCTGAAAGGCTAAGAGCGACGGCAACCCCCAGACCCGGCTTAGCCGTCTCCGGAAGCAAGAGGATGCCAGAGCTATCCATTCCAAGGGCAAGTTCTGCTTCAGAGCATAACATCCCTTCTGAGGCTTGTCCCCGGATACGTCCGGCATCGATGGTCTCGCCTGAAGGAAGTTGAGCCCCAGGAAGAGCTATCGGCACAAGGTCCCCTTCTTTGATATTCGTAGCGCCGCATACAACCGGCTTTATCCCATTGCCCACATCCACCCTGCAGAGGGAAAGTGTTTCAGCGTGAGACCTGGGGGCTATTTCAACGATGCGCCCCACTACGACGCGGTCCAGATAGGCGTAACGGTCCACGAGGCCGTCCACCTCAAGTCCTGCCATGGTCAGGGCTTCGGCCAGCTTAATCACATCCACATCTATGGTCACATAGTCTTTGAGCCAGCTTAAACTAACTTTCATTTGTCAATAAGAGAGTGCCTAAAGTGAGCTAAAGTGAGCTAAAGTGCCTAAAGTTAAAGGAATAAAACCAATTCTGAAAAAGCCTCCTCAAGTCCCTGGCCCAGAACAAACGGGCGGGATAAACCCGCCCCTACGTAGGGTCGGCTTTATGCCGACCGCTCACGCACGTAGCGCCAGGCCGGGCCTCAACTTTAGCTCACTTTAGACACTTTAGGCACCTTAGCTCACTCCTCCACGGTCATCGGTTTGCCCATTTCATCTTCTCTCTTATTCCGCATTCCGAAATCGAATGACTAGAATTGTTCAAGGAATCTGAGATCATTTTCGTAGAATTTTCTGATATCTTCAATGCCGTACTTAAGCATGGCAATACGCTCGATGCCCATGCCAAAGGCAAAACCGGTATAGCGGTCCGTATCATAGCCGACCATCTCAAACACCGCCGGGTGCACCATGCCAGCACCCAAAACTTCCAACCACCCGGTGTGGGAGCAAACCCGGCAGCCCGCACCCCTGCAGATCACGCATCGGATATCGATCTCTGCACTTGGCTCTGTAAATGGGAAAAAGCTGGGGCGAAACCGCAGGCTCGTCTCCTCATCAAAGATCTGGTGTGCAAAAGTAGTCAGGACGCCTTTCAGGTCACCAAAGGATATGTTCTCCTGGACCATCAATCCTTCCACCTGGAAAAACATAGGGGTATGTGAGATATCAGAATCTACCCGGTAGGACTTACCAGGCGCAATAATGCGAACTGGCGGGGATTGTGACTCCATGACTCGTATCTGGATAGGGGAGGTGTGGGTTCTCAGGACAATGTTTTCGGAAATATAGAAGGTGTCATGCATATCACGGGCAGGATGATCCCGTGGGATGTTGAGAGCTTCAAAGTTATAGTAGTCCCATTCCACATCAGGCCCTTCTACGATTTCGAAGCCGAGCCTTTGGAAGACTTCGCAGATGGCCTTGGTGATTTGCGTAATCGGGTGCACCCGCCCCCTGGCAAGAGGCCGTCCAGGCAAGGTCACATCCAGGGTGTCTGCCGTAACCTCCCCGCGATCCGCCTCAAGAGCTTGCAATGCCTTTGCAAAGGCATCCTCGATCCTTTTTTTCACCTCGTTTGCAAACCTGCCTGTCTCGGGCTTTTCCTCCGGGGGCAAACCGGAGATCTTTCGCAAAAGCGCTGTCACTACTCCTTTGCGGCCCACGTACCGGGCCTTCAGAGTCTTGAGCCCGGTCGGGTCTGAAATCCCCTTTATGGCCTCCAGGGCTTCCTGCTCCACCTTTTCAAACTCTTGTTTCATACGATTGATGATTGATGATTGATGATTGATGATTGTCAATTCAATCGACAATCTTCAATGGGGTGTAAATCAAGATTGTTGGTTATTGAGTTCAATGGCCAGGTGTCAGTGTTCAGGTTTGCGGCTTACGCCTTGAGAACAGTACAGATCTTTAAGTTTCTCAATTCTGACACCTGAAACCCGTGCTGTTCTCAAGGCGAACGCCGCAAACCTGACACCTTTTCCCCAAAACTAAATACGCAGCAGACGGACACGGATTTTCTCATTGCCAACAGCCGTGATTTACACTCTCTTCAATGCGATTCTGCGCCCGCGGCAATGGCCGCCAGGCGGGAAAAAGCGTTCGGATCTGAGACAGCCATCTCGGCGAGTATCTTCCGGTCGATTTCTACGCGCGCACGCTTCAATCCTTG